>NZ_JBWLKN010000019.1:0-145139 GCF_059026195.1 Streptomyces sp. A01 | reverse complement strand
CTGTTGAGTTCTCAAGGAACGGACGCTTCCTTTGCGCCTGTTTCACCAGGCCCTCCGGGCTTTCCCTTCTGTGTTTCCAACCTTACCAGATCCTTTTCCAGTCCGTTTCCGCTTCCCGTAAGCCGCGGTCTGGTCTGAATTTGTTTCCGGTCCCCGTTGGAGGGGGGTTTGTTTCGCGCCTTCCGGCGTGATCACTACTTTAGCGGATTTCCCCGGTGCCTCATAATCGAGGCTTTCGGTTGGAATTTCGGCATGCCGAAAGTCGCCCCGATTGGGAGTCGTGCCTAGTAGTGGTTTTTGCTGCTTGGGGCTCTCAGGCTCTCTCTACGCGATCTTGCGGTCGCGCTGACAGCACTGCCCGTCTCAAGCGGCTCGGACTACATTAGGCGCCGGAGCGCCCCGCGTCAAGCTCCGTCTTGCTCACAGACCGGTCGCGCCGCCGGGGCGTATGGGCCCGGTAGGGACTGACGGTCGGGTCGCCCGCGGTCCAGAAGCGCCACGGGTGGGTGGCGCCCTCTCCCCCTACTCCGGTGCGCGGTCCGCTGAGTGCCTGCTCCGGTGGTGTGCGCTGGCCGTGCAGCACCTGAAGGGCGGCGTCGGGGCCCGCGCAGACATCGGCCCCGTTCAGGTTCCGGTCCACGCCCAGAGCTGTGGCCAGACGTGCCGGTCCCTTGGCCAGCTCGTGGTCGTTGCGCGCGGTCTTGCGGCGGGGACGGGCCAGCTCGTGGCCGCTGATGATCTCTCCCGCGCGCAGTAGTACTCCGCTCGCCGTGCCGGTCTCACCGCACACCAGGTTGAGGCAGTGCCACATGCCGTAGGTGAAGTAGACGTAGGCGTGCCCGGGTGGCCCGAACATCGCGGAGTTGCGCTCGGTGCGGCCGCGATAGGCATGCGAGCCGGGGTCGGCCGGTCCCGCGTACGCCTCTACTTCTGTCAGGCGTACCTCGATCGGTCCCTCCGGTGTCAGGCGGACGAGAGTCCGGCCGAGGAGATCGGGCGCGACCTGGAGAACAGGGCGGTTGAAGAACGAGCGGTCGAGCGGCGTACGGTCAGATCCCACAATCACACGGCCCGAGGGTACGGCAACGCTTCCGCGCGCTCTGTTGGCCTGGGACCGGCGGGCTGCGAGGGTGTGTCGCGCGGAACCGGCCGCGGTGGTTGCGCGTGTGTAGAGATCAAGCGAACACGACCGAGGCGACGAGACGACGTCGCGTCTTGTGGAGGAACAACATGGGCTTCAAGAAGCTGCTCGCGAGCATGGGAGCCGGCGGGGCTTCGGTGGAGACGGTGCTCACCGAGGAGAACGTCGTTCCGGGTGGCGTCGTCCAGGGTGAGGTGCGCATCCAGGGTGGCTCGGTGGCCCAGCAGATCGAGGGACTCTCGGTCGGCCTGCAGGCGCGGGTGGAGGTGGAGAGCGGCGACCAGGAGGTCAAGCAGGACGTCGAGTTCACCAAGCAGCGTCTGGGCGGGGCCTTCGAGGTGCAGCCGGGTGCTGTGCACGCGGTGCAGTTCTCGCTGGAGATCCCGTGGGAGACGCCGGTGACGATGTTCATGGGGCGCCACCTGACGGGCATGAACGTCGGTGTGACCACGGAGCTGGAGATCGCGCGCGCTGTGGACTCCGGTGACCTCGACCCCGTCAATGTCCACCCCCTCCCCGCGCAGCAGGCGATCCTCGACGCCTTCGGCAGCCTCGGGTTCAGCTTCAAGAGCGCCGACCTGGAGCGCGGGCACATCCGCGGTACGCGCCAGCGGCTGCCCTTCTACCAGGAGATCGAGTTCTTCGCGCCGCAGCAGTACCGGGGCCTGAACCAGGTGGAGCTGACCTTCGTCGCTGACGACCGCGAGATGGACGTCATCCTGGAGATGGACAAGAAGCCGGGTCTCTTCACCGAGGGCAGCGACTCCTACCGCGCCTTCACCGTGAGCCTCACCGGCTACCAGGACACCGACTGGGCCGCGTACCTGAACCAGTGGCTGGCGGACGTCGGCGGCAAGCGCAACTGGCTCTGATCGCCAAGGCTGGACCTTCGCGGGGCGTGCACCGATCGGTCGGCGCACGCCCCGCGCGCTTGTCGCTCAGTACGCGTTGCCGGGACCGGACGCGTCCGGGGGGTCGAAGACGACGTTCAGCGGGGTGGGGCGGACGGACCAGTAGGTGATGGCGTCGGCGAGCACCCCGGCCGCGGTGTCCGCCGCCTCCGGAGCCGCCGACCGGAACTCCGTCCAGCCTCGTACGTGCACGTCGTAGCCGCTTGACGCGCCCCACCAGGAGAGATCCTTCAGGCAGTCGGCGAGGGCGTCCCAGTTCCGGCCGAACCACTGGGGCAGGTCCAGGTCCCGTGCGCAGCGGTCGAGGAACGCCGCCTTGTCGCGCACGCCGTCGAGGTCCAGTTCAGCGGTGTGCCAGCTGGGCTGCGGGGAGCTTTCCTCGGGTTCGGTCATGTGGGTCATGCTCCCAGCCGGGCCCGTGTCCCGCTGCGGCGGTCTCGCTAGGCTGGCGGTGACCGCGAGTCGCGCGAGCAGAGAGGATTCAACGTGCCCGAGCAGAACCGGCGCCCACTCCCCCATGACTTCCATCCCCCGGTGCCGTCGTTCACCGTGCGGAGCGACGATGTGGTGCCCGGTGGTGTGCTGAAGGAAGACCAGGCGAAGGCGGGCGGGAACCTGTCGCCGCACCTGCGTTGGGACGGCTTTCCCGCGGAGACGAAGAGCTTCGCCGTCACCTGCTTCGACCCCGACGCGCCGACCGGCAGCGGTTTCTGGCACTGGACGGTCTTCAACCTTCCGGTCACCGTCACCGAGCTTCCCGCGGGCGCGGGCAGCGAGGACTTCAAGGGGCTGCCCGAGGGTGCCCTGCACGTACGGAACGACTACGGCACGCGGGACTACGGCGGTGCCGCGCCGCCGCCCGGGGACGGCCCGCACCGGTATGTGTTCACGGTGTACGCCGTGGACGAGGACAGGCTGGGCCCGGACGCGGAGGCGTCGCCGGCCGTGGTCGGGTTCAACCTGCGCTTCCACACGCTGGCGCGCGCCCAGCTGATCGGCGAGTACGAGACGCCCGCCGAGAGCTGAGGCGGGCACGCGTGCGCGCGCACGCGTGAGACCGCCGTGCGGTGTTTCCGGGGACGGGTCCATGTCATGAGCCCGTCCCCTCACACGTTCCGTCAAGCCATGCCCCTCAAGGGCCCGGGGACGCCTCACGTGTCCGCCTGGTCCTCTCCGCGCCCCCGCGCCGCCCTAAATTGCGTTGTCGTCGCCCGCCCTCCCGTACAGAGTTGATCCGGGCCCGGCACGGGGCGGGCCGGGAAGCGGGAGGTGTTCGGGATGCGCGAGACCCTGGTGCTCAACGCGAGCTTCGAGCCGCTGTCGACAGTGACGCTGCGGCGCGCGGTCGTGCTGGTGCTGCAGGACAAGGCCGTCGTCGAACAGGCTCTTCCCGGTCTGCGCGTACGGGCGGCCGACGTGGATCTTCCGGTGCCCCGGGTGATCCGGCTCTGCCGTTACGTACGGGTGCCGTTCCGAAGACGGGCGCCGTGGTCGCGGCGCGGTGTGCTGGTCAGGGACCGGCACCGCTGCGCGTACTGCGGACGCAGGGCGACGACCGTGGACCACGTGGTGCCCCGATCACACGGGGGTGGGGACACCTGGCTGAACACGGTCGCGTCCTGCGCCGAGGACAACCACCGCAAGGCGGACAGGACGCCGGAGCAGGCGGGGATGCGGCTGCTCCGCGCGCCGTTCGAGCCTTCGCCGTCCGACGCGCTGGTGCTCGCGCTCGGCGGCGCGGGGCGGGAGGCGCTGCCGGACTGGCTGCCGGTGCCCGCCTGACAGCGGACAGCGCGTAGCGGCGTTGGCGGACGAACGCGGATGGCCCCGTCGCTCGGCAGAGCGGCGGGGCCATCTCGATGAACGGGGCCCGGAGAACCGGGCGCCGGGTCAGTCGATCCTGGGCTGCTCACGGCGCGGCGCGGACTCGGCGTTCGAGCCGCCCGAGCCGCCACCCATGGGGCCGAAGTTGCCGAGGGCGCCGCCGAGCCCCTTCAGCGCGTCGCCGATCTCGCTGGGCACGATCCAGAGCTTGTTGGCGTCGCCTTCGGCGATCTTCGGCAGCATCTGGAGGTACTGGTAGGCGAGCAGCTTCTGGTCCGCGTCTCCGGCGTGGATGGACTCGAAGACCGTACGGATCGCCTGCGCCTCACCTTCGGCGCGCAGGGCGGCGGCCTTGGCGTCACCTTCGGCGCGCAGGATGGAGGACTGCTTCTCGCCTTCGGCGCGCAGGATCTCCGACTGCCTGACACCTTCCGCCTGGAGGATCGCGGCGCGCTTGTCGCGGTCGGCGCGCATCTGCTTCTCCATCGAGTCCTGGATGGAGGTCGGCGGCTCGATCGCCTTCAGCTCGACGCGGTTGACACGGATGCCCCACTTGCCGGTCGCCTCGTCGAGGACACCGCGCAGTGCTGCGTTGATCTCCTCACGGGACGTCAGGGTCCGCTCAAGGTCCATGCCGCCGATGATGTTCCGGAGCGTGGTGACGGTGAGCTGCTCGATCGCCTGGATGTAGCTGGCGACCTCGTACGTCGCCGCCCGCGCGTCGGTCACCTGGTAATAGATGACGGTGTCGATGTTGACGACCAGGTTGTCCTGGGTGATCACCGGCTGCGGGGGGAACGGCACGACCTGCTCGCGGAGGTCGACGCGGTTGCGGACGGAGTCGATGAACGGGACGACGATGTTCAGGCCGGCGTTGAGGGTGCGGGTGTAGCGGCCGAATCGTTCGACGATGGCAGCGCTGGCTTGCGGGATGACCTGGATCGTCTTGATCAGGGCGATGAACACGAGCACCACCAGGATGATCAGGACGATGATGATCGGTTCCATAGCGGCTCCCAGTTGCCCTTCGGTTGTGGGTCGATCTTGATAGATGAGTCTGTCAGATCAGCGGACCACCGCGCAGCCGGTCAACGGACCACCGCACGGTGGGACGCCGATTGTCCTGACGGCAGCTCACATCACGATGGCCGTCGCTCCGTCGATCTCCACGACATCGACCTGCTGGCCAGGCTCGTACGCCTGGTCCGTGTCGAGAGAGCGCGCTGACCACACCTCACCCGCGAGCTTGATCCGCCCACCGGCGCTGTCGACCCGCTCTAGGACGACGGCCTGCCGGCCCTTCAGCGCGTCGATGCCGCTGGCCAGAGCCGGGCGTTGGGAACGGCTCCGCGCCGCGATGGGCCGCACGACGGCGACCAGGGCGACCGAGACGACAGCGAAGATCACCACCTGGAGCACGATGCCGCCACCGAGCGCCGCGGTGATGGCACCGGCGACGGCGCCGACGGCGAACATTCCGAATTCCGGCATCGCCGTCACGACGAGGGGAATTCCCAACCCGACGGCGGCGATCAGCCACCACACCCATGCGTCCACGTGGTCATGGTAGTTGGCGGCCACGTCCGGGGACAGGGGCGCGGATCAGTCCACGCCGGTGCCGCCGGTCGAGCTGGGCTCGGCCCTGACCGCGCGTGCCGTCACCGGCTCAGGTGAGGGGCAGCCCCTGGGCGGTCCAGCGGTCACCGTTGCGCTCGACGAGGAGCGGAAGGCCGAAACACCGCGAGAGGTTGCGCGAGTTGAGCTCGGTCTCCACGGGGCCGGCGGCGAGCACCTCGCCCTGGCGGATCATCAGGACATGGGTGAAGCCGGGGGCGATCTCCTCGACGTGGTGCGTCACCATGATCATGGAGGGCGCGTACGGGTCGCGGGCGAGCCTGCCGAGGCGGCGTACGAGGTCCTCGCGGCCGCCGAGGTCGAGGCCGGCCGCAGGCTCGTCGAGGAGGAGGAGCTCCGGGTCGGTCATCATCGCGCGGGCGATGAGGGTGCGCTTGCGCTCGCCCTCGGAGAGCGTGCCGAACTTCCGGTCCAGGTAGTCGTTCATGCCGAGCCGGTCCAGGAAGGCGCGGGCCCGGTCCTCGTCGACGGCCTCGTAGCTCTCCTGCCAGGTGGCCGTCATGCCGTACGCGGCGGTGAGGACCGTCTGCAGAACGGTCTGGCTGCGGGGGAGCTTGTCCGCCACCCCGATGCCCGCCATGCCGATGCGCGGCCGGAGGTCGAAGACGTCGACGCCGCCGAGCTTCTCACCGAGGATCTGCACGGTGCCCGTGGTCGGGAAGAGATAGCTGGAGGCGATGTTGAGGAGGGTCGTCTTCCCGGCGCCGTTGGGGCCGAGGATCACCCATCGCTCTCCCTCGGCGACTGACCAGGAAACCTGGTCCACCAGAGCCCGGCCGTCGCGGACCACGGATACGTCCACCAGCTCCAGAACATCGCTCATGAGCGCGTTGTCTCCCCTTGCAGTCTCGAATGTCGCGTGTGCCTGTGGGCACAGCTCCCAGGCAAAACCTACGCCACGCGATGTCAGTGCCAGTCCTTAGGCTGGTGGCATGCTCGATGAACCTCGATCAGGACGCCTCGCCGCATGGGGAAATGCCCTTATTGCCGGGCTTATCTCGCCTGATGACGCGGCGTACCGTATCACCGGCCCGGATGCGTCACACCGTGTCGTCGGCCTGCCGGAGCGGGACGCTCCGCCGGGCACCGCGGCCGAGCCCGTGCCGGTCGGGCTCACGCTGGCCATCGGACGGCTCAGAGCCATGGGGGCGACCGGGTTGTGCGTGGCCTTGCCGGTGGCCGGGCATCCGCTGGGGTTGAGCGGGCCCCCGGCGTTCAACAAGCAGGCGCTGGACGCGGGCGAGGCGGTGATCGCGGTCGGCGTGGGCCTCGGTTTCGTGCCCGAGGAGCGCCGGGCGGGCCCTGGGTTGACGGACGGGAGCCCGGGGGCCTCCGGGGCGGCGGTGTCCGCGGAGGACGTCCACGTCGAGGTGGTGTGGCACTGCCTGCCGGTCCGGGAGGCGCCGCCCGCGGACGTGCCGTCGCTGGGCGAGGCCGAGCGTGAGCTGGCCGAGGCGCTGCGCGAGGCGACCGAGGTGCTGTCCCGGCTGAACGTGGCGGGCTCGGGGCCGGTCACCGACGCCGCCCTTGAGGCGTACCGGGCGCGTGCCGAGCGGGGCCGGGAGGTGCTCGCGCCGGGCTATCCGCCGCGTGCCGTGCGGGTGCTGGAGCTGGCGCAGCGCGTGGGAACGCTGGTGGACATCGCGTACGGGCCTGAGCACGGTGGTGCGGTGAGCGCGTCCGAGATCGCGGCGCGGGCGGAGGCGTTGCGGCCTGTGGAGCGGACGTCGCGGCGGGCCCAGGTCGCCGCGTACAACGCGTACGTGGAGCAGCGGCAGTCCTGAGCCAGGGGCGGCTCCGTGCGCCCTGTGCGCGGAGCCGCCCCGGCAGGGGAAGACCTCCGGACCTGATGACGGCCGGGAGGCGACCCGGCCCCGCGGGGGTGCCGCGGGGCCGGGTGATGCGCGGGGTGGACCTGTGCGGGCGTTGCCCGGACTGCGCCGTACGAGGATGTCCGCGTACGAGGCAGCCGCCGCTCGGGCGAGTCCGCACGGGGGCCCGCGCGCTCAGGCGGGGGCGAGTGCCGCCCTCGGAGAGCCGGTCAGCTGTTGACGCAGCTGTTGCCGACGGTCGGGTTCAGCGGCGCCACCACGTCGACGGTGTCGCCGCAGACGTTGGCCGGGACGCTCACCGGCACCTGGATTTCGAGACCGGAGACAACGCCCGGAGAGCCGACGGCCCTGCCCTCCGCACTGGCCCCGCCGACCGCTGAGGCGGTCCCCCCACCAGCGATAGCGAGACCGCCGATCATGATCGATACGGTGGCGGCCCTCTTGATGTTCTTCACTCTCAACCCTTCTCAGCATGGCACCGCGGCCAGCCGCCGCGGCATGCCATGGAGAACGGCCTGCTGCCAGATGGGTTGCGCCACCAGGACGCCAATCACACGACCGTATGAAACTTCAGTCGCCAATACCGTGCCGGACGGCCCACAGAGCGGCCTGGGTGCGGTCGGCGAGGTCGAGCTTCATCAGGATGTTGGAGACGTGTGTTTTCACGGTCTTCTCGGACAGCACCAGCGCCCGGGCGATCTCCCGGTTGGAGCGGCCGTCGGCGATGTGGGCCAGGACCTCCCGCTCACGTTCGGTGAGCGAGGCGCCACGCCCCTGGCCGTTGTTCGCCTCGTCCTGCGACAGGAGCGCCCCGGCGACCTCGGGCTGGAGGAGTACGTGCCCGGCGTGGACGGAGCGGATGGCGCCCGCCAGGGCGTCCGGGTCGACGTCCTTGTAGACGTAGCCCGCCGCACCGGCGCGCAGCGCGGGGACGACGGTGCGCTGCTCGGTGAAGCTGGTGACGACGAGCACCCGGGCCGGGTTCTGCAGTTCGCGGAGCTTGCGCAGGGCCTCGATGCCGTCGGTGCCCGGCATCTTCACGTCCATGAGGACGACGTCGGGCCGCAGCTCCTCCGCGCGGGCGACGCCCTCGGCGCCGTCCGACGCCTCGCCGACGACCTCGATGTCCTCCTGTACTTCCAGGAAGGTGCGCAGGCCCCGGCGGACGACCTGGTGGTCGTCGACCAGCAGGACCGAGATGCGCGGGGGTTCCGTGCGGGGGGCCGCGGTCGCGGCCGTCCGCTGTGTGCTCTCCGGCTCAGCCACCGGGCACCTCCATGTCGATAACGGTGCCCTTGCCGGGCGTGGATTCCACGGTCAGCCGGCCGCCGACGGCGGCTGCCCGGTCCCGCATGGAGACCAGGCCGAGGTGCCGTCCGGCGCGGCGCACGGCGGACGGGTCGAAGCCGCGGCCGTCGTCGCGGACACGGAGGGTCGTGCCGCCCGTGCTGTGGCGGGTGAGCGTCACGTTCACGTGTTCGGCGGCGGAGTGGCGCAGCGCGTTGTGCAGGGCTTCCTGGGCGACCCGCAGCAGCGCCTCCTCCTGGGCGGAGGGCAGCGCCCGCACCCCGTCGGACGTGAAGGTGACGCGGGCGCCCTGGGCCCTGTCGAGCACCTGAACCTGGGTACGCAGGGTCGCGACCAGCCCGTCCTCGTCGAGGGCGGCCGGGCGCAACTCGATGACGGCGGCCCGCAGCTCGTCGGCGGCCTCCGCGGCCAGCGCCGCGACCTGCTGGAGTTCGCTTTTGGCCCGGTCCGGGTCGCGGTGCACCAGTGCGGTGGCGGCCTGGGCGGTCAGGCGCAGCGAGAAGAGTTTCTGGGCGACGGCGTCGTGGAGCTCGTGGGCGAGCCTGGCGCGTTCCCCCGCGATGGTCAGCTCGCGGCTGCGCTCGTACAGCCGCGCGTTGGTCAGCGCGATGGCGGCGTGCTGGGCCAGGATGGCGAGCAGTTCCTCGTCCTCGGCGGTGAAGCCGCAGCCGCCGTGCGGCTTGGGGCACCTCTTGTTGGCGAGGAACAGAGCCCCGAGCACCTCGTCCCCGTCGGCGACGGGGAGCCCGATGAAGTCGGACATCTCGGGGTGTGCGGCGGGCCAGCCTTCGAACCGGGGGTCGGTACGGACGTCGGCCAGCCGCTGCGGGGTGGCGTCCTTGAGCATCGCGGCGAGGATGCCGTGCTGCCGGGGCAGCGGGCCGATGGCCTTCCACTGCTCGTCGCTGACGCCGTCGACGACGAACTGGGCGAACCCCCCGTGATCGTCGGGGACGCCCAGCGCCGCGTACTCGGCGTCGAGCAGTTCGCGGGCGGAGGCGACGATCGTCTTGAGGACGTCGCGGACCTCCAGGTGCCTGCTCATGGCGAGGAGAGCGGTGCTGACGGCGGCCAAGCCGGTTCCGGGGCCGGTGCCCGGGCCTTTGGTCATGGGTTCACCGTACCGGCGGGTTCAGCTGGGCGTATCCGACCGGCGGCGGCCGCGGGTTAGGTCGCAGGGCGTAGGCCGATGTCCGGCGGAGCGTGCGGGGGATCGTGCGGGGGGGGAGTGCCGGGTGTGGGTGCGGGGCCCCTGTCCGTGCGTCGCGGAGTGCGGGTGCGTCGTGGCTGGGCGCGCAGTTCCCCGCGCCCCTGGCCGGGCACACCCCCTTCACTGCGCCGAGGGCTGCTCTCCTAAGTCAGCGGGGGTGCGGGGGCTTCGGTGGGGGCGGGATTTCTGGAATCCGCCTCTCATCGGGCGGGGGGAGACGCCAGACTCGGGATATGTCTATACCAACGCGGAACTGGACCCCCACCCACGGCGACCCCTACCGGCCGGTCGCCTATCGCCCGGCGCGGATGGGCCCCACCGAGTCCCTGGCGCGCGCCGCCGAGCTGCGGCGCCGGATGGACGAGCGCAGGACCGTACGGCAGTTCTCCACCGACCCGGTGCCCGAGCAGGTCGTGCGGGACGCCATCGCGTGCGCGGCCACCGCACCGTCCGGCGCGCATCAGCAGCCCTGGACGTTCGTGCTCGTCAAGGACGCCGGGATTCGGCAGCAGATCAGGCAGGCCGCGGAGGATGAGGAGCGGCGCTCGTACGAGGGGCGGCTCGGCGAGGAGTGGCTGGCGGCGCTGCGGCCGCTGGGCACGGACGAGGTCAAGCCGCACCTGACGGACGCGCCGCAGCTCATCGTGGTCTTCGAGCAGCGCTACTGGCTGGGGGACGACGGCACCAAGCGCAAGCACTACTACGTGGACGAGTCGGTGGGCATCGCGGTCGGGATGCTGCTGTCCGCTCTGCATCTGTCGGGCCTCGCCGCGCTGGTGCACACGCCGAGCCCGATGCGCTTCCTGTCGCGGGTGCTGGGGCGGCCCGAGAACGAGAAGGCGTTCGCGGTGATCCCCGTGGGATATCCGGCCGAGGACTGCGCCGTGCCCGACCTGGTGCGCAAGTCCCTGCCGCAGGTCTTGGTCGAGGTCTGATTCCAGCCACACGCCGTGCCGCGGCGCTCACACCGAGCGAGGGGGAGGAGGGCCCGGTGTGAGCCCGCACATAGGACGCAGATCACCTACGAAGGGGAGTAGTGGACGTTTAAGGGGCACATGGCCGGGAAAACGGGGCGATTTCCTGGTCAGGAGCTACCCCCTTTTGTACGAAGCAGGGTAGTACGTCACACCTTTGCCACGAGATTTTCCGGCCGCTAACAATTGCCGAGTCGCACGGCGCCGTAGATCCAGGAAGACGGCGTGTCACGCCGAATCCGGCCAGTTGCGACTCAAGCGATTGGAAGAGGTCTACTCCGCCATGCCCGTCCCCAGCATCCGTGGTTATCACCGTCTGTCCAAGACCCACAAGTTCTCCGCCGCGGGCATAGCCGCCGCGGGCGCCGCCGCTCTGGCGTTCGCAGTCGTCCCCGGTGGCGAGTCGAACGCCGAGCCGAACGCCGCCGCGCTGTCCGCCCAGCCCGTCGTCTTCGACCAGTCCGCGCTCGGTGGCAAGGTCCAGCACTCCAGCCTCACTCAGCAGTCGCAGACCGCTGAGAAGCAGGCGAAGACCGAGGCCGAGGCCAAGAAGAAGGCCGCCGCCGAGGCGCGGCAGAAGGCCGCCGAGGCCAAGAAGAAGGCCATCGCCGCCGCGCACACGAAGGCCAAGCAGACCAAGGCCGTCGCGGAGCAGAAGGCCGCGAAGGAGCGGACGGTCAAGACCGCGAGCCGTTCCGCCGAGCGCAAGTCCGCTCCGGCCGCCAGCTACAGCAACAACCTCGATGGCTGGATCAAGGAGTCGCTGGCCATCATGAAGAAGAACGGCATCCCGGGCAGCTACGAGGGCATTCACCGCAACGTCATGCGGGAGTCCGGCGGCAACCCGAAGGCCATCAACAACTGGGACTCCAACGCCGCCGCCGGCATCCCGTCCAAGGGCCTGCTCCAGGTGATCCCCCCGACGTTCGCGGCGTACCACGTCGCCGGTACGTCCTCGGACATCTACGACCCGGTCGCCAACATCACGGCCGCCTGCAACTACGCGGCCGACAAGTACGGCTCGATGGACAACGTCGACTCGGCGTACTAAGCAGCACCGGCCGGGCCACTCCCCACCCGGCCGTTACCCGGCGAGTCCCGCCGCACGGGACTCCCCAGCCGGGCCCGCACAGACGCCGAAGGGCGGCACCCTCCCCGGGGTGCCGCCCTTCGGCGTCTGTGCGGTGGTGCGGTGGTGCGTGCGCTTTGGCGCTCGTGCGGTGGTGGCGGGTGCCCCTCGGCGCTCGCACGGTGCGGGACGGGCGCCAGCGGGCCCGCCACACCCCCCGGCCGGTTACTTGCGCATGACCTCGGGCTCGTGGCGGCGCAGCAGCCGCGCGACAGCGAAGCCGCAGGCGACGCCGATCGCGATCAGCAGGAACATGTCGAAGCCCCACTGGCCGACGCTGTGGTCCCACAGCGGGTCCAGGTCGTTGGGCTTCTTCGGGTCCCAGGGCGCCATGACGTGCGAGAGGTCCAGCGTCGCGCCGGAGGCGCCGATCGCCCAGCGGGAGGGCATCAGGTACGCGAACTGCTCGACGCCGGGCGACCCGTGGATCTTGAACAGCACGCCCGTGAAGACGATCTGCACGATGGCGAACATGACCAGCAGCGGCATCGTCTTCTCTGCGGTCTTCACCAGCGAGGAGATGACGAGACCGAACATCATCGAGGCGAAGCCGAGCGCGATGATCACCAGGCACAGCTCGGCGGCGGGCGGGAAGATCAGTCCTTCCTTTGGCAGCTCACGGGTGGAGAAGCCGATGCCGCAGATGATGACGCCCTGGAGCGCGGTGATGACACCGAGGACGATGACCTTGGACATCAGGTACGCCGAGCGGGACAGGCCGACGGCCCGTTCCCTCTCGTAGATCACCCGTTCCTTGATCAGTTCTCGTACGGAGTTGGCCGCGCCGGAGAAGCACATGCCGACCGCGAGGATCAGCATGATCGTGCCCGCGTCCTGGTTCGTCTTGCCCTTGGGGCCGGCGACCAGGCCGTACTCGGCGGGGATGACCACACTGACCGCACCGAGCACGGCGGGCAGGATCACCATCAGGCCCATGAAGCCCCGGTCGGAGGCGATCACCGTGGTGTAGCGCCGGATCAGCGTCCAGAGCTGGGAGCCCCAGGTCTGCGGCTTCTGCATCCGGGCCGGTGGCGGCTGCACGCGTACGGACTGCGGGGCGACGGCGTCGATGTCCGCCGCGTACATATGGTAGTGCTGCGAGCCGCGCCAGCGGCCCGCCCAGTCGTAGTCGCGGTAGTTCTCGAAGGCCGAGAAGACATCGGCCCACGTCTCGTAGCCGAAGAAGTTGAGCGCCTCCTCCGGCGGGCCGAAGTAGGCGACGGAGCCGCCGGGCGCCATGACCAGGAGCTTGTCGCACAGCGCCAGCTCGGCCACCGAGTGCGTGACGACCAGCACCGTACGGCCGTCGTCGGCGAGGCCGCGCAGCAGCTGCATCACATCGCGGTCCATGCCCGGGTCGAGACCGGAGGTCGGCTCGTCCAGGAAGATCAGCGACGGCTTCGTCAGCAGCTCAAGCGCGACCGACACGCGCTTGCGCTGGCCGCCGGAGAGCGAGGTGACGCGCTTGTCGGCGTGGATGTCGAGCTTCAGCTCGCGCAGCACCTCGCCGATCCGGGCCTCGCGCTCGGCCTCCGCGGTGTCACCGGGGAAGCGGAGCTTGGCCGCGTAGCGGAGCGCCTTCTTGACGGTCAGCTCCTTGTGCAGGATGTCGTCCTGCGGAACGAGACCGATGCGCTGCCGCAGCTCGGCGAACTGCTTGTAGAGGTTCCGGTTGTCGTAGAGGACGTCGCCCTGGTTCGCGGGGCGGTAGCCGGTGAGCGCGCGCAGCAGGGTGGACTTTCCGGAGCCGGACGGGCCGATGACCGCGACCAGCGACTTCTCCGGGACGCCGAAGGTGACGTCCTTGAGGATGGTCTTGTTCTCGGCGACCGTGACCGTCAGATGGCGGGCCGAGAACGACACCTCGCCGGTGTCGACGAACTCCTCAAGCCGGTCCCCGACCAGCCGGAAGGTGGAGTGGCCGACGCCGACGATGTCGTTCGGGCCGATGATCTGCTGGCGGACCGGCTGACCGTTGACGTACGTGCCGTTGTGGCTGCCGAGGTCGACGATCTCGAACCGGCCGTCGGGCGTGGCCCGGAACTCGGCGTGGTTCCTGGAGACCTGGAGGTCGGAGACGACCAGCTCGTTCTCCAGCGCACGGCCGATCCGCATCACCCGGCCGGCGGCGATCTGGTGGAACGTGGTCGGGCTGCGGTGGTCCCCACCGGGCTGCTGCGGGACGCCGCCGCCCGCGTGCGGCGTCTTCTGCGCCGGGAAGTCATGCGGTCCCTGCGGCGGGGCGCCCTGCGGGGCCTGCTGCTGGTGCGCGTACGGCTGCTGGAACTGCGCGGGCTGCTGTACGTGCGGCGCCTGCTGCTGCCAGCCGGGCTGCTGCTGCGGCGGGGCCTGCTGCGGCTGCTGGTCCCAGCCGGGGCCGGGCTGCTGCGGCTGCTGAGCGGGGGGCGCGTGGTGCGGCGCGGCCGCCGCGTTCTGCCCGCCGTAGGCGTCGGCGCCGACGGCGCCCGCCGCCACGGGTGCGCCGCTGAGGCTCAGCCGCGGCCCATCGGACCCGTTGCCGAGATGGACGGTGGAGCCAGGGCCGATCTCCATCTGCTGGATGCGCTGACCTTGCACATAGGTGCCGTTGGTGCTGCCGTGATCCTCGATGATCCAACTGCGCCCGCCCCACCGCACCGTGGCGTGCCGCCACGAGACCCGGGCGTCCTCAAGGACCATGTCCCCCTGCGGATCACGTCCGAGGCTGTACGCCCTGGACGGATCAAGCGTCCAGGTCTGTCCATTCAATTCCAGTACGACTTCCGGCACTCCATGCCCCAATTACTTGTCCCCCGAGTAATCCCCTGCACAGGGAGTCTAGGGATGGCGAACATCGTGAGGAACTATTTCAGGCTCAGTCCCTGAACGGAAAGTCGGGCCTGACACGGCCCTGTAACGGGTGGCGTTGACTCCGGCGAAAGGCGCCCGGAGAGTAGTAAGCGCCCACGGATGCGTACGGATCACATGTATCCGGGCACCGGTGGGGATCGAGGTGCGTCATGGCCAGGAGTGAAAGCAAGGGCGGGCGTTGGCTGGATGCCGTTCTGGCGTCCGTCGCCGCTGTGGGCTGGTCGTTCCTCGCCATGTCCGGGGTCGCCGCGCTCGGCCTGCATCTGGTGGGCGCCGACGACGCGGGGGCGCTCGGGCCCATGACAGCCGCCGCCGTGGTGGTGGCGGTCGGCGGGTCCGTGACCCCCTCCGGCGACGTCGAGGCGTTCGGGCTGACGGGCTCGACCGCCGAAACCAGCGTCGATATCACGCCACTGGGAGTGAGCCTGGTCGGCGCTGTGCTGCTCGGCTGGCTGTTCGCCCGTTCACTGCGCGGCGCCGGAGCCGTGATCGGAAAGGGAGAACTCGCGGCGCGGGCCGGGGTGGTGACCGCGCTTTTCGTCGCGCTGCTCGGCGGTCTCGCCTGGGCGGGCAACGATACGGTCACGATCGATGGTGCCGCGCTCGGCCTCGACGATATTGACGGCATCGGCGGAGATGACGACGGCAAAGGCGGCGGAATCACCGACAAACTCCCTGACGAGCTCGGCGACATAGCGGATATCGGTGATATCGGCGGCGGACTGCCGGACCGAATCGCCGACCTCGCGGGCGCCGAGGCCGCCGTGGGCTACTCCGTCGACGTGGGGAGCTCACTGCTCGGCGGAGCCGTGTGGGTGCTCACGGTGCTCCTGGTCTCGTTGCTCGTCTCGCGCCGCGCACCGCCGCCGTCCGGCTGGTCAGCCGCGCACCGGCTGGTGCGGCCCGCCGCCTCGGCGATGTACGCGGTGTGCCTGCTCGCGGTCGCCGCGGGGCTCGCCGCCGCGGCGTACGCGGCGCTCTGCGACGACCACCCCCGGCTGGTCATGGGGGCGGCCCTGCTCGGCGCCCCGAACGGGGCGTGGCTCGGCCTCCCCATCGGGCTGTTCGTGTCCTGGCGCGGCACGGCCGACGGCGCGCTCCTCGCCGTCCTCCCCGACCCTGTCGACAAACTGCTCGCCGCCGACCCGGACGAGCCGATCACCGTGAGCCGCCTCGCCGAACTCGACAGCCGGGTCTGGCTGCTGGCCGTCGCCTGCGCGCTGATGATGCTGACCGCGGGGGCGCTGACCGCCGTCCGCACGCCGCGCGACGGCCGCGCAGTGCCCGGCTTCGCGGGGCACTGCGCGCTGCGTCTCGGCATCGTCACGGCGCTCACCCTGCCGCTGCTGGTCTGGCTGACGGAGGTGACGGCGGACGCGAGCCTGTCGGTCCTCGGCATCGACGCCTTCGGCGCGGCCCTTGAGCTGCGCGGCAGCATGGTCTCGGCACTGCTGCTCGGCGCCGCGTGGGGGCTGGGCTCCGGCGCCGTCGGAGCCCTGCTGGCCTGCGCGACGGGTGCGGCGGGGCGGGGCGTGGCGCCTCTGGCCTTGGCGGGACGCCGCCCCGGCGGAGCGCATAACTCCGGGGACGGCCCTGGCGACGGGCAGAAAGCTGGTGGCGGTCACGTGGCTGGCGGCGCGGGCCGTGACGGTTCGCGTACGTATCCGGACCTGGCCTATAGCCCCGGCCCCTACACCCCCTCGCCCCTCTCCCAGACCCCGCCAGGCGAGCGCAACCCGTACAAGCGGCCGCATGAGCAGCCGTACGAGCAGCGCGGCGTCCCGTACGGAGAGCGGCCCGACGACGGGCCGCAGAACCAGCCGGGCGGCCCTCCCGGTGGGCGGCCCGGCGACCCGCCCCGGCGCCGGCCGCACGAGGGAGCCGCTGAGGGCGGCCCTCCCCCGCGCTCCAGCCGGGACGCCGCTGACGCGCCGACGCAGGCAGGCACCCCGCTGGGCCCCACGCCCCGCCGCGCGCCCCGCTCACCGGGCAGCTGGCCGGAGCCACCGCCTCCGCCACCGCCGGGCACCCCGAGGGGCCCACGCGCGCCGCTCTGAGACACCGCCGCCGCGGCTCTCGCCGGTGCTCCGCAGGACACCGCTGCCGTCTCCGGCGCAGGCGAGCGCCTCTCCAGGCCTCACACCCGGGTCCCCGCGCGGAATCCGAGGTGAGGCGCTGAGCCGCTGCCGCAGCCGCTGCCGCAGCACGTCCCGTGCACATTCCGTACAGCGCGAAGCAACACGGGGCAGTACGGGACGGAACGGACATACGACACATGGGACCGGCACATAGCGGCGGTGGCCGGCGACGACGTCTGGCGACAGTGGCTGCGGGCTGCGTGCCCGCGCGAAGGCGCGGCGACCGTAAGAGGTAGGGCTGGCATGCGCACGTCGGACCACGGGTGCGGGTCGGCGCCCCGTAATCCCAGCGGACCGTCGCGCCCGGCCGTGCGCGACCAGGTGGCGTAGTCGTTCTACGCCGTACAGGTCGACGGGAGGTCCCGGGTGAAACGGCGGGTCAAGCGCCGGTGACGGCGCGGGTACCACCAGCCGTACGGCTGTCCGCGCTCCGGACAGCCACGCGACGAATGGCGCGGGACCGATAACGTGGAATCACCATGAGCGCATCGCACATCCCTCCTGCCACAGCCGTGCCCGGTGACGACGTCCCCACACTGCTCGTCAAGATCTTCGGCAAGGACCGCCCCGGCATCACCGCCGGGCTCTTCGACACCCTCGCAGCCTTCGATGTCGATGTCGTCGACATCGAGCAGGTCGTCACCCGCGGCCGGATAGTCCTCTGCGCGTTGGTGACCGCACCGGCGGGCAACGGCGCCACGGAGGGCGAACTGCGCTCCACGGTGCACAGCTGGGCCGACTCCCTGCGGCTACAGGCCGAGATCATCTCCGGTATCGGTGACAACCGGCCGCGCGGCACCGGCCGCTCGCATGTCACGGTCCTGGGTCATCCGCTGACCGCCGAGTCGACCGCCGCCATCGCCGCCCGCATCACGGGTACTGGCGGCAACATCGACCGCATCTTCCGGCTGGCCAAGTACCCGGTCACAGCGGTGGAGTTCGCGGTATCCGGCACCGAGACCGAGCCCCTGCGCACCGCCCTGGCGCTGGAGGCCGCCGCACTCGGCGTCGATGTCGCCGTCGTCGCCTCCGGGCTGCAACGCCGCGCGCAGCGCCTGGTGGTGATGGACGTGGACTCCACGCTGATCCAGGACGAGGTGATCGAGCTTTTCGCGGCGCACGCGGGCTGTGAGGCGGAGGTCGCCGAGGTGACGGCGCGGGCGATGCGCGGTGAGCTGGACTTCGAGCAGTCGCTGCACGCGCGGGTAGCGCTGCTCGCGGGCCTCGACGAGTCCGTGGTGGACAAGGTCCGGGCGGAGGTCAGGCTCACTCCCGGCGCCCGCACGCTCATCCGCACCCTGAAGCATCTGGGCTACCAAGTGGGCGTGGTATCAGGGGGTTTCACCCAGGTCACCGACGACCTCAAGGACCGGCTCGGGCTGGACTTCGCCTCGGCCAACACCCTGGAAGTGGTGGACGGCAAACTCACGGGCCGGGTGGTGGGCGAGGTCGTGGACCGGGCGGGCAAGGCACGGCTGCTGCGGAGCTTCGCGGCGCAGGCCGGAGTGCCGCTCGTGCAGACCGTCGCGATCGGCGACGGCGCCAATGACCTCGACATGCTCAACGCCGCCGGACTCGGCGTGGCCTTCAACGCGAAGCCCGTCGTACGGGAGGCCGCGCACACCGCCGTGAACGTGCCCTTCCTCGACACCGTGCTGTATCTGCTGGGCATCACCCGCGAAGAAGTCGAGGCGGCCGACACCCACGCGCACGACGACGACGCGTAGGACCCGGCACGGGCATACGCCGGGGACACGTCGGTCATCCCTGCCCCGCTGCTCCTGACCGGCCGCGCACATCTCGCATACGTGGATGGGCGCCGGTGCGGTGCGGGCCCGTACGCGCGGGCGCGGGCGCGGGGACCGGTGTGCGACCGCCTCAGGACGGCAGCGGCCCCGCCTCACCCGGATGTGCGGGCGAAGCGGGGCCTGGGCCGAAGGCGGATCGGGTTCCGGACTGGGGCTGGGATGGTCCTGGCGCGGGCTTGTGGTCAGCGCCAGGGCGGCGGGTCAGCGGCACGGCCGGGGAGCGGGGGACGGCGCATGGCCAGGGCGTACGGCCGACGTCATGTGCTTGATCGCATCACTGTGCGGTACGAGCCGTACGCCCCTGGCGGGTGCTGAGCCGTGCTGAACCGTTCTCGATCTGCTGAGCCTGCTGAACCCTGCTGAGCTGTGCTTACTCGTGCGGCGACCAGTAGTCCGTGAGCCGTCCGACGCCGTGCTCGACCGACTTCCAGGAGCCCTGGAAGGTCAGCACGGCGACCGAGGCCGTGGGGAATCCGCCGCGGGTCAGCCTGGCGAGTGTGTCCCCCTCGGCGTCGCCGGCGAGGGCGTCGGCCAGGGCGTGGATGCCGGGGTTGTGGCCCACGAGCAGCAGGTCGTTCACCTCGTCGGGGGTCTCGTTGAGCAGCGCGATCAGCTCGCCCAGGGATGCCTCGTAGATCCGGTCCTCGTAGACCGTCTTGGGGCGGTGCGGCAGCTCATGGACCGCGAGCTTCCACGTTTCGCGCGTCCGGGCGGAGCTGGAGCAGAGGGTGAGTTCCGGGGCGATGCCGGCGGAGGCGAGCCAGCGTCCGGCTGCCGGAGAGTCCCTGCGGCCGCGTTCCGCGAGCGGCCGGTCGTGGTCAGCGACGTCGGGCCAGTCAGCCTTGGCATGTCGGAGTAGGACGATCCTGCGGGACACATCGACGCTCATGTGTCCCAGCTTCGCATGAAACGGGCCGCGAGGCGCGGGGTGTTGAGACGCTCCTCCGGCACGGGTGACGGCGCGGCTGACGGCCCCGGTGCGGGCCGGGGTCATGGCGGCCACCAGTGGGAACGCTGGTCACAGCCGCCCCGCGAAGGCCCGCACAGCGCCTTCGGCGACGGCGGGCGGAGCAGAGAACGGCGGGGAAGAGCGGGGAGAAGCGGGGAAGGGCGCAGAGGAGCTCAGCAGAGGGGCTCACGGGCGGCGGACGTCAGGCCAGCAGGTGCCCAACGGTGTCCCTGATGACGTCGACGAGGTGCGCGACGGGGCCGGTGCCGCTGTCGGCGGCATGGGCGTCGGAGGGACCGACGAGCAGCAGGAGCAGCGCCGCGAACGCCACAGCGGGCAGGGCGATCGCCCACCACGGCAGCTGCACCTCCACGGCGTCGGCCGCCGTGCTCCGCGCACCCCCGCCGACGGCGGCTCCCGCGCGGTCGGACCGTCCAGCGTGCTGGTACGCAGGGGCTGACATGGGGATCGCCTCCGGGGAACGAGGGGTGAGCGGCCACCTGCCACGGCCGCGCCCACCGCGGCGTCGCGGTGTACCTCGAACGTACGGAAGAACGGGCACCGGCCCCATCCGGTGATCCACCCAGTTGCCCCTGAACCTGGCCCCCTAGGGGGTGGTGGTGCTAGCCCCACCATCCGCAGGATGAGCTGGTCCCCTCATGGGTCACCGAGGCGGACGCACGGCCCTGTGCACGGGCCTGCGCGGCCTGATCGGCGTCCCGGCGGGGACGCGCGCGGACCGGTGGGGCCGGTCAGGACGGGGCGGGTCAGGGGGAGGCGATCGTCGCGATCACGCCGATGACGATGGTGATGCCGAGCATCACGCCGAGGATGGTCAGCAGCTTCTTCTGACCGTTCTGGGGATTCGGGTCCAGGACTGGCATGTGCCAAGTGTCCCATTGCCGCCGCGCGGTCCGCGCCGGGGTCAGATCTCGTCCTCGACGGTACGGTCGCGCCCGGCCATGACCCCCGCGACGACCTGCGGCACCAGCAGGGCGGCCATCAGCGCGATCGGCAGGTCCCACCCTCCTGTGTGCTGGTAGAGGGCGCCGACCAGCAGCGGTCCGGGGATGGAGATGAGGTAGCCGGTGCTCTGCGCGAAGGCGGACAGCCGGACCACGCCCGAGTTGGTCTTCGCCCGCATGCCGATCATGGTCAGGGCGAGCGGGAAGGCGCAGTTGGAGACGCCGAGCAGCAGCGCCCAGACCCAGGCGCCGTCGGCGGGCGCCAGCCACAGTCCCGTGTAGCCGGTGAGCCCGAAGCAGCCCAGCGCTATCGCGAGCACGCCCTGGTGCCGCATCCGGGCGGCGAGGCGCGGCAGCACGAAGGAGAGGGGCACCCCCAGCACCATGGTGACGGCGAGCAGCACTCCGGCGGTGGAGGCCGACACCCCGGCGTCCCGGAAGATCTGCGGCAGCCAGCCCATCGTGATGTACGCGCCGGTGGCCTGGAGCCCGAAGAACACGGCCAGCGCCCAGGCGGTGGGGCTGCGCGTGATGCGGGTGGCGCGCGCAGCGCCCGGGGCAGTGGCCGAGGGCCCTGCGGCGGTCGGCTCGGAGTCACGCGTACGGTCCGCTCCGGCAGCCGGTTCGGAGTCGCGCGTACGGTCCGCTCCAGCGGCGGTGACCGCTGTGGCGCCTTGTCCCGTTTCGTGTTTGCGGTGCCGCACGACGGCGAGCCAGGGAAGCACGGCGACGGCCGCGAGCCCCGCCCAGATGACCAGGCCGACGCGCCAACTCCCGCCCAGCGCGTGGGTCATCGGGACGGTGACGGCCGCCGAGCCCGCTGTGCCGAGGGACATGGCCATGGAGTAGACGCCGGTCATCGACCCGACGCGGTCGGGGAACCAGCGCTTGACGATCACCGGCATCAGGATGTTGCTGACCGCGATGCCGGCCAGCGCCAGCGCGCTCGCGATGAGGAACCCCACGGTTCCGCCGACGAACGGCCGGATCAGGACGCCCGCGGCGATGGCGGTCATTCCCGCGCAGACGACGGCGGCCGGGCCCCACCGGCGGGCCAGCCGGGGCGCGGTAAGGCCGAAGACCGCGAAGCACAGGGCGGGCATCGAGGTCAGCATTCCGGCGACCGTGCCGCTCATGCCGAGCCCGTCACGCACCTCTTCGAGCAGTGCGCCGAGGCTGGTGATGGCGGGCCTGAGGTTGAGCGCGGTGAGGAGCAGCCCGGCGATGAGGACGCGCCGCTGCCACCGGGCGCCGCCGTCACCGCTGCCGCTCCGGGGCACCGCCGCCGGCTCCGCCGCCCCGTTGGGCAGCGCCGCGCCGCCCCGGCCGTGCTCCGCCGGTACGGGTGTGGACATGCCCGGCCCCGGTACGCGGGCCGAGGAGGTCTGTCCCGGTTCCGCTTTGGTGAGGCACCGCGCCCCGGCCGCTCCGGCGGACCGGCCGGGCGAGGCCGGGTCATCGATTGTCAGCTCGTCGTCCGCCATCCGGCCATCATAGAATCATGGGATGAATAGCTGTCCAGTGCGATTCGGTGGATGCGGGACACCTCACTCCGCGAAGCGCGGGCGAGCGACCTGCCCCGGCCCGGCGCGATCCGTTCGGTGCTGTTCCCCATCCGCCGGCGGCAGGACGGCATCATGGGACCCTTCCCAGCCCCTCGGCCGCCACCATCCAGGAGAGTCATGCCGCTGACCTCGCCCCGGCGCTCCGCGCTCGCCGACCAGGTGATCGCCCAGCTGCGTGCCCAGATCACGTCCGGTGAGTGGGCCGTGGGGTCCCGTATCCCGACCGAGTCCGCACTGGTCGAACAGCTCGGAGTGGCCCGTAACACCGTCCGCGAGGCGGTCCGCGCACTGGCGCACAACGGCCTGCTGGACATCAGGCAGGGCTCGGGGACCTACGTCATCGCGACCAGCGAACTGACCGGGGTGATGAACCGCCGGTTCGCGGGGGCCGACCCCCGGCATGTCGCTGAGCTGCGCAGCGCGCTGGAGGCCGAGGCGGCCAAGCTGGCCGCGCGACGCCGCACGGAGCACGATCTGGCGCAGCTCGACACGCTGCTGGAGCGGCGCGAGCGGGCCTGGCGCTCGGGGAAGGCCGAAAGCTTCGTGGAGGCGGACGCGACCTTGCACATGGCGGTCGTGGCCGCGTCGCACAACGAGGTGCTGGCCCAGCTCTACGCGGACCTGGGCGGGGTGCTGCGCGACTTCCTCCGGGCGGATGTCGGCGAGTGCCTACGGCCAGAGGCCTACGTGGACCACGCACGGCTGGTGACGGCGATCCGCGACCAGGACGCGGTACGGGCCGCCGCTGAGGCGTCCAGGCACCCCTTCGGCTGCCGGTTCAGCGACGACGGGGACGGGGACGCCTGACCGCGGGCGACGGAACCAAGCCGGGCGGTCTGGCCGGGCGGTCCGGCGGGGCGGACTCGGCCCGCAGGGCTGAGTCGCGTCACTCGTGCGTCACCCACACGCTCTGGATCTCCTTCCAGCAGCGGTCGGTGAGGGACACGACCTGGGCGGGGCCGACCTCCACGGAACGGCCGTCCACGTCCGGGTCCCACCAGCGTCGGCATTCGATGTGCAGCTGGACGCGGTCCGCGTCAGCGTCCGGGTTGTAACAGGTAGCGGTGCCTGTACTGCCGTCGACCGAGGTGCGGCACTCCGCTTCGGTCGGTGCGGCACCAGCGGACGAGGTCACGAGTCCGGTCAGACCGGCCGCGGCGATTGCCAGGGCGGCCATCCGGCGACGGGGTGCGCGCACGCCGGTACCTCCTCCCCACGCTGCCAGGAGTCTCCCGGCTCCTTCAGTGTGGCGGCGACGCCCCGGCTTCACGACTTGAGACGCGCGATGCCCGCCCCACCTCGGCAAACGCCGGGTGGAACGGGCATCGCCCGCGCACGTACGATCCGTACGCCCAGGCCGATCCGTACGGCCGGTTCACTCCGTACGCCGGCGACGAGCGCCGGGTCAGGCGCCCATCATGTGCACGCCGCCGTCGACGTGGACGACCTCGCCGGTGGTCTTCGGGAAGAAGTCGGACAGCAGGCCGACGACGCCGCGGCCGGCGGGCTCCGGGTCGGTCAGGTCCCAGCCGATCGGCGCGCGGTGGTTCCACACGTCGGCCAGCTCCTCGAAGCCCGGGATGGACTTCGCGGCCATCGACTTGATGGGGCCGGCCGAGACCATGTTGCAGCGGATGTTCTTGGCGCCCAGGTCGCGGGCCAGGTAGCGGCCCGTGGACTCCAGGGCGGCCTTGGCGACGCCCATCCAGTCGTACTTCGGCCAGGCGATCGACCCGTCGAAGGTGATGCCGACGACCGAGCCGCCGCGCTGCTCCATGAGCGGGAGGCAGGCCATCGTCAGCGACTTCAGCGAGTACGCCGAGACGTGCAGCGCCGTCGAGACGTCTTCCCAGTCCGCCTCAAGGAAGTTGAAGGCGCCCTGCGGGCCGAAGGCGATCGAGTGCACGACGCCGTCGAGGCCGGTGTCGTCGCTGGAGTGCTCACGGATCTTGTCGGCCAGCCCGTCCAGCTGCTCCTGGTTCTGCACGTCCAGCTCGATGACCGGAGCGGGCTTCGGCAGCCGCTTGGCGATCCGCTGCACCAGCGTGACGCGCCCGAAGCCGGTGAGGATGACCTCGGCGCCCTCTTCCTGGGCGACCTTGGCGGCCTGGAAGGCGATCGACTGCTCCGTGAGGACGCCGGTGACCAGAATGCGCTTGCCTGCGAGGATTCCACTCATATCGTTCAGTGACCCATGCCCAATCCGCCGTCGACGGGAATGACGGCTCCAGTGATGTACGCGGCCTCGTCGGAGGCCAGGAAGCGGACCGAGGCGGCGATTTCCTCAGCCTGGGCGTAGCGGCCCAGCGGCACCTGCTTCACGATGCCCTCCCGCTGCTCGTCACTGAGCTCACGGGTCATGTCGGTGTCGACGAAGCCGGGGGCGACGACGTTCACGGTGATGTTGCGGGAGCCCAGCTCGCGGGCGAGCGAGCGGCCGAAGCCGATCAGACCGGCCTTGGACGCGGCGTAGTTCGCCTGGCCCGCGGAGCCGAGCAGGCCCACCACGGACGAGATCAGGATGACGCGGCCCTTGCGGGCGCGCAGCATGGCGCGGTTGGCGCGCTTGACGACCCGGAACGTGCCGGTGAGGTTGGTGTCCAGCACGGAGCTGAAGTCCTCTTCCGACATGCGCATGAGGAGCTGGTCACGGGTCACACCGGCGTTGGCGATGAGCACCTCGACCGGGCCCTGCTTCTCCTCGATCTCCTTGTACGCCTGCTCGACCTGCTCCGGCTCCGTGATGTCGCACTTCACAGCCAGGAAGCCGGCCGGTGGCTCGCCGGAGCGGTAGGTGATGGCGACCTTGTCGCCCGCTTCGGCGAACGCGCGGGCGATGGCGAGGCCGATGCCCCGGTTTCCTCCGGTGACGAGAACCGAGCGGCTCAAGGGTTCACCCTTTCGATTAGTGGTGTGGATACTCCGAAAACTATCGGTAGGGGGCTCGCCACGGGGAAGCCGCCTCCGACAGGGGCGTACGGCGCCCGCTGTCAGATCCCTACAGAAGCCCGCCGGATCACCAGGGAAGGCGCGACCGGGCGCGGCCCCACCGCGAGACCGATGCCCCCGCCGCCGGAGCGGCAGGTCAGCGATCCTCGGGGTAAGGGCGCAGGTCGGTGGTCGCGAGGGTCCACTCGCCGATCGTCACGTCGTCACCGAAGGCGTAGTCACTGCGCGTGCGGTACCGAGGGCCGTCACCCCCGGGGCCTCGGCCGGGCGAGGACAGTGCCGCCATGGTGCCCTTGCGCGGGTCGACGAGGAGGTAGAAGGGGATGCCCATGGCCGGGTAGTCGTGCATCTTCTCGACGTAGTCGGTGGCGTGATTCGACGGGGAGACGATCTCAGCGACCAGCACGATGTCGCGCGGATGAAACGGCGCCATGGTGTTCTCGGCGAACACCGCGTCGGGTACCACGATCAGGTCAGGGCGACGGAGCTTGCCGAGCGAGGCGTCCTCGACCTCGCCGCCGGTGTGCGCGACGAGATCAGGGGGCAGTTCGCGGTCGAGCTGCTGGCGCAGGCGCAGGGCGATGAACTCGTGCGGGCGCGAGCGAGACATCATCATGACGATCTCGTCCCCGTTGATCTCATATCCACGAAAGGGGTCCGGGGCATGCTGGGACAGTTCCTCAGCGATCTCTCGCATACGGGCGTACTCCACGACTGACGCTCCTTTGCCGCTCCAACTTGCTCGGTGTCCGGCCACTGGCTCCATCAGCGCTCGTCACGGGCTCTGGTCATCCCCCTCCCGGCGGCTTCGGCGCGAGTAGCCGACGCCGCCGGAGTAATCGTTGCGTACAGCACCGGGCTGCGTGATTCACTGCCGTCACCTATCGAGTCAACGAGAAGGTGAGGCGCCCGTGGCGCACGAGATTGACGAGACCTTCCTCGCGTTTCCGCTCCGCGCGCTCGCCGACGCCGCCCTCGCGCGCGCCCGCGCGCTCGGTGCCGACCACGCGGACTTCCGCTTCGAGCGGGTACGCAGCGCCTCCTTGCGGCTGCGGGACGCGAAGCCCGCGGGGTCATCGGACACCACCGAACTGGGGTACGCGGTGCGGGTGGTGCACGGCGGAGCGTGGGGGTTCGCCTCGGGGGTGGACCTCAGCATGGACGCGGCGGCGCGGGTGGCCGGGCAGGCGGTGGCGATGGCCAAGCTGTCCGCGAAGGTGGCCGAGTCCTCGGGGTCCGACGAGGTGGTGGAGCTGGCGGACGAACCGGTGCACGCGGACAAGACGTGGACCTCCTCCTATGAGATCGACCCGTTCACCGTGCCCGACGCGGACAAGACCGCGCTGCTCGCCGAGTGGAGCGGGCGGCTGCTGGCGGCTGACGGTGTCGCGCACGCGGACGCCTCGGTGCTGACCGTGCATGAGAACAAGTTCTACGCGGACACGGCGGGCACCGTGACCACGCAGCAGCGGGTACGGCTGCACCCGCAGCTGACGGCGGTGGCCGTGGACCCGGTGACGGGCGAGTTCGACTCGATGCGGACGATCGCGCCGCCGGTCGGCCGGGGCTGGGAGTACCTGACGGGCACCGGCTGGGACTGGGACGCGGAGCTGGCGCGGATTCCGGGGCTGCTCGCGGAGAAGATGCGGGCGCCGTCCGTCGAGGCCGGGACGTACGACCTGGTGGTGGACCCGTCGAATCTGTGGCTGACGATCCACGAGTCGATCGGGCACGCCACGGAGCTGGACCGGGCGCTGGGCTACGAGGCGGCGTACGCGGGCACCTCCTTCGCCACCTTCGACAAGCTCGGCTCCCTCGCGTACGGGTCCGGGATCATGAACGTGACCGGGGACAGGACCGCCGAGCACGGCCTCGCGACGATCGGTTACGACGACGAGGGGGTGGCCGCGCAGTCCTGGGACCTGGTCAAGGAAGGCACACTGGCGGGCTACCAGCTGGACCGCCGCATCGCGAAGCTGACGGGCTTCGACCGCTCCAACGGCTGTGCGTACGCCGACTCACCCGGGCATGTGCCCGTGCAGCGGATGGCGAACGTCTCGCTTCAGCCCGCACCGGAGGGGCCGTCGACCGAGGAGCTGATCGGGGAGGTCGAGCGCGGCATCTACGTCGTCGGTGACCGGTCCTGGTCGATCGACATGCAGCGGTACAACTTCCAGTTCACCGGGCAGCGGTTCTTCAAGATCGAGAACGGCAGGCTGGCCGGTCAGCTGCGGGACGTCGCGTACCAGGCGACCACCACCGACTTCTGGGGCTCGATGTCGGCGATCGGCGGACCGCAGACGTACGTCCTCGGCGGCGCGTTCAACTGCGGCAAGGCACAGCCCGGCCAGGTCGCCGCCGTCTCGCACGGCTGCCCGTCCGCGCTCTTCCGGGGCATCAGCATTCTCAACACCACGCAGGAGGCCGGGCGATGAGTGCCGCTACGCGCAACCACCGCAAGAGCGCCAGCAAGCCGCACGAGATCGTCGAGCGCGCCCTTGAGCTGTCCCGGGCGGACGGCTGCGTCGTCATCGCCGACGAGCAGTCCAGCGCCAATCTGCGCTGGGCGGGCAACGCGCTGACGACCAACGGCGTCACCCGCGGCAGGACCCTGACCGTGATCGCGACGGTGGACGGCGCCGAGGGCACCGCGTCCGGTGTCGTGTCCCGGTCCGCCGTCACCGCGGACGAGCTGGAGCCGCTGGTACGGGCCGCCGAGGCAGCCGCCAGGGGAGCGGGCCCGGCCGAGGACGCGCGACCGCTGGTCAGCGGGGTTCCGGCCGCCGCTGACTTCACCGAAGCCCCCGCCGAGACAGCCTCCGAGGTCTTCTCGGCGTTCGCCCCCGCGCTCGGCGAGTCCTTCGCGCGCGCCCGCGCGGGTGGACGCGAGCTGTACGGCTACGCCTTCCACGAGGTGGTCTCCAGTTACCTCGGCACCTCCACCGGGCTGCGGCTGCGCCACGACCAGCCGACCGGCACGCTGGAGCTGAACGCGAAGGCCCCCGGGGCCGGGGCGGGCACGCCGCGGTCCGCCTGGGCGGGGCGCGCCACCCGCGACTTCACCGACGTCGACCCGCTGGCGCTGGACGAGGAGCTGGCGCGGCGCCTGGACTGGGCCAAGCACCGCAGGGAGCTGCCCGCCGGCCGGTACGAGACCCTGCTGCCACCGACCGCTGTGGCCGATCTCCTGATCTACCAGCTGTGGTCGTCCTCCGGACGGGACGCCGCCGAGGGCCGCACCGTCTTCAGCAAGCCGGGCGGGACCACCCGGCTGGGAGACACGCTGTCCGAGCTGCCGCTGACGCTGCGCAGCGACCCGGGTGAGCCAGGGCTTGAGGCCGCGCCGTTCGTGCTGGCGCACAGCTCGGAGGGCGACGCTTCGGTCTTCGACAACGGGCTGCCGCTGGCCGCCACCGACTGGATCAAGAACGGTGAGCTGGCCCGGCTGCTGACCACGCGGCACAGCGCCGACGTGACCGGCCTGCCCGTGGCGCCCGCCGTCGACAACCTGATCCTCGACGCGGGCGGCACCCGGTCACTGGAGGAGATGGTCGCTGACGCCGGGCACGGCGGGCCCGCTCTGCTGCTGACCAGCCTCTGGTACATCCGTGAGGTCGATCCGGCCTCGCTGCTGCTCACCGGGCTGACGCGGGACGGCGTCTACCTGGTGGAGCGGGGCGAGGTCGTGGGCGAGGTGAACAACTTCCGGTTCAACGAGTCGCCGGTCGGCCTGCTCTCCCGGGTGACCGAGGCGGGCCGTACCGAGCGGACGCTGCCGCGCGAGTGGGGCGACTACTTCAGCCGGGCGGCGATGCCCGCGCTGCGGGTGCCCGACTTCAACATGAGCTCGGTCAGCCAGGGCGTATAACCTCGTACGCAGATCCACGCCAGCCGAAGAGGGCTGGCCGGCCCCCCAAGGAGATACGAGAACCGTGACGGACATCGTCGACGACCTGAAGTGGCGCGGGCTGTTCGCCCTGTCCACTGACGAGGACGCTTTGCGCAAGGCCCTCGCGGACGGTCCCGTCACGTTTTATTGCGGTTTCGACCCGACGGCCGCCTCACTGCACGTCGGGCACCTGGTCCAGGTGCTCACCGTGCGGCGGCTCCAGCAGGCGGGGCACCGGCCGCTGGCGCTGGTGGGCGGGGCCACGGGTCAGATCGGTGACCCGCGGCCCACCGCCGAGCGCACGTTGAACGACCCGGAGACGATCGCCGAGTGGGTGGCGCGGCTGCGCGCCCAGATCGAGCCGTTCCTGGCGTTCGAAGGCGAGAACGCGGCCACGATGGTGAACAACCTGGACTGGACCGCGGGCCTGTCGGCGATCGAGTTCCTGCGGGACATCGGCAAGCACTTCCGGGTCAACAAGATGCTCGCCAAGGAGTCGGTCGCCCGCCGGCTGGAGTCCGAGCAGGGCATCAGCTACACCGAGTTCAGCTACCAACTGCTCCAGGGCATGGACTTCCTGGAGCTGTACCGGCGCTACGGCTGCGTGCTCCAGCAGGGTGGCAGCGACCAGTGGGGCAACCTCACGGCCGGGATCGACCTGATCCACCGCCTGGAGCCGGACGCGGTGGTGCACGCGCTGGCGACGCCGCTGATGACCAAGGCGGACGGCACGAAGTTCGGCAAGAGCGAGAGCGGCGCCATCTGGCTCGACCCCGAGATGACCACGCCGTACGCCTTCTACCAGTTCTGGCTGAACGTGGACGACCGGGACATCACCCGGTACGCGCGCATCCTCTCCTTCAAGAGCCGCGAGGAGCTGGGGGAGCTGGAACAGCTCACCGAGGAGCGGCCGCAGGCCCGTACCGCCCAGCGCGCGCTGGCGGAGGAGCTGACCACTCTGGTGCACGGCGCGGACCAGAGCGCCGCGGTCATCGCCGCGTCCAGGGCGCTCTTCGGGCAGGGCGAGCTGGCGGAGCTGGACGAGGCGACGCTGAGCGCCGCGCTGTCCGAGCTGCCGCACGCGCGCGTGCCCGCGCTGGACCAGGTGGTGAACCTGTTCGCCGAGGTCGGCCTGGTGGCGAGCAAGTCGGCCGCCCGCCGCACGGTGAAGGAGGGCGGGGCCTACGTGAACAACGTCAAGGTCACCGTTGAGGACGCCGTACCGGCCGCTTCCGACCTGCTCCACGGCCGCTGGCTGGTGCTGCGCCGGGGCAAGAAGAACCTGGCCGCGATCGAGGTCGCGCGGGGCTGAGCGAGCGGCCGTGCCACGGCCGGCGGCGCGTGCGCTGGGCGCATGTGCCGCCGGCCGTGTCCGGCGGAGTCAGGCGTGTCTCTTTCCTCGCATGGTCGCCCAGAGCGGCGTTCCCAGGGCGACGACGACCACGGCTCCGGCCAGTTGCAGCACATGCCGAATCCAGTCGATGCCCTTGGTGTCCTCCACTCCGACCCAGGTCGCCACGGCGTTGCCAAGGAGGCTGCCGAGGATGCCGAAGATGGCCGTCAGCCACAGCGGGATGTCCTGCTTGCCGGGGAGAATGGCCCTGGCCAGCACGCCAAGCACCAGACCCACGATGATTGCCCACAACCAGCTCATGTCGCCTCCTCATGCGGCGCGGTGTGCGCAGACTTCACCAGTTTCGGACCAGACCGGCTACGCCGCACGCCGGGGCGGTCTGTACGTAGCACGACGTGGTGCGGACAAGCCCATCAAGCACGCCCCGGTCTCGTACCGGCATCAGCCCCGGCGTACCGTTGACGGTGTCCGGACCCGGGTATATTCGGTGCGTCAGGCAGGTGGTGGAGCGAGATGCGGAAGCAGAGCGGCCCCGAGGTTTTCCGGATTACCGGAGCCCGGCAGGGGCTGGTGGACGACGTGCGCGCCAGGCAGCGCCGCTATGTGATCTCCATGTCGGTGCGCACGGTATCCGTCGTGCTGGCCGCCGTTTTGTGGAACGTTGAGCGCCATGTGGCCTTTGTCGCCCTGGTGCTGGGCATCCTGCTGCCGTATTTCTCGGTGGTGATCGCCAACGCGGGCCGTGAGAACGTGCCTTCGCTTCCCTCGACCTTCGTGCCCGCCCCCAGTCGGCCGGTGCTGATGGCCCATCCCAGCGTCGTTCCACCGGAATCCGCACCGAAGGACGCCGCGCCTACCGCGGGCGAGCCCTGGCGGCACCAGGGCTGACCTGGGGCGGTTGCGGTACCTCAAGAAAACCTCAGATCAATCGTGTGGTTCCGCTGCACCCCGATGGGTCCCCCGTGACATACTTCGTAGGCGCTCCGCATCCCCCGTCGGAGCGATGGACCGACGCCGGGCGGCTCCCCCCGTGGCTGCCCGGCGTCGCCATGTCCGGACCGCGCCGCTCCGCCTCCCGCCCTGTCTGCCGCTCCGCCTCCCGCTCCGCGCAGGACGCCGGGCACCACACCGTGCGGGACACCGGACACTCCGCACCGGCCACGGGCCGGCTCGCGGGGGCGCGCGGCGCCCACCCCGTCCCAGCACTCGCGCGCTGCCACCGGCGTGCGCCAGCTCCCGCCCGGGCACCCGGCGGGCGAGCACGCGGCAGGCGCATGCGCGGCGTCACGTAGGGTCGGGCCTGTGAACTTGTTCGACACACCCGCCGACAGCGACGAAGCCATCTGCTCCGCCAAGGGCTGCCGTGCGGCTGCCGTCTGGGTGCTCGCCTGGAACAATCCGAAGCTGCACACCCCGGAGCGCCGCAAGACGTGGCTGGCGTGCGAGGAGCACCGCGAGCACCTGTCCGGCTTTCTCGACATGCGCGGCTTCCTGAAGGACGTCGTACCCCTGGCGGAGTGGTCAGCCACCGATCGCTGACATCGGCCGCTGCGGCTGGAGGAACGACGGGTCGTCGAGCCCCGACCCCGCCTTCTTCCCCCACATCGCCACCCGCCACAGCTCCGCGATGTCCGCGTCCGGCACCCCGGACCGCAGGGCGGCCCGCAGGTCGGACTCCTCACGGGCGAACAGACAGGTGCGGACCTGGCCGTCGGCGGTGAGCCGGGTGCGGTCGCAGGCCCCGCAGAACGGGCGGGTGACCGAGGCGATGACGCCGACGCGGGCGGGACCGCCGTCCACCAGCCAGCGTTCGGCGGGCGCCGAGCCGCGCTCGTCGTCGCCCTCGGCCGTCAGCGCGAAGCGGGTGCGGAGGCCGGCCAGGATGTCGCCTGCGGTGATCATGCCGTCGCGCTTCCAGCCGTGCTGGGCGTCGAGCGGCATCTGCTCGATGAAGCGCAGCTCGTAGTCGTTCTCCACGGCCCAGGCGAGCAGGTCGGGAGCCTCGTCGTCGTTGAGTCCCGGCATGAGTACCGCGTTGACCTTGACCGGGACGAGACCTGCGGCGCGGGCGGCCTCCAGGCCGTCCAGGACGTCCTGGTGCCGCTTGCGCCGGGTCATGGTCTGGAAGACGTCGGGGCGCAGCGTGTCGAGGGAGACGTTGACCCGGTCGAGCCCGGCGTCGCGCAGCGCGGTGGCGGTGCGGCCGAGTCCGATGCCGTTGGTGGTCAGGGACATCTGGGGGCGCGGCGTCAGCTCGGCGCACCGCTGCACGATGGAGACGAGGCCGGGGCGGAGCAGGGGCTCGCCGCCGGTGAAGCGGACCTCGGTGATGCCGAGGTCACGGACGGCTATGGAGATCAGCCGGACGATCTCGTCGTCGGTGAGCAGGTCGGGCTTGGCCAGCCACTGGAGGCCCTCTTCGGGCATGCAGTACGTGCAGCGCAAATTGCAGCGGTCGGTGAGGGAGACTCGGAGATCGGTCGCGACCCGACCATAGGTATCGAGCAGCATGACGGCGAGCCCTCCCACGGATTTGCGGTGCGTACTGCGGTGCTGTGTTGCTGGTTGGTGCTGCGGTGCTTGTTGGTGCTGTGGTGTGCGTACTGCGGTGGTTGCTGGTCTCTGCGGCGCACCCCGTCCGGAGTGCTCCACGTCAAGTGTCCCGCAGCGTACGCGATACCCACGATCTTCAACAGATCGTTGAAGTAGTGGCTCCGTGCCTGTCCGTGGCGGCCGGAGGCGGAGACAGACCGGCCGGCCCGCCCCCACCGCGTGGGAACGGACCGGCCGGGAGCGGGCGGGTCAGTGCGCGCCGTAGCCGCTCAGCGACTTGACCTCCAGCTCGGCGTACTTCTCCTCGTTGACCGGCTCCTTCGACAGCAGGGAACCGAGCCAGCCCAGCAGGAAGCCCAGCGGGATGGAGATCAGCCCGGGGTTCTCCAGCGGGAACCAGTAGAAGTCCACGTCGGGGAACATCGACGTCGGCTTGCCGGAGACCACCGGCGAGAACAGCACCAGGAACACGGACGACGCGAGACCTCCGTAGATGGACCACAGCGCGCCCTGGGTGGTGAAGCGCTTCCAGAACAGGCTGTAGAGGATCGTCGGCAGATTGGCGGAGGCGGCGACCGCGAAGGCCAGCGCGACCAGGCCCGCGACGTTCAGATCGCGGGCGAAGACGCCGAGTATCACCGCCACGGTCCCGATGCCGACCGTCGCCCAGCGTGCCGCGGCGACCTCCTCCTTCTGCGTCGCCTCGCCCCTGCGGATGACGTTCGCGTACAGGTCGTGCGCGAAGGACGACGAGGAGGCGAGGGTGAGCCCGGCGACGACGGCGAGGATGGTCGCGAACGCCACGGCGGAGATCACCGCGAGCAGGATCGCGCCGCCGGTCGAGTCGGAGCCGCCGCCGATCTCCATGGCCAGCAGCGGTGCCGCTGTCGTGCCCGACTTGTTCGACGCGATGATGTCCGCGCGTTCCAGGAGCGCTGCGGCGCCGAAGCCCAGCGCGATGGTCATCAGGTAGAAGCCGCCGATGATGCCTATGGCCCAGTTCACCGACTTACGGGCGGCCTGCGCCGTGGGCACGGTGTAGAAGCGGATGAGGATGTGCGGCAGGCCCGCGGTGCCGAGCACCAGGGCGATGCCGAGCGAGATGAAGTCCAGCTTGGACGTCGATGTGAGCCCGTACTTCAACCCGGGCTCAAGGAAGGCGCTGCCATGGCCGCTGTTCGCCGCGGCCTCGCCCAGCAGCTTGGAGACGTTGAAGTCGAACTCAAGCAGCACCAGGAACGTGATCAGCAGGGTGCCCGCGATGAGGAGCACGGCCTTGACCATCTGCACCCAGGTAGTGCCCTTCATGCCGCCGATGGTCACGTATAGCATCATCATGATGCCGACGAGGACGACGATGAGGATCTTGCCTGCCTCGTTGGTGATGCCGAGCAGCAGCGAGACGAGCACACCGGCGCCCGCCATCTGGGCCAGCAGATAGAAGATCGACACGACGATGGTGGAGACCCCGGCCGCCGTACGGACCGGGCGCTGCCGCATCCGGTACGCGAGCACGTCGCCCATCGTGAACCGGCCTGAGTTGCGCAGCGGCTCGGCGACCAGCAGGAGCGCCACCAGCCAGGCGACGAGGAAGCCGATGGAGTACAGGAAGCCGTCGTATCCCGTGAGGGCGATGGCGCCCGCGATGCCGAGGAAGGACGCGGCGGACATGTAGTCGCCGGAGATGGCGAGGCCGTTCTGGAATCCGGTGAACTGGCGGCCGCCCGCGTAGAAGTCGGTCGCGTCCTTGGTCTGCCGCCCCGCCCACACCGTGATGCCGAGGGTCGCGACGAGGAAGACCGCGAACAGGGAGATGATCAGCGTGCGGTGCTCGCTGACGCCGCTGTCGGCCGCGAGCTGGTACGTCAGGCCGCTCATGCGTCGCCCTCCAGGCGAGACTTGATCACTTCGGCACGCGGGTCGAACTCGGTGGCGGAGTGGTGCGAGTACCACCAGGCGATGAGGAACGTGGTCACGAACTGCGCGAGGCCGAAGACGAAAGCGACGTTGATGTTGCCGACGACCTTGATGCCCATGAAGTCGCCCGCGTAGTTGGAGAGCAGCACGTACAGGAGGTACCAGCTGACGAACGCGACGGTGAGCGGGAAGGCGAACGAGCGGTGGGCGCGGCGCAGTTCGGCGAACTCCTCGCTCGACTGCACCTCCATGAAGTCGGGCCGGCTGTGCTGCTCCGGCTCGTTGGGCGGTGCGGAATCCACGGTCTCTCCTGATGGCGACTGGCAGCGGACGGGATGCGAGTGATCCGGATCACGCATCGTAGGCGCAGGTGGCGTCGCCGAACCAGGGGCTGGTGATTGAAAACCGGATGAGCACTCCCCGCTGGTGGTGCCTCCCCCGTCACCCGGATAGCCGTGGCGGGTTTTCTGCCGTTATCCATTGATGGCGGGCCATGATCGGCGCTAGCTTCACACCTCGTACGACCGGCTCGCGCGTATTCAGCGTGCGGGCGGTCATGACGGATGATGTGGAGAACCCATGGTTCATCTGATATCCAGACGTCGGCGCGCCCTGTTCGCGGTGCCGGCTGGCCTCGCGCTCACCGCGTCCCTCAGCCTCTTGCCCGGTGCGGCCTCGGCGACCTCGCAGGACGCGCCTTCCACGGCAGCCTCCGCCACCGTGACCGACGGCCCGAAGCTGTCGTACGTGGTGAACACGACCCCTGACAAGGCCACCGTCAGCAAGGTCAAGAAGGCGATATCCAAGGCCGGCGGCAACGTGGTCACCGCGCACCCGCGCATCGGTGTCATCGTCGCCCATTCGGCCTCCCCCGACTTCGCGAAAACGATCCGTGGCGTCGAGGGCGTGCAGTCGGCGGGCGCGTCCCGCACCGCGCCCCTGAAGTCCGCGGCGACGACCGATGTCGGCAAGCCCGAGAAGGTCAAGGCCCCTCGCGTCACGGCGCAGAGCGAGGCGAAGTCCCTGTCCAAGGGCAAGGAGCCGCTGGAGCCCCTCCAGTGGGACATTCCGGCGATCAAGGCGGACAAGGCCGCGAAGATCAACCCGGGTAGCAAGGACGTCACCGTCGCGGTGATCGACACCGGCGTGGACGACACCCACCCGGACCTCGCCCCGAACTTCGACCGGAAGGCGTCCGCCAACTGCGTGGGCGGCGTCGCGGACACCTCGAAGGGCGCCTGGCGCCCGTACAACGCGGACGAGGACTACCACGGCACGCACGTGGCCGGTTCGATCGCCGCCGCCCGTAACGGGGTGGGCATCGCGGGTGTCGCGCCCGGCGTGAAGATCTCCGCCATCAAGGTCAGCGAGCCCGAGACGAGTCTGTTCTTCGCGGAGAGCGTCGTCTGCGCGTTCGTCTTCGCCGCCGACCACGGCGTCGAGGTCACGAACAACAGCTACTACGTCGACCCGTGGATGTTCAACTGCAAGGATGACCCGGACCAGAAGGCCATTCTCGACGCGGTGGGCCGGGCGGCCAAGTACGCGCAGAACAAGGGCGCCATCAACGTCGCCTCCGCCGGCAACTCCAACTTCGACCTCGGCGCGACGGAGATCTCCGACTCCTCAAGCCCGAACGACACCACCCCGGTCGACCGCAAGATCGACCCGTCGAAGTGCCTGGACGTCCCGACTCAGCTGCCCGGCGTGGTCACGGTCTCGGCGACCGGCGTCCAGTCGCTGAAGTCGTACTACTCGAACTACGGTTACAACCGCTCCGTCGCCGCGGGTCAGATCGACCTCGCCGGCCCCGGCGGTGACCGTTACCAGGTGCCCGAGCTGCCCGCGAAGGACGGCCGCATCCTCTCCACGATGCCTGACGGCGACTACGCCTACCTCCAGGGCACCTCGATGGCGGGACCGCACGTCGCCGGTGTCGCGGCCCTGGTGAGCAGCAAGCATCCCAACGCCAGCCCGCAGGAAGTCCAGTGGCTGCTGAAGCAGCAGGCGGACAACCCGGGTTGCCCGACCACGCCGTACGACCCGGACGGTGACGGCGACGTCGACGCCACCTGCACCGGCACGAAGCACATCAACAGCTTCTACGGCTTCGGCATCGTGGACGCGCTGGACGCGGTGAAGAAGTAACCGGATACGCGACCGCGTGATGACGCCATGACGCGGAAGCGCGCGCCCGCTCACTGAGCACGCGCGTGGGGCCGGGCCTCCTTTCGGGGGCCCGGCCCCTTCCCGTTGTGCGCACCTCTCCGCGCGCCGCTCTCCGCGTACCGCTCTCCGTGTGCCGTCCGCTGACTCCCTGCGGGCGTACCGGGCCCGGCGGTACGCTGCGGTTTCGAGGTACTGACCGTGGCTGCCAGGGGGAGTTGCCGGGTGGAGGGAGTCGAAACCGCCGTCTTACGGCTGGCCACCGCAGTCGTCTCCACGCTCGCCAAGTCGCTGCTGGCCAAGCGGCCGGGCGCGGGCCTGGCCGCCAGGCCCGCGAAGCCGGGCGGACCCGGGCGGACGCCCCGGGAGCTGACCGCCAAGGAGACCGGGCGGCTCGCCGACTCGCTGGCGCGGCGCCTGGACGGCACGTTCGGCACCACCCCGGAACACGAGCGGCTGGCCGCCGTCGCGGCCGTCGCGGACACCTTCGAACGCGCCGGATCACTGGACCTGGGACTCCTGCTGGCCTTGGACCTGACACCGCGGGCGCTACGTGATCATGTGCTGGCCGCATCGGACGGCGTGCGGGAGCGAGCCGGACTCAGCACGTCCGGTACGGCCCTCTTCGACCGCCTCCTGGACGTGTGCTGCCTGCACCTCGTCGAGTACGCGACGACGCTGCCGGAGTTCCCCGCCCGGACCCAGGTCGAGCTGGTCCGGCGGGCGGGAACCGTGGAAGAAGCAATCGCGGACGTACGGCGCCGCCTGGGCCCCGGCCCGGAACGTGCGGCCGCCGAAGTTCGAGGCGCGCTACGCGGACTTCGGACGGGCCACACACAGCCGCCTCCAGCTGTTCGGGGTGACCCTCAGCGACGCACGGGCCGGGTGGGCACTGGACACCGCTTACGTCAGCCTCAGCGTCAGCGTCAGCGGCGAACCGCCCGGCGACTCCTTCCGCGACCTCACACCGTCCACGGTCCGGGTCGAGCACGCTCTGGCGAACAGCTCCCGGCTGCTGCTGCGCGGCCCGGCCGGTTCCGGCAAGAGCACGCTGGTCCAGTGGCTCGCCACCAACGCCGCCCGCGGCAGCTTCGGCCAGGAACTGGCGGAGTGGAACAGGTGCGTCCCGTTCGTGCTGCGGCTGCGCGCCCTCACCGAGCGCGAAGCGCTTCCCCTCCCCCAGGACTTCCTGACCAGCATGGGCAACCCGCTCTCCGGCGTGGCCCCGGCGGGATGGGTGGAAGAGCTGCTGCCCACGGGCCGGGCGCTCGTGCTCGTCGACGGCGTGGACGAGATCCCGCAACGCCTGCGGAAGCGGACCGAGGACTGGCTGCGGCACCTCGTCACCGCCTTCCCCGAGACCCGGTACGTCGTCACCACCCGGCCGTCCGCCGTCCCCGAGGACTGGCTCGCCCCGTACGGCTTCCGTGCGCACGCGCTGCTACCGATGACCCGCGACGACGTACGGAACTTCATCGCGTACTGGCACAGCGCGGCGCGCCAGGAACGGCCGGAGCGGACGAACCCGGCGGAATCCCTGGACGCGTACGAGCACTTGACCACCTGGGGCTCACGGTGAATGAGCAGCCCCCGACCTGACACCCCTGCGCGAGCACCCCAAGCTCAAAGAACTGGATCTCCATCCGGGCGAGGCGTCCAGCACAGTCAATCTCGCGCCGTTAGCGGATGTACCCGGCTTGGTCATTCATGTGAATGGCAGCACCCGGGTCGTCAACGACCATCTCATCCCGCCTGAGCGGATCGTCCGGCCCAGGCGGCGCCCCACCCAGTGAGGAGCCCCGCCCCAACAGCCCCCACACCAGCGCGAGCTGCGCCCCCGCGTACGTGAGCATGATCCAGAACTGCGGTACCGGCGGCTGGGGCCAGTCGGCGATGCCGGTGGCGATCAGGGTGTCGGAGAGCAGGAACAGCGCGCCGCCGAGTCCGGTCCACGGGCTTACCCGGAGCGCGCCGAGTGCCATGGCCGTGAGGAGCAGGCTGTAGACCGCGACGGGGACGCGGAGGCCGGACTCCAGGCCGGGCCACAGCAGGGCGACGGTGCCGAGCCAGGCCGCCGCGTAGCCGCCGGTCGTGAGGACGGTGGTGCGGCGGCGCCCGGCCGGTGTGCCGCCGCGGGCGAACAGCGTGAGGTAGCAGACGTGGCCTGCGGCGAACGAGCCCATTCCGGCGAGGAAGACGAGGTCGCCGCCGGTCTGGAGGAGGGTGTCGCCGCCGCAGCCGAGGAGCAGGGTGACGGCGAGCAGCCGGGGGCCGCCGCGGGCGAGGACGTACGCGGCGAGAACGGGCATCAGGGCCGGTTTCGTGAGGTGCTCGACCAGGGTGGCGCCGGTGAGCAGCGCGGCCAGGTGGGTGGCGGTCAGCAGCGCGAAGCAGCCGAGCAGAGCGCGTGCGCGGCGCTCCGCGCTCACGCGACGCGCTCCCCCACCGGCTTGGCGGTGCCCGGGGGCGTGGCAGCCGGGGCGGCGGCGGTGTCAGGGCCTGTGGAGGCCGGGGCGGTCGCTTCCGGCTGAGCGCTCTGGGTGGTCTGGGCGGCCGGGGTGGTCTGGGCGGCCTCGGCGGCCGCTTTCCGCAACCGTTCCGGCTGCCAGCCTGGGCCCCGGAAGATCCGGCCCGCGCGTTCGCCCCAGGTCTGGGAGGCCCGTACGTCGCGGGCGATGGCCACGTACTCGTGTGTCGCCACCCGGAGCGGGTTGAAGGTCTTGATGTTCTTCGTCAGTCCGTAGACGGGCTGCTGGTCCTCCGCGACGAAGGAGCCGAACACGCGGTCCCAGACGATGAGGATGCCGCCGAAGTTCCGGTCGAGGTAGCCGCCCTGGGAGGCGTGGTGCACCCGGTGGTGGGAGGCCGTGTTGAACACGTACTCGATGGGCCGCGGCAGCTTGCCGACGCGCTCGGTGTGGACCCAGAACTGGTAGACGAGGTTGGTTCCCGAGAGGAAGGCGATGGCGGCCGGGTGCACGCCGCAGGCGACGAGCGGCACGTAGAAGGGCCAGACGGTCAGCGTCGTCCATGGCTGGCGCAGCGCGGTGGTGAGGTTGAACTTCTCGCTGGAGTGGTGCACGACGTGGCACGCCCACAGGACGCGGATGACGTGATGGCCGCGGTGCGACCAGTAGTAGAAGAAGTCCTGCGCCAGCAGCATCAGCGGCAGGGTCCACCACAGAAAGGGGACGCGGAGGGGGGTGAGTTCGTACACGGCGGTATAGATCGCGACAATCGGGATCTTCCACACGAAGTCAAAGACGACGCTGCCGAGCCCCATCGTCACGCTCGTCGCGGCGTCCTTGGTCTCATAGCCCGCCGCGTCCTCGTCCGGGTGAAGCCGATAGCTCACCAGCTCAATGACGGTGAGCAGGACGAAGGCCGGTATGGACCACAACACGACATCGGGTAGGTGCGGCATGTTCGCAAGATAAGGGCGACTCGGCGGCCTTGAACAGAGGTTGTTACTGACGAGTTAGTAAAGGCGGGAAGCGGGTGTGCGTCCGGGGCAACCGGGGCGGTCGCCCGCACGGCGTGCGCCCCACGCCGCCGCCGTGCGCCACCTCGCCAGCTGGCGGACCGTCGTCTTCCAACCTCCCTTTTCGGACAAGAGTTTGGCGACCAGGCGCCGCAGAAGCCCCAGTAGGCCCGTACGTTGCACCGTCTCCTGGGACTCCCCAGGCCATCCGCGCACATCTGGGCACATCTGGGTCAGCGACCGGGCGCCGACCGGAGAACCCGCCGGGGCGGAGTGTCAGCGGTGGCCCGTATCCTCATGGACCATGCTTGAAGACCGACCGGCAGCCGCACCGCGGATTCCTCCGCAGTCCGCCCCGCCGTCCCCGTGGCCGACCGCCTACCCCGAGGGGTACGCGGTCGTCGACGTGGAGACCACCGGACTCGCCCGCGACGACCGCATAGTGTCGGCCGCCGTCTATCAGCTGGACGGCCACGGCGAGGTGCAGGATCACTGGTACACGCTGGTCAATCCGCAGCGCGACCCCGGCCCCGTCTGGATTCACGGTCTCACCAGCTCCGCGCTCGCCGACGCGCCGCTGTTTCCCGAGATCGCCGACGAGCTGGCCCGGCGCCTGGACGGCCGGGTGTTCGTCGCGCACAACGCCGTCTTCGACTGGTCGATGATCGCCCGTGAGTACGCGCGGGCGAAGGGCGCCGCCCCGGTACGGCAGCGGCTGTGCACCATCGCGCTCTCCAAGGAGCTGGCGCTGCCGCTGCCCAACCACAAGCTGGAGTCGCTGGCCGCGCACTACGGCGTCGTACAGCAGCGCGCCCACCACGCGCTGGACGACGCCCGGGTGCTCGCCGAGACGTTCCGGCCCAGCCTCCATCTCGCGGCGGCGGCCAACGTGCGGCTGCCGCTGCTCGCCTGCCAGCCGCTCACCGAGTGGTCGGACGCCCCGGCCACCGGCCGCTCCGGCAGCATGGTCCAGCAGTCCGGGTACCGGCCGACCAGCTGGCGCCCCAGCCGCAAGCGGCCCGCCTGCCCCTACCTCAACCCCGGCCGCTACGAGGTGGGCGGTCAGCTGGTGCAGGGCATGCGGGTGGCGTTCTCCGGTGACACCTCCGTCGACCGGGAGCTGCTGGAGGACCGGGCCATCGAGGCCGGGCTGCACGTGGCGAGCAGTGTGTCCCGGCTCACCAGCGTCCTGGTCACCAACGACCCCGACTCGCCCACCTCCAAGGTCGTCAAGGCCAAGTCCTTCGGGACGCCCGTGGTCGACGAGGCGGCGTTCATGCAGCTGCTCCTGACCGTGGCGCCCGCCCCGGCCACGTCCTCCTGACCGACCGTGCGGGCCCCCGGGGAGCGTCGCGGGACGCGCCCGGGGGCCAGCCCCGCTCTCCATCGTCCGGCGGGCGAGTTGTACGGTCGTGGGGTGTACCGCTTCCTGTTGTCCCGGCAGTGGGTGATTCTCACCCTTGTGGCGCTCGTCCTCATCCCAACGATGATCAAGCTGGGCTTCTGGCAGCTCGGTCGCCACGAGCGTCGGGTCGAGCACAACCGCCTGGTGGAGAAGAGCCTCGACGCCCCCGCCGTCCCGGTCGGCGAGCTGAGCGCCCCCGGGCGGGAGGTCCCCAAGAAGGACACCTCCCGCAAGGTGACGGCGACCGGCAGGTACGACACCAAGGGTGAGGTCGTCGTCCGGCAGCGCACGGGTTCCGATGACCAGTCCATCGGCTATTACGTCGTCACCCCGCTGCTGCTCGACAACGGCAAGGCGATCCTCGTCAACCGCGGCTGGATTCCCGCGCCCGGCAATCTGACCCGCTTCCCGAAGGTCCCGGCCCCGCCCGCCGGAGAAGTCTCCGTCACCGGTCGGCTCAAGGCCGACGAGACGAGCGGTGCCAGCGGCATCAAGGACAAAAAGGGCTTGCCGCCGCGTCAGATCATGCTCATCAACAGCGAGCGGCGGGCCAAGACCGTCTCCCGCCCGTTGCTCGGCGGCTATATCGAGCTGACCAAGTCGACCCCCAAGGGCAGCAAGCAGCCCGAGCCGGTCCCCGCCCCCGACACCAGCGGCATCGGATCGCACATGGCGTACGCGGTCCAGTGGTGGCTGTTCACCGCTGCCGTGCCCGTCGGGTGGGTGATTCTCGTCCGCCGGGAACGGCGCGACCAGGTGGCAGCGGCGGCGAAGGCCGCCAAGGCGGCGGCGGACGCCCCCGCTGACGGACCGGAGCCCGCGTCCGGCGACGGCGACGGCGACGGCGACGGGACAGCGAAGGCCGCAGGCAGCGGCGCCGCCGTGGCCGCTGACGCCCCTGCCGCCACTGACGCCGTGGTGGCTGCCGGTGCCGGAACGACGGCCACCGCCGTGGCGGCCGCCGACCGCGACGAGGACTCAGCGCCCGACGATGCCGGCGAGGACGCCGACGCCGCAGCCGTCCGGAGCCCGGACCCCGCCGCGTCCGGCGTAGGCCGGACAGCCGCCGCCCCGGAATAGCGCCGCCGTCAGCGGGAACACGCTCGGGCATGGCCCAACGCATCGACGATTACGCCCTCATCGGCGATCTCCAGACCGCCGCGCTGGTCGGCCGGGACGGTTCGATCGACTGGCTCTGCCTGCCGCGCTTCGATTCGGCCGCCTGCTTCGCGGCGCTCCTCGGCGACCGGAACAACGGCCACTGGCGGCTCGCGCCCGTCACCCACGCCCACGGCGCCGACGGTGCCGAGTCCGACGGCGGTGACACGGGTGCCCCCGACAACCCGGGCCCCAGCACGGACATCGGCAGCGAGGACAGTGCCACCGGCGGCATCCAGGGCGACGACAGCGACACCGGCACCGACGCCCGCACCCGCCCCCACGGCAGCGGTGGCGGCACGGCCACCACAGACGACGAAGGCGGCGACGCACGCTGTACCCGCCGCGCCTACCTCCCCGACACCCTGGTGCTCGAAACCGTCTGGGAGACGAGCACCGGGACGGTCCGGGTTCTCGACTTCATGCCGCAGCGCGACCGCGCCCCCGACGTCGTCCGTATCGTCGAGGGCGTCTCCGGGACCGTCGAGATGCTCAGCGTGCTCCGGCTCCGCTTCGACTACGGCAGCATCGTGCCCTGGGTGCGGCACACCGACGGCCACCGGGTCGCGGTCGCCGGGCCCGACTCGGTCTGGCTGCGCAGCGAGCCGGAGGTGGAGACGTACGGGCAGGACTTCAGCACCCGCTCGGAGTTCACCGTACGCGCCGGAGAGCAGGTGGCGTTCGTGCTCACCTGGCACCCCTCGCACGAGCCCAGGCCGGAGCTCGTCGATCCGTACGAAGCGCTGAAGCACAGCCTGGAGGACTGGCGCGAGTGGGTGGGCAAGTGCTGTTACGACGGGCCGTACCGGGAGGCCGTCGTCCGGTCCCTGATCACACTGAAGGCGCTCATCTACGCGCCGACCGGCGGCATCGTCGCCGCCCCGACGACCTCGCTTCCCGAGGAGATCGGCGGCGTCAGGAACTGGGACTACCGGTACTGCTGGCTGCGGGACTCCACCCTCGTCCTGAGCGCGCTGCTCGCCACCGGATATCAGGAGGAGGCCGCGGCCTGGCGGAACTGGCTGCTGCGCGCCGTCGCCGGTGACCCGGCCGACCTCCAGATCATGTACGGGCTGGCCGGTGAGCGCCGACTGGCCGAGACGGAGCTGAGCTGGCTTCCCGGCTACGAGGGCTCGGCGCCCGTCAGGATCGGCAACGACGCCGTCAAGCAGCTCCAGCTCGACATCTACGGTGAGGTCATCGACACCCTCGCCCTCGCCAGAAACGCGGGCCTGTCCGCCCAGCCGACGGCCTGGAGCCTGCAGTGCGCGCTCCTGGACTTCCTGGAGGCCCACTGGCGCGACCCCGACGAAGGGCTGTGGGAGGTGCGCGGCCCCCGCCGCCACTTCGTGCACTCCAAGGTGATGGCGTGGGTGGCCGCCGACCGCGCGGTCCGCACCCTCGAAAGCGATCCCAGCCTGCCGGGTGACGCGGACCGCTGGCGCGCGATGCGGGCCGAGGTGCACCGGGAGGTCTGCGAGAAGGGGTTCGACCGGGAGCGCTTCACGTTCACCCAGTCCTACGGTTCCACGGAACTGGACGCCGCCACCCTGCTCATCCCCCAGGTCGGCTTCCTCCCCGCCTCCGACCCGCGTGTCATCGGCACCGTGGACGCGGTCCGCGGTGAACTGGGTGAGGACGGCCTGATCCGCCGGTACAGCGCGGACGGCTCGGCCGTCGACGGGCTGCCCGGCAGGGAAGCCCCGTTCCTCGTGTGTTCGTTCTGGCTGGCCGACGCGCTGCACCGCATCGGCCGTACGGAGGACGCCGTCGCCCTGTACGAGCGGCTGCTCTCGTTCCGCAACGACGTCGGCCTCCTCGCCGAGGAGTACCACGTCACCCACCGCCGCCAGCTCGGGAACTTCCCGCAGGCGTTCAGCCACATCGGCCTGGTGACGGCGGCCCTCGCGCTCACCGGTCCGGCCACGGCAGACTGAGGCCCATGGATCTTGGACTGAAGGACCGTGTCTACGTCGTCACGGGTGCCACCCGCGGCCTGGGTCACGCCGCCGCCCGCGAGCTCGTCGCCGACGGCGCGAAGGTCATCATCACCGGACGTGACGAGAAGACGGTGACCGCCACGGCGGACGACCTCGGGCCCGGCGCGCACGGCGCGCCCGCCGACAACGCCGACCCGGCGACCGCCCAGCGGCTCATCGACGCCGCCCGTGATCACTTCGGCCGCTTCGACGGCATCCTCATCAGCGTCGGCGGCCCGCCCGCCGGGTCGGCCGCCGACAACACCGACGCCCAGTGGGAGGCGGCCTTCCAGTCCGTCTTCCTGGGCGCGGTCCGGCTGGCCCGGACTGCGGCCGAGTCGCTCACCTCGGGCGGGGTGATCGGCTTCGTGCTGTCCGGTTCGGTACGGGAGCCGATCCCCGGGCTGACCATCTCCAACGGGCTGCGGCCCGGCCTCGCCGGGTTCGCGAAGTCCCTCGCGAACGAGCTGGGGCCGCGCGGCATCCGCGTCGTGGGGCTGCTGCCCGGCCGCATCGACACCGACCGGGTACGGGAACTCGACGGCCTCTCCGGCGACGCTGACGCCGCGCGTCAGCAGAGCAGCGCCCGCGTTCCGCTACGCCGCTACGGCACGGCGGAGGAGTTCGGCCGCGCCGCGGCCTTCCTCCTGTCCCCCGCCGCCTCCTACCTCACCGGACTGATGCTCCCGGTCGACGGCGGAGCGCTGCACGGCATCTGACCCGGCGCGGCCCCGGCCGACCCGTTTCCCGCCGGGGTGCCACCGGACGCCGGCCGCAGTGAAGGGACCGGGCGCCGGCCGCGGCGAAGGGGGCGTCCGTCAGCTGACGCGTTCCGGCCGGTGGCGCGCGGCGCGCAGCCGCACCTCGGCGGGCAGCCGTTCCAGTCCGGCGGACGCGCGCGCGTGCTCCAGTGCCTCGTCGCGCAGCCGCGCCAGCACGGCCGCCGGCTGCGCGTGAGGGGCCAGTACGAGGCGAATCCGGGCTTCGGGAGCCGTCCGGCCGCCTCGTAGCAGCACATGGGCCCGCTCGACGCCGTCCATCGCCTCGGCCTCGCCCGCCAGCACGCCTTCCAGTGCCCGGCCGCGTACCAGGGCGCCTTCCCCCTCACCGCTGTCGACCAGCACCTCGCTCACCCGGCGCAGCCGCGCCTGGGCCAGCAGCCACCACAGCGACAGCAGGACGAGCAGGGCGAGCCCAGCGATGACGGCGGGCCACCACCAGTCGTCATCGCGCCAGCGGCGACGGTCCTCGTGGGTCAGCAGCACATCGTGCGGCCCGTCGAAGGGCCAGCTGGAGGGCAGGCTGAAGCCCCAGCGCCGCTGGAGGTCGAGCCCGCCGATGAGCACAGCGGCGCCGAGCGCCATCAGCACCACCCCGGCCAGCCCCATGAGCACCCGGTTGACGGCACGCACCCTCGCGCGCCCCACCCGTACCCGCTTCGCCGACATCTGTCGCCTCATCTCTTCGTCGGCCGCCGGACCTGCGTGATCAGCTTCGGCTGCCGGGCGAGGCCCAGCTGCCGGACTCCGTCGTCCAGTACCCCGCCCAGATCCGCCGCCACCTCGTCCAGATCGCGGAAGTGCGACTGCGCGCGGACCTTGACCTTCCGCCGCTTGGCGTCGACCCGTACCGACCGCACTCCGGGGACCTCCATCGCCCGGTCCCGCAGGACGAGGGCCACCGCCGACCGGTCCAGGCCCGCCCGTACGTCGTGCGAGTCCCGTCGCATGGGCAGCACACGGCGACGGCCGGGAGTCAGCGCGAGGATGAGCAGCCACAGGCCGAGAACGACCGCGGCCGCCGCGCCGACCACGACCGCCGCGTCGTCGAGCGGCCGGGTGGCCAGTTCGTCGGCGAGCCGCCGCCGCCAGCGCATCGCGGACCGGTCGGCCCGTACCGCCGCGACGTCGTAGAGGAGCAGGCCGGTCGCGCCCAGCAGGACGAGGGCGAGCAGCGCGGCGGGCACCCGGCGAGGTGACCAGAAACGCCCGGCTCGCACCTCTGGGCCGCCGGTATCCGTTTCAGTGCCGGTGCCGGTGTCCGTCTGCGTGCTCGCGTCCGTGCCGGTGCTCGCGTCCGTGCCGGACGTGGCGGCGGCGCCCGCGCGCGCGAGGTGAGCGGCGTCCGAGGCGGGCAGTCGCAGCGTGGCTCCCGTAACGGACGAAGCTCCCGTAGGGCCCGGGGAGCCTGGGCCGTCGGTGGCTTCAGGCGCTCCGGGCGCGCCAGGGGCTTTGGGGGGTTCAGGGAGCTCGTGCTCGTCGCTCGTTCTCTTCTCTGGCTCTCCGTTCGCGCTGTCGCCGGCGTCTGGTCCGTCGTGGCTCACTGCGCCCTCCCCTGACCCGCGCTCTCCAGCTCCGGTGCGTGCAGACGCTCGACGGTAACCGCCACCTCCCGCACGTCCATCCCCGCCAACACCTTGACCCGCTGCCTCACTTGACGACGTACGGCGCCGCACTGGGCGCCGAAGTCCGAGGGATAGCCGAGTTCGACGGCGACCCGCACCCTGGCCTCCCCGTTGCCGCCGTCGCGGCCGTGTCCTCGTCGAATGGCGACGGCGGCGTGCGGCGGCTTGCCGCCCCGTGGAGGACTCGGCTCGGTCCCACCGTCGCGTAACGCCTCGCGTGCCGCCTGCGAAGCGATCTTCGCGACGACACGGTCAGCGATCCGGGTAGCGCCCCGGTCACCGGACCGCACCACTCGGCCTCACCGCCGTCGTCCGTCGCGTTCGCGCGGACGGAAGAAGTCCCCCAGCTCCAGGTCCCCGTCCAGGAACTTCCCGGCCACGAAGCCGATCAAGCCCAACGCCGCGACCAGCAGAAAGGCCCCGAAGCCGCCAAAGTATCCGGCGAAGCCCAGCGCCATTCCGGCGATCAGGCCGACCATCGCCATGCTCATCGTGAGCTCCCTCGTGTCCTTGAGCCCAGCTCCGCGGCCACGGCTACTGGAGCCGCGACTCGGGCTCTTCGTCTTCCTCGTCCGGCAGCTTCACATCGCTGACCGTGATGTTCACCTCGACGACCTCCAGGCCGGTCATCCGCTCGACGGCGGAAATGACATCTTCGCGCACATTGCGGGTGACATCACCGATGGAGACGCCATAATCCACGACGATTTCCAGGTCAAGTGCCGTTTGCACCTCGCCCACTTCGGCCTTCACACCGCGTGTCACCGACCGGCTGCCGCCCGGGACCCGGTCCCGCACCGCGCCGAAGGTACGCGCGAGCCCACTGCCCATGGCGTGTACGCCAGGCACATCGCGGGTCGCCATGCCCGCGATCTTCTCCACCACGCCGTCCGCGATACTCGTCCGGCCACGAGATGCCGGGGGGCCACCGCCTCGCTGGGGTGTCGAGGCTCCTGGGGAAGCGCTCTCAGTCCGTTGCTTCTCAGTCGTGTCCGTCATCGCCCATCGTCCCTTTCCATGGGGGAGGCAGCGGCCTTCCGTTCCTCACTTTCACGGTAGGCGCCCTCACGGCGCAGCGCCCTCGGGGCGTGGCAGACGTGGGAACGCCCGTCAGGAGCCTGTGGGTCGTGCTCCGTTCGGGCGGTGGTGTACGGCAGGCTGAGCGGCATACGGCGAAGCGCCGTACGGCGGAAGGGTGGCGCACTGTGGTGGCGGACGGGTTGGCACAGGCGGTACGGCAGCAGCTGGGGCTCGGCAGACTGCTGCCCCTGGGGGACGCGCGGGACGGCGCCTGGCTCACCGAGCACGCGGCGGAGGGCGTACTGCGGCATGCGGCGGGCAAGGTACCCGGAGTGGTGCTCGGCACCCTGCGCGTCGACCTCGCGGACCCGGCGAGGGCCGACGAACCGGCCGTCCCGGCCCCGTCGAGCGCGCTTCCGCCCGGCCCGCTACGGGTGGACGGCGAGTTCATGGCGGCGGCCGACCAGCCCTTGCCCGCTTCGGCTGACCGGCTCCGGGAAGCGTTGCTCACCGCATCGGCGGCACGGCTCGGGCTGGACATCGAGACGGTCGATCTCCGCGTGACAGGGCTGCTCGACGACGAACCCACCGAAGACGGCGAGGGAGAGCGAGACGAAGAGCGGGAGCAGGGCGCCGAGCGGGAGCGGAACCGGGCTGCCGAGGGCGCCGGAAGCAGCGAAGGCGCCCATGGCACCGGTGACGCGGATGGTAGGGAGTACGTGGGTGACGTCGGCACCGCCGGTCCCGCGACCGCCGCGCGTCCGGGCTCGGCTGGGGCGGGTCCTGACGCTGTCGGTGGGCCGAGCCCTGCCGCGCTCCGCGCACGCCCGGCCGGCGGCCCCACGGGCGGTGCGGGGAGCGGCCCCGAGGCTCGGGCGGCGGCAGCCGCCGAGGCCGTGCCGGGAGTGGCCCGGCTCGCCGCGGCGCTGGGCGGGCTGACCCGGCCGGTACGGATCGACAGCCCGCCCCGTGGCCCTTCCGAAGCGCTGCCCCGCGACTCTGCCGAGGGACCCGCCGGTGGCCCCGCCGCCGGGGGTGCGGCAGCGGGCGCGGGCGACGCGGGCCGCCGGGCCCGCACCGTGAGCGGGGCGTCAGGGGCGCGGCGTGTGCAGGTCCAGGTGGCCGTCGCGGCTGGCCATCGCGCGGTGGACGTCGCCCGTGCCGTACGCGCGGAGGTCGGCGAGGTCGCCGCGGCGGACGCCACTGGGCCGGTGACGGTGGCCGTGCTGGTCACCGCCGTCGAAACGGCGGACGCCTGATGCGGGCGCCCGTCGTCCACCGGGAGGTCTGAGCCGCCGGTCCCCCGCCGACCGCGAGGCCAATCGCGAGGGACGCGACTCGCCGTCGCGCCGCCTCAGCGGCCGCTCACGCCTCCGCGTCCGCCGCCACCCCGGACGCACGTCCTCAGGCACGCCGGAGTGCGGCGAGGCATGCGGCTGGGGAGAGGCTGATCTGTAGCTGGGCCGGGCTGGGTCTCAGTCGGCGAGACCGGCGAGGTCGCGCAGCCGACGGCCCTGCGCCGCGCGCTCCGCCACGCGCTGCTCCTCGTACGTCCGTCCGACAGCTCCGCGCAGCAGGGCCTTGGTCTCGATCACCGCGTCCCGGGGAGCCGAGAGGAGCGCGGCGGCCAGATCCTGGGTGGCGGAGTCGAGTTCGGCGGCGGGCACGACGAGGTTCGCCAGCCCGACGCGCTCGGCCTCCGCCGCGTGGACGAAACGGCCCGTCGCGCAGATCTCCAGCGCACGGGCGTAGCCGACGAGGGAGACCAGCGGCTGGGTGCCGGTCAGGTCCGGCACCAGGCCGAGGCTGGTCTCGCGCATGGCGAATTGCGCGTCCTCCGCGCAGACGCGCAGGTCGCACGCGAGCGCGAGCTGGAAGCCCGCACCGATGGCGTGGCCCTGCACGGCCGCGATGGAGACGATGTCATTGCGCCGCCACCACGTGAACGCCTCCTGGTACTCCGCGATGGTCGCGTCCAGCTCCGCCTCGGGACCGCGCCCGAGGTCGACGAAGGAGGGTTCGCCGTCGAAGCCCTCCGGCGTGAACGCCTGCCGGTCGAGTCCGGCGGAGAAGGACTTGCCTTCACCGCGGAGCACCACAACGCGCACACTGCCCGGCAGTGACTGCCCAGCCTTGGCCAGGGCCCGCCACAGGGCGGGCGTCTGGGCATTGCGCTTGGCCGGGTTGGACAGGGTCACCGTGGCGATGGCGTCATCTACGGTGAGACGTACGCCGTCCGTGTCGAGCAGGGTCACAGCAAGCCTCCGGTCGGTCGCGAGCGGTCGGTGCAGTCAGCAGGTTGACTACTGCACAGTAACCACTCGGCCGACCGGATCACAGACCGGGTGCCGCTGCCGACAAGACCGGTACGCCTTGTCAGAGGGTGAACAGGGTTTCGGGTATCAGGCTCAGGTCGCGGCCTTCTTGCCTCGGGTCGCTCCGCCGCGACCACGCAGTGTCACGCCGGATTCGCTGAGCATCCGGTGGACGAACCCGTAGGAACGTCCGGTCTCGTCGGCGAGCGCACGAATGCTCGCGCCGGAGTCGTACTTCTTCTTCAGGTCTGCCGCGAGCTTTTCGCGCGCGGCGCCGGTTACCCGGCTGCCCTTCTTCAGAGTCTCGGCCACCCGTGCCTCCTCATGGGAAGTGCGCTATGGGACTCTCATGATCACCCCTAGCCGCCTTCCTGGCCACCCATTCGACAAGGTCCGCACGACAAGGTTCCCGCCGGTAAGCCCGTCCACGGCCGCAGGAATGTCAGATTCCGCTTGTCTGTACGCGTACGGCCATTCGGTGTCCGGGACGAAGCGGCAGGTCAGGCGGGCTTCGCGGGACCAGCGTGAATATGCCCGGCGTTACGCTCAGTGCGCGCGTGGGCGTGAGGAGACGCGCCGGAAGATGAGCCGGTCTCACTCAGATGAAGGATCACGCCTCGGCCGAATGATCCAGAATCTTTTGATCAAGACCGGATCGAGTGCCGGACGAGCGGCCCCGGGGCGTCAGGACCGCCGGGGCCGACGCGCGCGTCAGGCGCGTCAGGCGAGCGCCACGAGGTCGGCGTAGTCCTTGCCCCACAGGTCCTCGACGCCGTCCGGCAGCAGGATGATGCGCTCCGGCTGTAGCGCCTCGACGGCGCCCTCGTCGTGGGTCACGAGCACGACCGCACCCGTGAAGGTGCGCAGCGCGCCAAGGATCTCCTCGCGGCTCGCCGGGTCGAGGTTGTTCGTCGGCTCGTCGAGCAGCAGCACGTTCGCCGAGGACACCACGAGGGTGGCCAGCGCCAGGCGGGTCTTCTCACCGCCGGACAGCACTCGCGCGGGCTTGTCCACGTCGTCACCGGAGAACAGGAACGACCCGAGCGTCTTGCGGATCGAGACCAGGTCGAGGTCGGGCGCCGAGGAACGCATGTTCTCCAGGACCGTGCGGTCCGGGTCCAGCGTCTCGTGCTCCTGCGCGTAGTAGCCGAGCTTGAGACCGTGGCCCGGGATGACCTCGCCCGTGTCGGGCGTCTCCACACCGGCCAGCAGCCGCAGCAGCGTGGTCTTGCCCGCACCGTTGAGGCCGAGGATGACGACGCGGGAGCCGCGGTCGATGGCGAGCCCGACGTCCGTGAAGATCTCCAGCGAGCCGTAGGACTTCGAGAGGCCGTCGGCGGTCAGCGGGGTCTTGCCGCACGGCGCGGGGTCGGGGAAGCGGAGCTTGGCGACCTTGTCGGAGGCCCGCACCGCGTCGAGGCCGGAGAGCAGCTTCTCGGCACGCCGGGCCATGTTCTGCGCGGCCACCGTCTTGGTGGCCTTGGCCCGCATCTTGTCCGCCTGCGTGTTGAGCGCCGCCGCCTTCTTCTCGGCGTTCGCGCGCTCCCGCTTGCGGCGCTTCTCGTCGGCCTCCCGCTGCGCGAGGTACAGCTTCCAGCCCATGTTGTAGATGTCGATCTGCGAGCGGTTGGCGTCCAGGTAGAACACCTTGTTGACGACCGTCTCGACGAGCTGGATGTCGTGGGAGATGACGACGAAGCCGCCGCGGTAGGTCTTGAGGTAGTCCCGCAGCCAGACGACCGAGTCGGCGTCGAGGTGGTTCGTCGGCTCGTCCAGCAGCAGCGTGTCGGAATCCGAGAAGAGAATCCGGGCCAGCTCGACCCGGCGGCGCTGGCCACCGGAGAGGGTGTGCAGCGGCTGGCCGAGCACCCGGTCGGGCAGGCCGAGGCTGGCGGCGATGGTCGCCGCCTCCGCCTCGGCGGCGTACCCGCCCTTGGTGAGGAACTCGGTCTCCAGGCGCTCGTACTTCTTCATCGCCTTCTCGCGGGTGGCGCCCTGGCCGTTCGCCATCCGGTCCTCGTTCTCGCGCATCTTGCGGAGTACGGAGTCCAGATCGCGGGCGGAGAGGATGCGGTCCCGCGCGAGCACGTCGAGGTCGCCGGTGCGCGGGTCCTGCGGGAGGTAGCCGACGTCGCCGGAGCGCGCGATGTTGCCCGCGGCGGGCGTGCCCTCGCCCGCGAGGCACTTGGTGAGGGTGGTCTTGCCCGCGCCGTTGCGGCCGACAAGGCCGATGCGGTCGCCCTTGGCGATACGGAACGAGGCGGACTCGATGAGGACTCGGGCGCCGGCGCGCAGCTCAAGGCCGGAGGCGGTGATCACGGAAAACTCCAGGGCGGATGGAACGGCGGAATGGACGGGTGCGAAACCTCAGCCGCGCGGCACGCTGACGAAGGGCTGCGGCGGGCAAGGCCCCCGGCCGGAGACCAGGGCGGGCAGACGCCGTCTAATGCACAAGGAGAATTGCCATACGGACCACTGTAGCGGGGGCGGGCAAGTGCTTTTCCGGGGCGGTCCCGGAACGTGCCGCTCAGCGGCGTCCGGGCCGATGTCGGACCCCGGTGCCAGACTGTGGAGTGGATCACACCAGATCAGCGACTCCATCGGCGAACGCGAGAGGTGATCAGCGTGGCAGGCACCAAGACGGGGCAGCCGGGCGTGTACCCCACCCTGCTGTACAGCGACGCGAAGGCGGCCATCAAGCAGCTCACCACGGCCTTCGGCTTCACGGAGCATGCCGTGTACGAGGGCGAGGACGGCACGGTGCTCCACGCCGAGCTGGCCTATGGCGGCGGAATGGTGATGCTCGGCACCAAGCGCTCGGAGGGGGCTTATGGCAAGGCGATGGCGGACAGCGGTCCCGCCGGGATCTACGTGGCGGTTGAGGACCCGGACGCGCACCACCGGCGTACGGCGGAACAGGGCGTGGAGATCCTGATGCCGCCGACCGACCAGCAGCACGGCTCGCGGGACTACATGGCCCGCGACGCCGAGGGCAACGTGTGGAGCTTCGGCACGTACGTACCGGGAGGGGGCGGCTGACGGGCGCTCGGCGCTGGGGCGCCTCACGGGCCTGGGCGCGTCGCCAGGCCGCCGTCCGCTCCCCGCCCGCACCCCGGGGTGCGGGCGAAGGCTCTGGGCTGAGCCGTTCGGCTGGGGCTAGACGCCGCCGGTGTGCACCTGGAACGCGGCCCGGCGCACCGCCTTGGCCAGGGCGGGGTCGGGGTGCGCCGCCGCCAGGGCGACCAGCACCTGCACGGTGCGCGGGTGTCCCACTTCCCTGACCTCGGCCAGCAGTGCGGGGACCGTGCCCTGGACCGCCGAGTCGAGATGGCGCACCAGCAGTCTTATCTCGCCGTGGTCGGCGATGGCCGCGGCGGTGTCCACCCAGAGCCAGGTCGCCTCCTCCCGGGTGAGCACTTCGAGGGTGTCGTCGGGGTCGGCGCCCGCCTGCTCCGCCAGCCACAGCAGGGCGTAGGGGCGCAGCCGGGACTCATCGACGGCCGCGCGCACGGCGGGCTCGGCGGGGGCGCCGACAACGCGCAACGCCTCGAAGGCGAGTCCTCGCAGCAGCGCGTCATCGCCGCGTGCCGCGTCGAGGAGCTCGGTGACCGCGCTGCCGACCGGCCGTGCGGCGAGCCACGCCCGGTATTCGGCGCGGGCCGGTCCCGGTGTGAGCTGCGCGCAGGCGCGCAGCATGTCCTCGGCGGGCTGCTCGATGTTCCCGGCGGGGCTCTGGGCGGCGACGCAGATCTGTTCCAGCTTGACCCACACGGCCCAGCTGCCCAGTGCGGTCAGCTCCGCCTCACGGTGGTCGGCCGTGCCGCCGGGCCCGGTGGAGTCCGTGCCGCCGTGGGCCAGGCCACCACTGGTGTGCCCGGCCACCGCCGGCTGCGCGTCTTCCCCGGCCCGCGCCGCCTTGCCGGGGGCCAGGGGTCCGGCCTCGCCAGGAGGCGTGGCCTCCGCGCGCTCCGGCGCCGCGTCGCGTACGACGAGCGCGCCAACGGCGGCGAGCCCGTCCAGCGCCCAGGTCAGCAGCGACTCGGGCACCTCGCTGTCGGCCGCGTCGTCCGCCCCCGTCCCGGGGGCGGGTGCCTGCCCGGCACCGGCCGCGGCGGATGTGCCGGCCGCGCCCGGCGCCTGCCGCTCGCCCGCCGCCGGGGCACCGCCGGGGCCGCCGGGCTTGGGGGCCCGCTGCGCGTACGGCACCTCGCAGCGCTCCGTCCGCAGCTCGGCGACGCGCTGGCGCAGCAGGTCGAGCAGGGCGGGGAAGCCCACGGGCCCGGCCGAGAGCTGAAGGAGGGAGAGCAACTGCGGCACGGCCTCGACGACTTCGGCGACCGCCGCGGCGCCGGTGGCCTCGGTCACCGGGGCCTGCGAACCGCGTGCTCCCGGCGGCCAGGGCCGGGCGATCGACCACGCGTCGAACAGTGCGACCCAGCCACGGAGCACGGCGGAGTCGTCGCGGTCCCAGGCACGCAGCCGCCAGCCGGGGCGCGCGGCGCCGCCGTGCAGCTCGATCAGTCCCGCGAGCCGGGCCCTGTCCCAGTCGGCGCGCACCTGAAGTGGCGTCAGCCCCAGGGCCTCGGCGGCCCGGTCGGCCGCCACGTCGGAGAGCACTCCGTACGCGCCGGGGGGCAGCGAGGCGTCGCCGCCGGGCTCGGCGGCGGCCCAGCGGGCGACCCGGACGGCACCGGCGAGCGAGATCCTCGCCTGGCGTGCGAGTTCCGCCGGTGGCGGGGTGCCCTCCGGCGGGCGGGGCGCTGGGCGCGTGCCGCGCTGCGGCACTGCCCTGCGGGCACTGGCCATCGGCCGGTGCGGGACGAGTCGGAGTCGGGAGTCGCGCGGGGTACGGGACGTCACAAGAGCAGTCTTGCCGCTGACGGCCCGAAAACCCAATCGGTGGTCATTCGGCCGCGTTCACGGGCCAGGTGATGGTCTTGCGACTGCTGTGCCGCCCTTCCCGCGCCCCCTGCGCCCCCGGGCGGCGCCTGCCCGTCCGGACCAGCCGCCCAGGACCGGTGGCGACCGGTGCGGCGGTGCCCTGCCGTGCGCGGCGCGCGCCGAGAGCTGGGCCCGGAGGCGGCCCGGACGTCACACCAAGGGGGTCAGGAAGCGGCGCAGCGCCTCTTCGTAGCCCGTCGGGTCGGCGTTCCACATCGCACCGTGCGGGGCCTTGGGCACGGCGCGCAGGGAGACCAAGTCGGGGCGCCGGTCGGCGAGTTCCCGGGAAGGACCCCACGGCGCCAGGTGGTCGTCCGGGCCGTGGTGGATCAGCGTGGGCACGGTCAGCTGTCCGGGATCGCCCAGCGCGTCGAACCGCCCGGCTTGCAGCGGCGTACGGGCCAGCGCGGCTCGCACGGCGAGCGGCAGCAGCACGCTGGGGGTGCCGCGTGCGGCGACCAGGGCGCGCAGGGTGGCCTGCCAGTCGAGGACCGGCGAGTCGAGGACGACGCCGCTGATGAGGTGCCGCAGCGCGGAGTGGACCACCGTGTGCAGGACCATCGTCGCCCCGGTGGACCACCCGTGCAGGATGACGCGGCGCGCGCCGTAACGCGTCGCGTAGCGGATGGCGGCGTCGACGTCGCGCCATTCGCTCTCGCCGAGGTGGCTGACGCCGTCGGGTGAGCGCGGGGCGCCGGGGTCTCCCCGGTAGGCCATGTCGAGCACAGGCAGCTGTTTGTCGTTCAGGAACCGCATGACGGACATGGGGAGTTCGCGCGTCGTCCCGATGCCGTGCACGGTGATGACCCAGGTGTCACGGGCGGCGGGCACGAACCAGGCGGGCAGCGGGCCCAGCTCGGCGGGGATGTCGATGTCGGCGTGGTCGAGCCCGAGCGCGTCCCTGGGATTGCCGACGTACACCTGCGGGGTGAGCCAGGCCCGGGCGCCGGGCCGCACGGTGCCGTGCGTGACCGCTTCCAGGCGCCGCACGACACAGTCGGCGGGATGCGGCGCGCCCTCGATGACGGGCCCGACGATCGCGTGGACGCCGTCCCCGGTGAGGCCGTACGTCCCGGGGCGCTGCGAGGCGAGGGTGCGGGTCAGGGTGATCTGCCCGGCGGCGGTGGCGTGCACGGTCAGCCGCGGCTCACCCGGCGGCGGGCGCCCGGCCGACGGCTTGAGGACGGCGTTGCTCACGTACCGTCCGGCCAGCACGGCCGCACCGGCACTCAACACCGTCGTGGTGGCGGCCGCGGCCACCGCTGTACGCATGCGCATCCACCCCAGTGTGGGCGGGGCGACGACGTACGGCCAGTGGGCATACGCGGCCGGGTGATGAGCGACGGGGCCGCGCGGGGGGAGTGAGACGTGGTGACGCGTGCGCGCCCGCGCGCGCCACCCCTCGGCCGGACGGGAACGCCGCGCCCGGCCCCGTGCGGTGCGGTGCGGCCGATCAGGGGGTGTCCGGCGCAGGGGTGTGCGCCCCGTCAGGGGCGCGGGGAACCGCGCGATCAGCCACCACGCACCCGCGGTCCGCGACGCACGGACAGGGGGCTGCCCCTCCCCAGCGCGATCCCCAGCGCAATCCGCAGCACGAGCCGCCGGACACGGCCTATCGCGGCTGGCCGTACGTGCTGAGCTTGGTCGCCGCGCGGCTCAGTTCCTCGCTGGACAGCAGGGCGGGGGTCAGGCCGGGGACGGCCGCCGCCGTGAGCCAGACCCTGCACATCCATTCCAGCTGGGCGGTGCGGTCGTACGCCTGGTCGAGGCTGTCGCCGTAGACGATCGTCCCGTGGTTGCGGAGCAGGCAGCCGGTGCGGTCGCTGAGCGCGTGCAGCATGTGCTCGGCCAGCTCCTCGCTGCCGTAGAGCGCGTACGGGGCGACCCGGACCGGTCCGCCGAGGGCACCCGTCATGTAGTGGATGGCGGGCAGCGCCGTGACGAGCGTGGAGACGGCGGTGGCGTGGACGGCGTGCGTGTGCACGATCGCCCTGGCCGTCGTGGCCCGGTAGATCGCGAGGTGCATCGGCAGTTCACTGGTGGGGACGCGGTCCCCGATGGTCTGCCGTCCTTCGAGGTCGACACCGCACAGGTCGTCGGGTCCAAGCCGGTCGTACGGGGTGCCGCTCGGGGTGACCAGCACGGTGTCGCCGACGCGGGCCGAGACGTTGCCCGACGTGCCGACCACCAGTCCGTCCGCGGTCGTCCGCCGGGCGGTCGCCACGACGTCCGCCCATGTCTGCCGTAGGTGTTCGCGTTCCGCCGCCGTTCCGGTCATGTCGTCGCTCGCCCTCTCCTTCTCGTTTTCGTCGTCTGGCTTCTCGCCGTCTTGCTTCTCGCCGTCTTGCTTTGCGGTCTTGCTTCGCGGTCTTGGCGGCTCTGCCGGTTCCGGTTCTCGTCCGGTCTCGTCCGTCGTGCCGGTCATCAGGCGCGTCCGGCGGGTGCGGTCGGCTGTGTCCACGGTTCGCTGCCCTACGCCTCTGCGCCACGCTCCGACGCCTTCGGGCAGCACGGCCGCCGCCGGGTTCCCCACGGTCCGCTCGGCGCTCAGCCGCTGTGGGCGTCGGCCGGTGGCGGTCGCCTGGCCGTTCGGAGACGTCCGGCCGTTCGGCGGGGCCGCCCGCCATCCCGCCCGCCGGGTGATGCCGGTCACCTGATGGCGCGTCGCGCCTCCCACCGCGCCGCGCCGTTGGAGATCCTGCCAGCCCCCGGTAAGCACGGGCCCTCCGGCACCGTCAGTCCGTCCGCGAGGCGGCCAACCGGATTGATAAATACGAATAACACACTAAATCTCCGGACTTTTTGCTCCTACTCCTGGTAATCCTGGTGCCACTCACCGCGATGGAAGGGGTTGGCGTGGAGAGAGCCGGAACGGGCGCGAGTGACAGCCACGGCCAGGAGTGCCGACACGAGGGGCGGGCGCCCAGCGGCACACCGGCGCGCACGCCGGTACGCGTCCACGGCGGCGCGACGGGCCGACGCCGGGCCCGCGTGTGGATAGCGTCCCTCGGCACCCTGCTGGCGGGCGCTCTCACGCTGATCGAGCCGTCGGCGGCGGCCACGGCGAGCAAGCCGCGCGGCCACGACGTCTCCTCGCACCAGCGGGAGGTGAACTGGCGCCAGGCGCGGGACGCGGGGGCGCGGTTCGTCTATGTCAAGGCGACCGAGTCGGACGACTACCGAAACCCGTACTTCGCACAGCAGTACAACGGTTCGCGGGCCGTGGGGCTCCTGCGTGGCGCGTATCACTTCGCCCGCCCCAATACCTCGTCAGGGCGCGCGCAGGCCGAGCACTTCCTGCGCAACGGGGGGACACCGGCGGCGGACGGCCGGACACTGCCGCCCGCACTTGACATCGAATTCAACCCATATGACCCGAAGCGCGCCTGTTATGGGATAAGCGACTCGGCCATGGTTGACTGGATTTCGGCGTTTAGTGCCGAGGTACGCCGCCAGACAGGGCGCTATCCGGTCATCTACACGACGACCAACTGGTGGCGCCGGTGCACGGGCAACAACGCCGCCTTCGGTGCCCAGCATCCGCTCTGGCTCGCGAGTTGGCGCAGCTCTCCGGGGCCCCTCCCCGCCGGCTGGGGCACCCACACGTTCTGGCAGCAGGCGAACAAGGGCCCGCTGCCGGGTGACCAGAACGTGTTCAACGGCTCAATGTCGGGTCTCAGAAGGCTCGCTGGGGGCTGAGGACGCCCCACGTACGCGCTTCCGGAAACGGTCTCAATGGGCCACTTCAGGTGCGTCACCGTGACGTCTGCCCTAGTTCACCTTCCGTTCACTCGACCTACCTACGGTCGCCGGGTCACTACCCCCCGAACTGATTGCCTGGGTGAATGGAACACATCACGCTTCTCATCGGGATCGTGATCGTCACGGCCTTGGTGTTCGATTTCACGAACGGCTTCCACGACACGGCCAATGCCATGGCCACCACCATTTCCACCGGGGCGCTGCGGCCCAAGACCGCAGTGGCCATGTCGGCGGTGCTCAATCTGGTGGGCGCGTTCTTGTCCGTGGAGGTCGCCAAGACCATTTCCGGAGGAATCATCGATGAGAACTCCGGTATCCAACCTGAAGTGATCTTCGCGGGCCTCGTCGGAGCCATCGTCTGGAATCTCCTGACGTGGCTGGCCGGGCTCCCGTCCAGTTCCTCCCACGCCCTCTTCGGCGGTCTGATCGGCGCGACAGTGGTCTCCGTCGGCATGGACGGCGTCAACGGCGACGCGGTCGTCATGAAGGTCCTCATCCCCGCGGTGGCCGCACCGCTGGTGGCGGGCATCGCCGCCCTGGCCGCGACCCGGCTCACGTACCGGCTCGCCCGCAACCGCGACTCCCAGGACACCGCCAAGGGCTACCGCGCCGGGCAGATCGCCTCGGCCGCCCTGGTCTCCCTCGCGCACGGCACCAACGACGCGCAGAAGACGATGGGCGTCATCACCCTGGCCCTGGTCACCGGCGGCGTCGTCGCACCCGCCTCCGACCCGCCGCTGTGGGTCATCGTCTCGGCCGGTATCGCCATCGCGCTCGGCACCTATCTCGGCGGCTGGCGCATCATCCGCACCATGGGCAAGGGCCTCACCGACATCCAGCCGCCGCAGGGCTTCGCCGCCCAGACCGGCGCCGCGACCGTGATCCTGGCCTCCTCGCACATCGGTTTCGCACTCTCCACCACCCAGGTCTGCTCCGGCTCCGTGATGGGCTCGGGTCTCGGCCGCAAGGGCGGCGTGGTGCGCTGGTCCACCGCCGGGCGGATGGTGCTCGCCTGGGGCCTGACGCTGCCCGCGGCCGGGCTGGTCGCCGGTGCTGCCGCGCTGCTCGCCGAACGTGGCGACTGGGGCGTGGCCACGGTCGCCGTGCTGGCCCTCCTCGCCTGCGGCGCCATCTGGGCCGCTTCCCGCCGCAAGCCCGTGGACCACACCAACGTCAACGAGGCCGAGATCGTCGGTGGCGTCCCGGCCGCAGCGGCCGCCGAGGCCGCGGACGGCACGAAGGACGCCGCCGAGCCGGTGGGCGTGGTCACCGCCGCCCTGCAGAGCGTCGCACCGCCGCCCGCCGGGCCCATCGCCCAGCGGTCCGCCTCCGAGCAGGAGTCCGGCGCGCCGTCGGCAGCGGAGTCGGCCACCGTGCCCGAGCCCGAGCCCGCCGCTTCGGTACCCGCCCCCGCCCCGGCCCCGGCACGGGCCTCCGTCTGACCTCTCGTCCGGGCGCCGCTTCCATCGGCGCCCGGACCTCCGCGCGGCCCGTACGGTGCGCGGCCCCCGTAGCGCCACACCCCAAGGAAGCAAGGAAACATCGCCATGAGCATCGACTGGGCAGCACTCGGTGAGGTCTTCGGTGTCAGCCTCGTGGTGACCGTCGCCATGGTGGGCGTCTTCACGCTCGGCATCGTCGGCACCTCGCACAAGCCGACCCGCCAGCAGGACGGCACGGCGGTCGCCACCACCAGCCCCAGCGGGCTGGCGCGCTCCGGCGCGTACGCGTGCTTCGCGCTGTGCGCGGCTGTGGTCTCGTACGGGATCTACCTGATCGTCGCCTAGCCCGCGCCCCTTCGGCCCCTTCGGCCCCTTCGGCCCTCTCGGCACGGAAACCTCTGGCCCGCCGCCCGCGACGCGCCCGCACAGCGCGCCCGGGGCGGCGGGCTTCCCCGTTCCCGCGGACGCCCTTCCCGCTCCCGGAGGACGAACCAGGCAGCGGCGGACGGGGCAGGCGGACGCGCGCCCGGAGGGGGCCTGGACGCCGACCACCGCCGCCGCCTCACCGCCGCCCCACCGCCACCGCGGCACCACCGCCGTCGCACCGCCCTCGCCGTGGGGCTCGCGACGCCGTGGGGCTCGCGACCGCGGTACGCGCCCCGATCGGACGCCGGGCGCGAGCCGGTGGTACGGCCGCCCGCGTGGGCGCCCCGCGCTACCCCGTCGCAGGTCAACCGCAAGTTGACGGCTCTTCGTGAGCCGTGGTGGACTGCCGGGGCCAAACGGCGACAGCAGAGGAAGCCGGTGTGAATCCGGCGCGGTCCCGCCACTGTCACCGGGGAGCGCTCCCCCAGCGTGTGGTCACGGCTCGGTCCCCGAGCTGGAAGGCCCGGGTGCGGCGCCGATCCGGGGAGCCAGGAGACTCTCGCCGCCGATCACGTCGAGCCAGGGCGCGGACCCTGAGTGAGGACACATCGCCATGGTCGGCTGTCACAGAACGCCCTGCGCCGCGCACGTTCCCCCACCTCCGCCATGTCCCCTCCCCCTTCGAGGCGCGACGGCGAGCTGACCCGATGCGTGCTCCTCAGTTTCCGTACGCGCGCGATCCGTACGGGCCTCTTCCCTACGCGTACGGCGCCGCCCTCGGCTATCTCTGCGACCTCGCCGTGGGCGACCCGCCCCGCGCGCACCCGGTGGCCGCCTTCGGGCGCGCGGCGGGCGCCGTGGAACGACGGCTGTGGCGTGACGACCGGGGACGTGGGGCGCTGCACACGGCGATCTGTGCCGGAGGCGTCACCCTGGCCGCCGTCGCGCTGTCCCGCACTGTGCGGCGCTCCGCTCTGGCCGATACGGCGCTGACCGCCGCCGCCACCTGGGCCGTGCTCGGGGGGACGTCGCTGGGTCGCGAGGCGCGCGTCATCGGCGCCGCGCTCGCCGCCGGGGACCTCGCCGCCGCGAGGGCGGCGCTGCCGGGGCTGTGCGGGCGTGACCCGCAGGCGCTGGACGGGCAGCAGATCGCGCGGGCGGTCGTGGAGTCGGTCGCCGAGAACACCTCGGACGCCGTGGTCGGCGCCCTGGTGTGGGGCGCTGTCGGGGGCGTGCCCGGACTGGTGGGCTTCCGGGCGGTGAACACGCTGGACGCGATGGTCGGTCACAAGTCGCCCCGCTACCTGCGGTTCGGCTGGGCCTCGGCCCGGCTCGACGACGTCGCGGGCTGGCCGGGCGCGCGCCTCACCGCCGTGCTGGCGGCGCTCGCCGGGCCCGACCGGCGCGGGGCGTGGCGCGTGGCGCGCCGGGACGCGGCGAAGCACCCGAGCCCCAACGCGGGTCCGGTCGAGGCGGCCTTCGCCGGTGCCCTGGGTGTCCGGCTCGGCGGCATCCTCGCCTACGCGGGCCGCGTGGAGCACCGGCCGGTGCTCGGCGCGGAGAACCGGCCGGTGGAGACGGCCGACATCGAACGGGCGGTACGGCTCTCGCGCCGGGTGAGCACCCTCGCGCTGACGGCCGCTGTCGCCGGGCGCGTGGGATACGGCATGGTCCGGCGCGGGTTCGCCGCCTCCCTTGCGGGGCAGCCCGGAAGGTGCGGCGCCGGGTGGCGGCGGGCGGCATTCGGCCTGGCGCTGGCGGGAAGCCTGCTGGCGGCCAAGCCGATGGCTTCTCCGGCGCCGCCCCGTACCGCGGGCACCGACGCCGGCGGTGACGGCAGGGGCACCAGAGGCGCCAGCGCCGACCACGGCAAGGACGAGACCAAGGGCAGGACCAAGGGCGAACGGCCCGGCGTGAGCAAGGCCAAGGGGGGCGCATGAGTGACGCTGGGCGCGTGGGTGGCGGGCTGCTGGTCGCCGGTACCACCTCGGACGCGGGCAAGAGCGTGGTCACCGCGGGCATCTGCCGCTGGCTGGCCCGTAAGGGCGTCAAGGTCGCGCCGTTCAAGGCGCAGAACATGTCGCTCAACTCCTTCGTCACCCGCGAAGGCGCGGAGATCGGGCGGGCGCAGGCCATGCAGGCCGCGGCCGCCCGCGTGGAGCCGACCGCGCTGATGAACCCGGTGCTGCTCAAGCCCGGTGGCGACCGCACCAGCCAGGTGGTGCTGCTCGGCAAGGCGGTCGGCGAGTTCACCGCGCGCGGCTACTTCGAGCGGGAGGACGGCCGGGAACCGGGTCCGGGCCGGGCTCAGGGACGGGACGGAGTCCGGCCGCGGGGCCGGGAGGCGTTGCTGTCCACGGTCACGGACTGCCTGGCCGAGCTGCGCCGTACGCACGACGCGGTGATCTGCGAGGGCGCGGGAAGCCCCGCCGAGATCAATCTGCGGCGCACCGACATCGTCAACATGGGGCTCGCGCGCGCCGCCCGGCTGCCGGTCGTGGTGGTCGGCGACATCGACCGCGGCGGCGTCTTCGCCTCCTTCTTCGGCACGACCGCCCTGCTCTCAGCGGCGGACCAGGCGCTGATCTCGGGCTATCTCGTGAACAAGTTCCGCGGCGATGTGAGCCTGCTGGAGCCGGGCCTCGACATGCTGCGTGAGCTGACGGGTCGGCCCACGCTGGGCGTGCTGCCGTTCGCGCACGGCCTCGGGATCGACGAGGAGGACGGGCTGCGGGTCTCGATGCGCGGCGCCGTCAGGGAATCGGTCGTGGCACCGCCGCACGGCGCCGACGTGCTGCGGGTGGCGGTCACCGCCGTCCCGTTGATGTCGAACTTCACCGATGTGGACGCGCTGGCGGCCGAACCCGGCGTCGTCGTCCGGTTCGTGGACCGCCCCGAGGAGCTGGCCGACGCCGACCTGGTGGTGGTCCCCGGCACGCGCGGCACGGTGCGCGCGCTGGCGTGGCTGCGGGAGCGCGGTCTCGCCGACGCCCTCGCGCGCCGGGCCGCCGAGGGCCGTCCCGTGCTCGGCATCTGCGGGGGCTATCAGCTCCTCGGCGAACGCGTCGATGACCAGGTCGAGTCGAAGGCCGGGACGGTGCGGGGGCTTGGGCTGCTGCCGGTGCGGGTGCGGTTCGCCGTGGACAAGACTCTGGCGCGGCCGGTCGGCACGGCGCTCGGCGAGACGGTGGAGGGATACGAGATCCACCACGGCGTCGCCGAGGTGACGGGCGGCGACGAGCCGTTCATGCGCGACGGCCAGGGCCGGGCGCTGGACGGCTGCCGGGTGGGCGCCGTGTGGGGCACACACTGGCACGGCTCGCTGGAGAGCGACGGTTTCCGGCGCGCGTTCCTGCGCCGGGTGGCCGCCGCCGCGGGGCGGGCGTTCGTGCCCGCGCCCGACACCTCCTTCGGTGTGCTGCGCGAAGAACAGCTCGACCGGCTCGGCGACCTGATCGAGGAACACGCCGACACCAGCGCGCTCCTGCGGCTGATCGAGGAGGGCCCGCCCGCCGGGCTGCCCTTCGTACCGCCTGGGGCGCCATGACCACCGTACGGAACAGCCCCGCCGAGCCGGGGACGACAGCGACAGCTCCGCCCGCTGACCGTGGCGGAGCGCACCACCCGCGCGTGCGCGGGGCCATCGGCACCCACGTACCGCAGCTGCCGGGCAACGCCCCGGGAGCCGGACGCAAGCCACTCGAAGGAGTGATCACGGCGTGAACACCCCCTACCCCTTCACCGCGATTGTCGGCATGGACAGTCTGCGGCTGGCGCTGCTCCTCAACGCCGTCTCACCAGCGGTCGGCGGCGTGCTCGTGCGCGGCGAGAAGGGGACAGCGAAGTCGACGGCGGTGCGGGCGCTGTCGGCACTGCTGCCCGAGCTCGACGTCGTCGCCGGATGCCGGTTCTCCTGCGACCCCTCCGCGCCGGACGCGCGGTGCCCCGACGGGCCGCACGAGCCGGGCGGCGGCACCGCCCGGCCGGCCCGCATGGTGGAGCTGCCCGTCGGCGCCTCCGAGGACCGGCTCGTCGGCGCGCTCGACATCGAACGGGCGCTCGCCGAGGGGGTGAAGGCCTTCGAACCAGGGCTGCTCGCGGACGCGCACCGGGGAATCCTGTACGTGGACGAGGTCAACCTCCTCCACGACCACCTCATCGACGTGCTGCTCGACGCCGCGGCCATGGGCGCCTCCTACGTGGAACGCGAGGGCGTCTCCGTACGGCACGCGGCGCGCTTCCTGCTGGTGGGCACCATGAACCCCGAAGAGGGCGAGCTGCGGCCGCAGTTGCTCGACCGGTTCGGCCTCACCGTGGAGGTCGCCGCCTCCCGGGAGACCGATGAGCGGGTGGAGGTCGTACGGCGCAGGCTCGCGTACGACGAGGACCCCGGCACGTTCGCCGCGCGCTGGGCCGACGACGAGGGCGCGCTGCGTGAGCGCGTCGCCGTGGCCCGCGCGCTGCTGCCCCGAGTGCGGCTCGGCGACGGCGCGCTGCGGCAGATCGCCGCCGTGTGCGCGGCGTTCGAGGTCGACGGGATGCGCGCGGACATCGTGACGGCGCGTACGGCGACGGCACTCGCCGCCTGGGCCGGGCGCACGGAGGTGCGCACCGAGGACGTACGGCAGGCGGCGCTCCTCTCGCTGCCGCACCGGCGCCGCCGTAACCCCTTCGACGCGCCCGGCCTGGACGAGGACAAGCTCGACGACATCCTCAACGAGCACGAGCCGGACCCCTCCGACGACGACCCGGACCCGGACGGGCCCGGCGGCGGTGAGCCACCGAAGGACGGCCCGCACGACGGACCGCAGGACGGCTCGGACGGCCACGAGGCGGACCCGGGGACGGACCCGGGCGGCCCGGCGACGGAACCCGGCCTTCCGCACCAGCGCGGCAGCGAGGACGAGCAGCCGCAGCCCGCGCCGGAAGCCGGGCCCGGCGACGCGGCGCGGCCGCAGGAAGAGGCCGACGGCGGCCAGGGCCCGGAGAGCGGCGCGGGCGACGCGCCGGAGCGCGGCGCGGTGAGCGCGTCGGCCCCGTTCGCCGCCCGGATGCTCGATGTTCCGGGGCTCGGCGAGGGCGCGGCAGGGCGGCGCTCCCGGGCCCGCACCACGCACGGCAGGACCACGGGTGCGCGGCGGCCGCAGGGCGCGCTGAAGAAGCTGCACCTGGCAGCGACGGTGCAGGCCGCCGCCCCGCATCAGCGGGCCCGTGGCCGCTCGGGCACAGGGCTGGTCGTGCGGCGTGACGATCTGCGGGAGGCGGTACGCGAGGGGCGCGAGGGCAACCTGGTGCTGTTCGTGGTGGACGCCTCCGGCTCGATGGCCGCCCGGCAGCGGATGAGCGCCGTCAAGGGCGCCGTGCTGTCCCTGCTGCTCGACGCGTACCAGCGGCGCGACAAGGTCGGCATGATCACCTTCCGGGGCAAGGACGCCGAGCAGGTGCTGCCGCCGACCTCCTCGGTCGACGCGGCGGCCGCCCGGCTTGAGCGGCTGCCCACCGGCGGTCGCACACCGCTCGCGGCCGGGCTGCTCAAGGCCCGCGACGTGCTGCGGGTCGAGCGGATGCGGGACCCCTCGCGCAGGCCGCTGGTGATCGTGGTGACGGACGGCCGGGCCACCGGCGGGCCGCAGCCGGTCGCCGGTGCCGCCCGTGCGGCGCGGCTGCTGGCGAGCGAGGGCACGGCTTCCGTGGTCGTCGACTGCGAGTCGGGGATGGTACGGCTCGGCCTCGCCGTCGAGCTCGCCCGCGAACTGCGGGGCCCCGCGGTGACCCTGGACGAGCTGCGCGCTGACAGCGTGACCGCGCTGGTACGCGGCGCGCGGCAGGCGCAAGGCGGGCGCGGCGGCGGGCAGGGAGCGCGCGACGTACGGGAGACAGGCGGCGGCGCACGCGGGGCGCGCGGCACGCGAGGACCCCAGGGCGCACCTGGCGCACGGGGCGCACGGCAGACGACCGACACGGAAAGGGCCGCGTAATGCCACAGGGAAAGCCGTCGATGGTGCCCGAGGACGGGCTCACCACCCGCCAGCGCCGCAACCGCCCGCTGGTCTTCGTCCACACCGGCATCGGCAAGGGCAAGTCGACGGCCGCCTTCGGCCTGGCGCTGCGTGCCTGGAACCAGGGCTGGCCGGTCGGGGTGTTCCAGTTCGTGAAGTCCGCGAAGTGGAAGGTCGGCGAGGAGCGGGCGCTGCGCGTGCTCGGCGACTCCGGTGAGGGCGGCACCGTCGCCTGGCACAAGATGGGCGAGGGCTGGTCCTGGGTCCAGCGCGACCTGGCGTCCAGCGAGGAGGCGGCGCGCGAGGGCTGGGAGCAGGTCAAGCGCGATCTGGCGGCGGAGACCTACCGGCTGTACGTGCTGGACGAGTTCGCGTACCCGATGCACTGGGGCTGGATCGACCCCGCCGAGGTCGTCTCGGTCCTCCGCGACCGGCCCGGTACCCAGCACGTCGTCATCACGGGCCGCAACGCCCCGCAGCAGCTCATCGACTTCGCCGATCTGGTGACCGACATGTCCAAGGTCAAGCACCCCATGGACACCGGGCAGAAGGGCCAGCGGGGCATCGAGTGGTGACCAGCACGACCATCCCCCGCCTCGTCATCGCCGCGCCCGCCTCCGGCAGCGGCAAGACGACCGTCGCGACCGGGCTGATGGCCGCCTACGCCTCACGCGGCCTGGCCGTCTCCCCGCACAAGGTCGGCCCCGACTACATCGACCCGGGCTACCACGCGCTCGCCACCGGCCGCCCGGGACGCAACCTGGACGCGTATCTGTGCGGCCCCGAGCGGATCGCGCCGCTGTTCGCCCACGGCGCGCGCGGCGCGGAGCTGGCCGTGGTCGAGGGCGTGATGGGCCTGTACGACGGCGCGGCGGGGCAGGGGGAGCTGGCGTCGACGGCGCATGTGGCGAAGCTGCTGCGGGCACCGGTGGTGCTGGTCGTGGACGCCTCGTCGCAGTCCCGTTCGGTGGCGGCGCTGGTGCACGGCTTCGCCTCGTGGGACCCGGAGGTACGGGTCGCCGGGGTCATCCTCAACAAGGTCGGCTCCGACCGCCACGAGGCGCTGCTGCGCGAAGCCCTGGCGGAGTCGGGTGTTCCGGTCTACGGCGTGCTCCGGCGGGTCAGCGCGGTCCATACGCCGAGTCGGCACCTCGGGCTCGTCCCGGTCGCCGAACGGCACACGGAGGCCGTGGAGTCGGTCTCGGCGCTGGCCGAGCGCGTACGGGACGGCTGTGACCTGGAGGGCCTGCTGGCGCTTGCCCGCACCGCTCCCCCGCTGCCGGGACCCGCGTGGGACCCGGCAGCGGCGATCAGCGCCGGGAACGGTTCCCCGGCCGGGGCGCCGCGGCCCGGCGCGGGGCGCGGCGCCCGGCCCGTCGTGGCCATCGCGGGCGGGTCGGCGTTCACCTTCTCGTACGCCGAGCACGCCGAGTTGCTGACCGCCGCCGGGGCGGACGTCGTCTCCTTCGACCCGCTGCGGGACGAACGGCTGCCTGACGGCACGCGCGGCCTGGTCATCGGCGGCGGGTTCCCCGAGATGTACGCGCCCGAACTGTCCGCGAACAAGCCGCTGCGCGCCGCCGTGGCCGCCCTCGCCGCCTCCGGCGCCCCCGTCGCCGCCGAGTGCGCCGGTCTGCTGTATCTGGCCCGCTCACTGGCCCCGGCCGCCGACTCCGGCGCGGAGGCGGCGCCACTGCCGATGTGCGGCGTGCTGCCCGCCGACGCCCGGATGTCGGGCCGGCTGACCCTCGGCTACCGGGAGGCGGTCGCGCTGTCCGACAGCCCGCTCGCCCCTGCGGGGACCCGGGTGCGGGGGCACGAGTTCCACCGCACGGTCATCGAACCGCGCGCGGGCGCGGCCGCCGCCGACGGCGCTGTCGGCGCGGAAGGACGGGCCGGTCACGCGCGGAAGGCCGAGGCCGCGTCAGAGGGCGACACCGCGCGCGCACGCGCGTCAGGTGACGACCGCACTCAGCCAGGCACACTGCCCGCGTGGGGCCTCGTACGGCCCGAACGGCGCGTCGAGGGTTTCGTACGAGGCGGCGTCCACGCCTCGTATCTGCATCTGCACTGGGCCGCCGGCCCCGCGATGGCCGACTCGTTCGTCACCGGCTGCACGCCGTGACCGGCCGCCGCGCCCAGAGGGCCGCGACCGGCCGCTCCGGCCGTGGGAACGCGACCGGCCGCCGCTCCCTCGGCAGGGCGCACGCCCTGGCGACCGCGGGCACCACCCGGACGCCGGGGTGCGCCCTGGCCGCCCCCGTGGCGCGCGAGCGGGCGTACGCGGCGGGCCTGGCCGCCCCCTCAGGCCGTCATGCCCACGACCAGCCAGATGAAGCCGACGCCCGCCACCGTGCACGCGAGGGTGCTCAGGGCCGGGTGGTCGTGGTGCGCCTCGGGGAGGATGTCAGCGGCGGCGAGGTAGAGCAGCACGCCGCCGAAGAAGCCCAGGTAGATGCCGAGGAAAGAGTCCGGGACGGAGAACAGCAAGGTGGAGGCGGCACCGGCGACGGGGGCGACCGCGTCGGCCCCGAGCATCAGCAGCGCCTTGCGCCGCGCGTTCCCGTACAGGCTGGTCAGCGTGTACGTGTTGAACCCGTCGGCGAAGTCGTGAGCGATCACCGCGACCGCGACGGCGACTGTCATGTCGCTGCCGACCTGCGCGGCCAGGCCGAGCGCGACCCCGTCCATGGCGCTGTGCCCGACCATCGCCGCGGCCGCCGTCAGCCCGACCTCGGGCGCCCGTCCGCCCGCCGCGAGCGACGGCTCGGGCCGCTCGTCCGCCATGGCTGTCCTCGCCGCCGCCGCTGCCACCGCCAAGCCGGTCGCCCGCGCCGCGAGCAGCCGCTCCACGCCGTGCGCGAGGAGAAAGCCGGACACGAAGCAGAGCAGGGCCGCCGGTACGCCGAAGACCTCGCCCCCGGCGGCCTCCAGCGCCTCAGGAAGCAGATCCAGGCCGACGACCCCGAGCATCAGCCCGCCCGCGAGACCGAGGATCAGATGCCTGCGGTCGGTGACACGGTGGGCGGCCCAGCCGCCGAGCAGCGTCATCAGGAACGCCCCGAGCGCGATGACCACCGGCACGGGCTCGCTCCTCTCCTTCGGGGCACACGGGCCCAAGCGATCGTTTTGGACACGCACAGTACGCGCGGAGAACGGTGCGTGCACACCACGCTGGGCGCCGTCGCCGTCACCCACGGGCCGTCCGGCATCCGCCCCGAGGCTCGCGCGGCACGGCGCACGCGGGGGAACTGAGCGTTCCATGACAGCCGACAGACCCTCCGTACCGGCCTCCACCTCCGCCTCGTCCGTACCGGCCTCCGCGTCGGCCTCCGTGCCAGCCTTCGTACCGGCGTCCGTACCGGCCTTCGTCGGCGTAGGGGCGAGCCGGGACGCCCCGTTGGCCGAGGTGCTAGAGCTGATCGAGGCCTGCCTCGCCGCCGCGTGCCTGCCGCCCAGCGCGGTCGCCGAGCTGGCGACGGTCGAGATCAAGGCCGATGAACCCGCGCTGATCGCCGCGGCCACCGCGTACGGGGTGCCGCTGCGCGCCTACGGGGCCGCCGAGCTGGCCGAGGTCGCCGTGCCCAACCCGACGTCCGCCTCACTGGCCGCCGTCGGCACGCCCAGCGTCGCCGAGGCGGCGGCGCTCCTCGCCGCTGGTCCCGGAGCGCGGCTGGTCGTGGAGAAGCGCAAGTCCACACCGGCGTCCGGCCCCCCGGCCGCGACCTGCGCCATCGCGCTGCCCACGCCGCCACCCGGCCTCCGCCAGAAGCGCGCGGAAACCGCCCGGGGCGTGGCCGGCCCCCCAGCCGTCGGCGACATCCGGGGGCCGCAGGCCACCGCCCCGCTCCCGGCGGCCATCAGCGGCAGCGCCGCCGGCGGCCGACGCGGCAGCCCGCGAGCGCACACCGTCGGCAGGACCAGCACCGCCGGTACCACCGGCGCTTCGAGCACCACCGGTACCAGCACGACGAGCACGCGCGTGGAGCGATATCGCGAGGCGGCGGCCGACGACGGCCGGAACCGCTCCCGGAAACAGCGGCAGGAGGACCATGTCCACGCACACTGACAGCGACACCCCACCAGCCACCGACGGCGCCCCCGCCCCACGGGGGACGGCAGACCCAGCCACCGGCGCGGACGCGGCCACCAGCAGCAGCACCGCCTCCGGCACCGGCACCACCACCAGCACCGGCACCGGCACCCGTGACGCGAGCCCTGTCGCCCCCATCGCGGCGGACGGAGCCGACGGCCCGGCGCACGATCTGCGGCACCACGGTGACGCGGAGGTACGTGGAGCCGCCGGGCTGATCGACCTCGCCGTCAACGTGCGGGCCGCTACGCCGCCGAACTGGCTCAAGGCCAAGATCGCCGCCTCCCTCGACGGCCTCGCCGCCTACCCCGACGGTGCGGCGGCCCGGCGCGCGGTCGCCGCACGGCACGGCCTGCCCCCGGAGCGGGTACTGCTCACAGCGGGCGCGGCGGAGGCGTTCGTACTGATCGCACGAGCCCTGCCGGCCCACCGCCCCGTCGTCGTGCATCCGCAGTTCACCGAACCCGAGGCGGCGCTCCGGGACGCCGGACGGCCCGTAGAGCGGGTGCTCCTCACAGCGAAAACGGGGTTCCGCCTGGGCTCCGGCGCGATACCCGACGACGCCGATCTGGTGGTGATCGGCAATCCCACCAACCCCACGTCCGTGCTCCACCCCGCCGCCACCCTCGCGAGCCTGGCGCGCCCCGGGCGCACGCTGGTCGTGGATGAGGCGTTCATGGACGCGGTGCCCGGCGAGCAGGCGTCGCTCGCCGAGCGCACCGACGTCCCCGGACTGGTCGTCCTGCGCAGCCTCACGAAGACCTGGGGCCTGGCAGGGCTCCGCATCGGCTACGTGCTGGCGGAACCCGAGACGATCTCCGCTCTGGAACGCGCCCAGCCGCTGTGGCCGGTGTCCACCCCAGCACTCACTGCCGCCGAAGTGTGCAGCGCGCCCCCGGCGCGCGCGGAAGCGGCGCACGCCGCCCACCGCATCGCCTCCGACCGCGCCCACTTGATCGCGCGGTTGACGGAGTTCGAGGGCCTGTCCGTGTGCGAACCGGCGGCGGGGCCCTTTGTACTGATCCGGCTGCCGGGCGCCGACGCCGTACGGGACCGGCTCAGGGACCTCGGCTTCGCCGTACGGCGCGGCGACACCTTCCCCGGCCTCGGCCGGGACTGGCTACGCCTCGCCGTACGGGACCGCTCCACGACGGACCGCTTCGCGACGGCCCTGGCGAAGGCCCTGGCCGCACCTCCGAACGTCGACGCCCGCCCACCAGCGGCCGCCGGCCACCGGCCGTCAGCTGACGACCACCGGCCACCGACGACCGGTCACCGACCACCGTGAACAGTGGCCGCACACCGCCCCTGCGGGCAGCGACGACGAAGCGACCACGAACAGCCGGCGCCCGGGCCGTCGGGGTCGTGGCATCGGTGGCGCCCGCCGCCAGTCGAGGCGCGTATGGGAGCCGCCATCTCCGGGGTGGCAGCCCGGGCATAGCGAAGAGGAGTGCGCCGCCAGGGGCGCGGGGAACCGCGCGACCAGCCACAACGCACCCGCACTCCGCGACGCGCGGACAGCCTCCCTCCGGCACTCCCCTCCGCACGGACAGCGGCTCCCTCCGGCACTCCCCTCCGCACGGTCCGCCGGACGCGGCCTTGGCGCTCAGCCCTGGCTTCGGGCAGCCGCCCTGCGACGGACCAGTACGAGCGTGCCGCCACCCGCGGCCAGCAGCGCCGCCGCGCCGCCCAGGAGATACGGCGTGCTGGAGCTGCCGCCGGTCGCCGCGAGGTCCGGCTCCTGCTCAGAGCTCGGGGCCGGCTCGGCCTTCGGCTCTGTCTTCGGCGCGGTCTTCGGCTGGTCCTTCGGCTGGGTCTTCGTCACCGGCTCGGGCTTCGGCTGCTCGGGCTGCGGGCGCGTGCCCTCCGCCGCCTTGCCCTTGGGCGTCTGGCAGGTCGCCTCGGCGAGGGTCACCCTGCCCTCGACCTCCGCCACGTTGAGCTCGCCAGGGTTGACCGAGACGCGCAGGTCGAGCGCTGTCGCGGCGGCCGTGCGCGAGGTCGTCGAGGTCTTGGACAGATCGAGGCCGACCTCGCCCACGCCCGGCACGGTGACCTTCGTGCTTCCCCCGCTACTGAGCGTGACGCGCTTCCCGAGGACGAGGACGCTGCCCAGCACGTTGGACTTGGCGACCGGCTTCGCACCGACCGCGCACAGCGCCTTCGAGGTGACGGCCTCGATCTCCACGAGGGACAGCAGCGGCAGCCCTGGGACGTGGACGCGGGCGCGGGCGATGTTGGCGTAACCCTCCGACCTCCGCTGCGTGACCGTGGTGCGTGTGGTGGCCACGTCAGCGCGTAAAACGTTGACCGGCTTGCCCTTGTCCACTCCGTTCACGAGGACGGTGAGCGCGGCCTTGCGGGCGCTCGCGGGAGCGTGCACCTCGTTGAGCGTGGCGTTGAGCGGGACCTGGGCGGTCTTGTTGAGCAAGGAGACGTCGAGGTCGGCGCGGAGGGCGACAGCGCTGGACTTGCCGCTCCCCCTCTCCTCATTCCCCGTGGCGTACGCGGGCGCGCTCATGGCGCCGAAGAGCAGAGTCGAGCAGGCCGTCAGGGCGGCGGCACGGCGTGCGGGCACGCCGGAGGGACAGTTGCTGGAACGGGACACGTGTGTGGAACCCCCACAAGAGACATGGAGTCGTCGGCCCCGCCGATCTGGGGGACATGGCGTGCTCCGACGACCTCGGCCCCGCCATCGTTACGCACGATGGGTGAACAAACGCCTACCTGCCGTGAGTTCACCACAAAGGGTGACTCTCGCGCCTGTCTTCGATTTCCTCCGCGAGGTTCCCACCCGCAGTCCGCCTCCCGAGCATCGACCCCGACGCCCACAATTGCGCTGGTCAGCCCATACGTGCGCTGCCCACGCGCCCCCTGACGCGCTCATACGCGCCCCGGCGCACCTTCGCCACTTCCCGCACGCCGCAACTCACTGCACCCCCGAGGCACAGCGTCCGAGGGGCCTCGGACCCGCATCCCGGACCTCAGCCGATGATCTTGCCGCGCAGCACCACTCGGCTCGGCGCCGTCAGCACGCGTACGTCCTCGCGCGGGTCCGACTCGTAGATGACCAGGTCCGCCGGGGCCCCCTCGGTCATTCCTGGGCGACCGAGCCAGCCGCGGGCGCCCCAGGTCGCCGCTGACAGCGCGTCCATGGCCGGAATCCCCGCCTTGACGAGCTCGGCCACCTCCTGGCCGATCAGCCCGTGCGCCAGGGAGCCGCCCGCGTCCGTACCGGCGTAGATCGGGATGCCCGCGTCGTAGGCGGCGCGCACCGTGTCGTAGCGGCGCTCGTGCAGGCGTCGCATATGGGCCGACCAGCGGGGGAACTTCGCCTCGCCGCCCTGGGCGAGCTTGGGGAAGGTCGCGATGTTGATGAGCGTGGGGACGATCACCACGCCGCGCTCGGCGAACAGCGGGATGGTCTCCTCGGTGAGGCCCGTGGCGTGCTCGACGCAGTCGATCCCGGCCTCGACCAGCGGGGCGAGGGATTCCTCGGCGAAACAGTGGGCCGTGACCCGCGCGCCGAGCCGGTGCGCTTCGGCAATGGCGGCCTCGACCGCGCCGCGCGGCCAGCAGGACGACAGATCGCCGCTCTCACGGTCGATCCAGTCCCCCACCAGCTTCACCCAGCCGTCGCCCCGCTGCGCCTCACGCGCCACGTAGGCCACCAGGTCCTCGGGCTCGATCTCGTGCGCGTAGTTGCGGATATAGCGCCGTGTGCGGGCGATGTGGCGGCCCGCGCGGATGATGCGGGGCAGGTCCTCGCGGTCGTCGATCCAGCGGGTGTCGGACGGCGAGCCCGCGTCGCGCAGCAGCAGCGCCCCGGCGTCACGCTCGGTGACAGCTTGCTTCTCACTGGTCGACTCGTCCACCGGGCCGTACGCGTCGAGCCCCACATGGCAGTGCGCGTCGACCAGGCCGGGAAGGGCCCAACCCGTCAGCACGCGGACGTCCCGGGCTCCGGCCGGACGGTCGTAGGTGATCTTTCCGTCGACCACCCAGAGCTCGTCATGGACGTCTTCGTCGGCCAGGGGGCCGGCCAACACACGTCCCTTGATGTGCAGCACCGTGCTATGCGTCATGAGCGCACTCTACGAGCCAGCGTAGACGACTTCTCCCCCGGTCGCGACGTGCGCCTCCACAAGACCTGGGACATCAACAGACTCCGCTTATGCTAATGAATTCCCGGCACCCGGAAGTGGTTATTCAGCACAGCAAGCCATATTCTCCTGCCCGCTTTTCCCGACCTTAAACGCCAAGATTCCGTTAGCGACGCAAGCGTAATTCGGACGCGTCTCAAGGCCGTTACGCACATGTGACACACTCCACATGATGCCCGTTTCGCCCCCTAAATCCGGGGCAAACCGGGACTTTGCGGCGCCCAGCTGCGCATGCGCGCGTCCCCGCGCGATACCACACGACCCCCCCGTTGCGTAACCCCTCCTCGCGATGCAATTTCTGATTTACCTCGGTAAATTCAATTTGCATGACCGCCGCACAAGCAGACCTTGCACGTGCCCACAGCGAATTCCTGGAAATACCGGAGGGACTCAAGCTCGACACCCCACGCGTGGAGGACGGAGCCGCGATCTGGCGCATCGCCCGCGACTCGAAGGCACTCGACCTGAACTCCTCGTACAGCTACCTCCTGTGGTGCCGCGACTTCGCCGCCACCTCCGTGGTGGCGCGTGACAGCGCGGGAGACCCCGTCGGCTTCATCACCGGATACATCCGCCCAGAGCGCCCGGAAACCCTCGTCGTCTGGCAGGTCGCCGTCGATGACGCGTGCCGAGGCCGGGGGCTGGCAGGCGCACTGCTGGACGGACTGACCGCACGGGTCACCGCCGGCCACGGCGTTCGTGGCATGGAAACGACGATCACGCCGGACAACGCGGCGTCCAACCGGTTGTTCACCTCCTTCGCCGAGCGGCACCAGGCCGCCGTCGAGCGTGAGGTCCTGTTCGACGGGGGAATGTTCCCCGACGGAGCGCACGAGCCCGAGGTGCTGTACCGCATCGGCCCGCTGCGCCCTCCCGTCGACAGCCGCTGACCACGGCCCCGGCCGGCTTCCCCCGCCGACCCACTCCTCACCCCCCTCGCCACTCATCTCCCAGGAGCATGCTGTGACCATCACCCAGCCTGACCTCAGTGTCTTCGAGACCCTTGAGTCGGAGGTGCGCAGCTACTGCCGCAGCTGGCCCACCGTCTTCGACCGCGCTCAGGGCAGCCGTATGTACGACGAGGACGGCCACACCTACCTCGACTTCTTCGCCGGGGCGGGGTCGCTCAACTACGGGCACAACAACCCGGTCCTCAAACGCGCGCTGATCGACTACATCGAGCGCGACGGCGTCACCCACGGTCTCGACATGAGCACGACCGCCAAGCGCGCCTTCCTCGAATCGTTCCAGAACACGATCCTGCGGCCGCGTGACCTGCCGTACAAGGTCATGTTCCCCGGCCCGACGGGCACCAACGCCGTCGAGTCCGCGCTGAAGCTGGCGCGCAAGGTCAAGGGCCGCGAGTCGATCGTGTCCTTCACCAACGCCTTCCACGGCATGTCGCTCGGTTCGCTCGCCGTCACGGGCAACGCGTTCAAGCGCGCGGGCGCGGGCATCCCTCTCGTGCATGGCACTCCGATGCCGTTCGACAACTACCTCGACGGCCAAGTACCCGACTTCCTCTGGTTCGAACGGCTCCTCGGGGACCAGGGCTCCGGGCTCAACCAGCCCGCCGCCGTCATCGTGGAGACCGTCCAGGGCGAGGGCGGCGTCAACGTCGCCCGCGCGGACTGGCTGCGCTCCCTCGCCGACCTGTGCGAGCGGCGCGACATGCTGCTGATCGTCGACGACATCCAGATGGGCTGCGGCCGCACCGGTGCCTTCTTCTCCTTCGAGGAGGCGGGCATCGTGCCGGACATCGTCACCGTCTCGAAGTCCATCAGCGGCTACGGCCTGCCCATGGCCCTCACCCTGTTCAAGCCGGAGCTGGACGTGTGGGAGCCGGGCGAGCACAACGGCACCTTCCGCGGCAACAACCCCGCCTTCGTCACCGCCGCGGCGGCGCTCGACACCTACTGGGCCGACGGCCAGATGGAGAAGCAGACGCTGGCCCGCGGCGAGCAGGTCGAGCAGGCGCTGCGCGCCATCTGCGACGAGCACCCGCAGCTCGGTGCCGAGTACCGGGGCCGCGGCCTGGTCTGGGGCCTGGAGTTCACCGACGTGACGCGCGCCTCGGCCGTCGCCAAGCGCGCCTTCGAGCTCGGTCTGCTGATCGAGACGTCGGGCCCGCAGAGCGAGGTCGTCAAGCTGCTGCCCGCGCTGACGGTCACCCCCGAAGAACTGGACGAGGGCCTGCGCACGCTGGCCCGCGCCGTCCGCGAGACCGCCTGACCGAAGCCCCGGCCCCGCGCGCGAACCGCGCGGGGCAGGACCCCGCACGTGACCCGCACCGGGCGCGTGAGACAGAAAGGCACCAGAGCACTGTGATCGTCCGATCCTTCAAGGACATCGAGGGAACCGACCGGCACGTCAAGTCGGCATCCGGCACCTGGGAGAGCAAGCGCATCGTGCTCGCCAAGGAGCGCGTGGGTTTCTCGCTGCACGAGACCACGCTGTACGCCGGTACGGAGACGTCGATGTGGTACGCCAACCACATCGAGGCTGTGCTGTGCGTGGAAGGTGAAGCCGAGCTCACCAACGACGAGACCGGCGAGAAGCACCTGATCACGCCCGGCACGATGTATCTGCTGGACGGGCACGAGAAGCACACCATGCGGCCGAAGACTGACTTCCGCTGCGTGTGCGTGTTCAACCCGCCCGTCACGGGCCGCGAGGACCACGATGAGAACGGCGTGTACCCGCTACTCACCGAGCCCGTGGAGAGCTGATACCCGCGCCTGCCGTTCACCGGCGAAGCGGCCCGCCATGTACGGACCGTACGAGAGGAGAGGAAGGCAAAACCATGACCACCGCACCCGAACGCACCGCCGACCTGTACCCGACCCGTGGGGCCACCGAGGTGATCACCCCGCGGCAGGACCCGGTGGTGTGGGCGATGCCGGACGGCGAATGGGCGAAGGGGCCCATCGTGGACAAGGATCTGGCCGGCTTCGAGCAGGACGGCTTTCTGACGGTGGATCAGCTGATCACGCCTGATGAGGTGAGCCTGTACCGCGACGAGCTGAACCGGCTGATCGCCGACCCGGTGATCCGTGCGGACGAGCGGTCCATCGTCGAGCCGCAATCGCAGGACGTGCGTACGGTTTTCGAGGTGCACAAGATCAGCGAGGTGTTCGCGAAGCTGGTCAGCGACCCGCGTGTGGTGGGACGGGCCCAGCAGATCCTGGGCTCTGAGGTGTACGTCCACCAGAGCCGGATCAACGTCAAGCCCGGCTTCGGCGCTTCTGGTTTCTACTGGCACTCGGACTTCGAGACGTGGCACGCCGAGGATGGGCTGCCCCGGATGCGTACGGTGTCGGTCTCGATCGCGCTGACCGAGAACTTCGAGACCAACGGCGGCTTGATGATCATGCCGGGGTCGCACCGGACGTTCCTCGGGTGCGCGGGTGCGACGCCGAAGGACAACTACAAGAAGTCGCTGCAGATGCAGGACGCGGGCACGCCGTCCGACGAGGCGCTGACCGGACTCGCGGAGCAGCACGGTATCCGGCTGTTCACCGGGAAGGCCGGGTCGGCCACCTGGTTCGACTGCAACTGCATGCACGGGTCCGGGGACAACATCACCCCGTACCCGCGCAGCAATGTCTTCATCGTCTTCAACAGCATGGAGAACGCGGCGGTGGAGCCCTTCGCCGCTCCGATGCGCCGTCCCGAGTTCATCGGGGCGCGGCCGCCGTTCACGCCGGTCAGGTAGTCGGGTCGGCGCTGTTCACCAGCTGCCGGATGGGGGCGGTCCCTGCGGGGCCGCCCCCTCGGCGTGCCCGCCGGAGCCCGGCGGGGGCGTCAGCCGGACAGCGCCTCCAGCGCGCGGTCCACGTCCGCCTCCGTGTTGTACAGATGGAACGAGGCCCGCAGGTTGCCGGCGCGGTCGGAGAGCAGCACATCGGCCTCGGCCAGCCGTCCGGCGGCGTGCCCGAGACCGGGCACGGCGACGATCGCTGAGCCCGCCGCGGGGATGGCCGGGTGGCCGAGGGCGGCGAGGCCGGTGCGGAAGCGGTCGGCGAGGGCGGCGTTGTGGGCGCCGATCGCCGCCGGGCCGAGCTGCTCGATCAGCGCGAGCGAGTGCCGGGCGGCGTTGTACGCCAGCAGGCTGGGGCTCTCGTCGAAGCGCCTGGCCGACCGGGCGAGTTCGGCGACCGGTCCGTAGCAGGAGTCCCAGGGCTTCTCCCCGGCGACCCAGCCCGCGAAGACCGGCGTGATGGCCGACCGGTCCTCGGGCATGACGAGGAAGGCGGTGCCGCGCGGCGTCATCAGCCACTTGTAGCCCACGCACACCAGGAAGTCGTAGTCGTCGGCGCGCAGCGGCAGCCAGCCCGCCGCCTGGCTGACGTCGATGAGCGTACGGGCGCCGTGCGCGCGGGCGGCGTCCCTGATCGCTTCGAGGTCGGCGATCCGGCCGTCCGCCGACTGGACGGCGCTGACCGCGACGAGCGCGGTGCCGGGCCGCACCGCTTCGGCGACGTCGGTGAGCGGGACGCTCCGCAGCTTGAGGTCGGCGCGCATGGCGAAGGGATTGACCAGCGAGCTGAAGTCGCCGTCGGCGATCACGACTTCGGCCCCCGACGGCAGCGCCGCCGCCAGCAGCCCGGAGTGCACGGCGACCGAGGCGCCCGTCGCGACCCGCTCGACCGGGACGCCGACGATCCGGGCGTACGCGGCCCGGGACTCCTCGACCGTTTCGAAATCCTGACGGAGATACGGCCGTCCGGCGGCGGTTTCCGCGACGGCCTCCCGTACGGCGTCCGCCGCGCACCGGGGCAGGACACCGGCGGAGGCGGTGTTGAGGTAGGTGGTCTCCTGCGAGAACTGCTCGCGTACCCGCTGATCTGTCGTCAGGCTGTCCATGGCTCTCACTATGCGTGGCGGGCACGGCCTCGTCCATGGGGCGCCGCGCCGTTCCCGCATGCCGGACGGGGTGTGCTGGGTAGCCTGCGCCCATGACGCATTCCGACGCCGCGCGGCGGTACTGGGAGGCGGCGGGCGCCGCCCACGCCTTCACCCATCCGCTGGACGACGAGGTGCTCGCCCGTCATGTGGGGCCGGCTGACCGGGTGCTCGATTACGGCTGCGGATACGGGCGGCTGCTCGCGCGGCTCACCGAGCGCGGCTACCGCGATGTGCGCGGCGTGGAGCCCTCCGCGGCGCTCGTCGCGCGCGGGCGGCGCGCGTTCCCGGGGCTGCGGATCACGCACTTCAGGCGACCGCCGCTGCCCTTCGCCGCCGGGTCCTTCGACGCGGCGCTGCTGTTCGCCGTGCTGACCTCCGCCCCGGACGCGGCCGCCCAGGACGCGGTGATGGCGGAGCTGTCCCGGCTGATCCGGCCCGGTGGTGTGCTGTACATCAGCGACGTACCGCTCCAGACGGACGAACGGAGCCTGCGCCGCTACCGCGCGCAGAAGGCGGCGACGGGCACCTACGGCGTCTTCACCACCGAGGACGGGGGTGTCTTCCGGCACCAGCCGCTGGAGCGCTTCCACGCCCTGGCCGCCGGGCACGGCTTCGAGGTGGCCGAGGAGAAGCGGGACCCGGTCCCCACCCTCGACGGCCACGTCGATCTGCGGCTTCAGCTGGTCGTGCGGCGCGTCTCCTGACGTCCGTCGACGCGCCTCGGCAGGCCGAGGGGGTTCTCCTCGCGCAGCTCGGGAGGGAGCAGCGCGGGCGGGGTGTCCTGGTAGACGACCGGGCGGAGCCAGCGTTCGATGGCGGTGCCGCCGACTGAGGTCGTGGTGGACGTGGTGGCCGGGTAGGGGCCGCCGTGGTGCTGGGCGGGGGCGACGGCCACCCCGGTCGGCCAGCCGTTGACGACCAGCCGCCCGGCGAGCGGGGTGAGCTGGTCGAGCAGCCGTGCGCCGCGTCCGGGCGCGCCGTCCTGGGCACCGGTGCCTGGCGCCCTCTCCGCGCCTTCGCCGGAGCCTTCGCCCGGGCCTTGGCCCGTGCCCTCGCCCGAGCATTCGCCGGAGCTGAGCTGCACGGTGGCGGTGAGGTTGCCGGGCAGCCGCTGGAGCACCGCGCCGATCTCGTCCTCGTCGTTGTAGCGCGCGATGACGGTGACCGGGCCGAAGCATTCCTCAAGGAGCAGGTCGTACGGGCCTTCGGCGGCGAGCCGCGCGGCGGGCACGGTGAGGAATCCGGCGCTGACCGTGCTGCCGCTGGGCCCCGTGGCGTTCTCGCTCGCCAAGCCGCCGCTGGGGCCCGCCGTGACCGGGCTCCCCACGTCGGGCAGTGCGGTGCGCGCGCGTACGCCCGCGACGAACGCGTCCCGTATCCGGGCGTCGAGCAGCACGCCCGGCTCGGTGTCGCTGACGTATTCCACGACGGAGGCCAGCAGCCGGTCGCCCGCTTCGGTCGCGGGGGCGAGGACGAGGCCGGGCTTGACGCAGAACTGGCCGACGCCGAGCGTCATGGCTCCGGCGAGTCCCCTGCCGATGCTCTCGGCGCGTTCGGCGGCCGCGGCCTCGGTGATGACGACGGGGTTGAGGCTGCCCAGTTCGCCGTAGAAGGGGATGGGCCGGGGGCGGGCCGCGGCGGCGTCGAACAGCGCGCGGCCGCCCCTGACGGAGCCGGTGAATCCGGCGGCGGCGACCAGCGGGTGGTTGATCAGCGCGACCCCGGCGTCGAAGCCGTGCACCAGGCCGATGACGCCGGGCGGCAGACCGCTGCGCTCGGCGGCGCGGCGCAGCAGGGCGGCGCACAGTTCCGAGGTGGCCGGGTGGTCGGGGTGCGCCTTGACGACGACGGGGCAGCCCGCGGCGAGCGCGCTCGCGGTGTCTCCGCCGGGCACGGAGAAGGCCAGCGGGAAGTTGCTGGCGCTGTAGACGGCGGCGACGCCGAGCGGCAGTTTGTACCGCCGCAGGTCGGGGCGGGGCGGGGTGAGGCCGGGGTCGGCGTGGTCGATGAGGATGCCGAGGTAGTCGCCCTCGTCCACGAGGTCGGCGAAGGCGCGCAGCTGGTAGGCGGTGCGCGCGAGTTCGCCGGTGAGGCGCCCTGGGCCGAGGGCGGTTTCCGCGTCGGCCGCCTCGACGACCTGTTCGCCCGCCTCTTCGAGGAGCGTGGCGGCGGTGCGCAGGAACGCGGTCCGGGCGGCACGGTCGGCGAGCGCGGGGCGGGCGGCGTGCGCGGCACGTACGGCCCGGTCCACCTCTTCGCCGGTGGCTTCGGTGGCGACCTGCTCCCGCTGCTTCCCGGTCCGGGGGTCAACGCTCCACACTGGTGCTGGCACGGGCCGGTTCCTCCTGAGTCCTTGCGCACCGCACACCGGGTGTTGTTCGATATGCTGAACGCCGTCCCTGATGGTGAATACGCTGGGACTCTATGGGTGGTCGATCAGAGGGGTCAAGGGGCGTATGTCAGCGGCCGACGCAGGTGGCGCACAGGTCAAGTCCGCGGTCCGCACCGTGGAACTGCTGGAATTCTTCGCGGGCCGCCCCGGCATGCACAGCCTCTCGGCCGTACAGGAGGCCGTCGGCTACCCCAAGTCGAGCCTCTACATGCTGCTGCGCACGCTGGTGGAGCTGGGCTGGGTCGAGACGGACGCGACGGGCACCCGGTACGGCATCGGGGTGCGCGCCCTGCTGGTGGGCACCTCGTACATCGACGGCGACGAGGTCGTGGCCGCCGCGCGGCCGACGCTGGACCGGCTCTCCGACGACACCACCGAGACCATCCACCTGGCCAGGCTCGACGGCACCAACGTCGTGTATCTCGCCACCCGCCAGTCCCAGCACTACCTCCGACCCTTCACCCGGGTGGGCCGCCGTCTCCCCGCGCACTCCACCTCGCTCGGCAAGGCACTGCTCGCCACCTACTCCGACGAGCAGGTCCGCAAGCTGCTGCCGGACACTCTCGGCCAGCTCACCGAACACACCATCACCGACCGCGAGAAGCTCATCGACGAGCTGCGGCTGGTCCGCGAACAAGGCTATGCCGTGGACCGCGAGGAGAACACCCTGGGACTGCGGTGCTTCGGCGTCGCGATCCCCTACCGCACGCCCGCGCGCGACGCGATCAGCTGCTCGGTGCCGGTGGCCAGGCTGACCCCGGCCCATGAGCAGATGATCAAGGACGCCCTGTTCGACGCCCGTGACCGGCTGATTCTCGCTACGCGCCGCCTCTGACGCGGGGCTGATGACCGCCTCCGCCACATGGCGGAGGCGGATCGCCGTACAGGGCGACGCGCGGGCGGCCGGGCGCAGGAAAGTCTGGTCACATGACGAACCCGCTCACCCGCACCGGTCCCCAGGCCCAGCCACCCGCCTCACGGGAGACCGCAACGCCTGGCCGCGCCGCGACCGTGCGGCGGACGCTCTGTGTGATCGCGATCCTGGCCTGCGTGCCCTACCTCTCCCTGAAGATCGCCTGGATTTTCGGCAGCCATCTCGGCATCCCCGACGGCAGCACGCTGCTCGACCCCGACAAGGCCACGCTGATGCGGGCGGTCAACGCCCTCACCGTCCTGATGGACGCGGCGGCCATCGGGATCGCCCTGCTGCTCAGCCGCCCCTGGGGCAAGCGGACACCGGCCTGGCTGCTCGCTCTCCCCATGTGGTGCGCCACCGGGCTGATCGCGCCCATCATGACCGGCTTCCCCGCGCAGCTGGTCGCCCGGGCGCTGGGCGGCGGCGGGGACTCGGCTTCGAAGGAGGACGGCCGCCTCGCCGACTGGGTGTTCGGCGTCGTCTACGGCGGCTTCATCGTCCAGGGGCTGGCTCTGGGCGCGCTGTTCGTGCTGTACGCCCGTGACCGCTGGGGCCACCTGTGGCGAGGGAGCGTCGGCGACCTGCGCACCGGCTCCGCCAGCCCGGCGCTCCGCGTCACCGCCGTCGTCTCCAGCCTGCTCCTGCTCTTCCCGATCGCCACGCACCTGCTGTGGGCGACGGGTTCGAGCACCGGACTCAGCCCGGCGATGGCCGAGCGACGCACCTCCGACTTCTCCGTGGTGGAGGCCCTCTACCCGCTGTACGCGCTCGCCGCAGCGACCGGGATTCTCATGCTCACCTTCCGTCTCGGCTCCGGCGTGCGACTGCGCACACCGCTCGTACTGACCGGGGTGGGCTCGGGTGTACTCGCCTGCTGGGGCGGCTGGCTGCTGTTCACTTCGCTGGGCGGCATGGAAGGCGACGACGGGGCCACCACGCTGATGACGCTGACCTACTCTGTGCAGATGATCGCGGGGATACTGATCGCCACGGCGGGCGCGTCCTTCCTGGCCGACCACGCCGCGCGGCACAACGACGCCCTGGTCAGTGATGTCCGGGACGCCGACCCCGGCACCCCGCTCGGTTCCGCCACCCTCACCTCCGTCGCAGGCGGCGGCGCGACGGCGGGCGACTGAGGTGCCCGCTCCAGCAGCGGTCGGCGCGGCCGCCCGGCGGCTCGTCGAGGCGGCTCTCGGGCGGCGCGCCCGGCTGCGCTGGGTGCATCTCGTCCTCGGCGGCGCGCTGCTCATGCCGTTCTATCTGCTGTGTTCCGTGGTGATGGTGGTGCTCTTTCCCCACGCCGATCTCTTCACCTCGCTCAGCTGGCAGTTGATCATCTACGTGGTGGCCCTGCCGCCCGCCGCGGTCGCCGCGCTGCTCCCCCTGGTGCGCACCCTGGAGGCCAGTGCGGTGCGGTGGCTGTGCGGTGTCCCGGACGCCCAGCTCGCCGAGCGGCCCGCTGACTCCTGGGACGCGCGCAGCCGCACCAGCCTCTGGTTCGTGCTGCATCTGGGGGTCGGCGGCCTGCTCAGCGGTCTGATACTGGCCGTCACCCCGGCCGCCCTGCTGCTTGTGGCGCTGCCTTTCACCGACTCGGAACGCGCCGATGACCTGGCCTGGGTGAGCCCCTTCGAGCACACCGCCGTGGTCGCCCCGGCAGCCGGTCTGGCGATGCTCGCCGCGCTCATCGGGGTCATCACGGCGGCGGGTTCGCTGCTCGCGCGCTGCGCCCCCTTCCTCCTCGGCCCGACGCCCGCCGACCAGCTCGCCGCCGCCGAGCGGCGGGCTACCGCGCTGGCCGTCCGCAACCGGCTGGCCAGGGAGCTGCACGACTCCGTCGGCCACGCGCTGAGCGCGGTGACGTTGCAGGCGAGCGCCGCCCGGCGGGTCCTCGACCGGGACCCGGAGTTCGCCCGGCGCGCGCTGGCCGCGATCGAGGACACCACGCGCGACGCGGTCAGCGAACTCGACAGCGTGCTCGGCCTACTGCGCGAGGAGCCGGCCGCGCGGCACGGCGAGGGCCAGGTGGCCACCGCCCCCGCGCCCACCCTCACCGAGCTGCCCACACTGCTCGACCGCACCCGGGCGGCAGGCAGCACCGTCGAACTGACCACGTCGGGCGCCGTGGACCGGCTGCCCGCCGTCGTCTCGCGTGAGGCGTACCGGATCGTCCAGGAAGGGCTCAGCAACGCGCTGCGGCACGCGGGAGAGGTGCCGGTGCGGCTGCGCGTCACCATCGACACAACACAGTTGGAGGTCCGGATGGAGAACCCGGTGACAGGAGAGCGACGACGACCACCCGGTGGTGGCCGCGGGCTGCACGGCATAGCGGAGCGGGTGGCCCTGCTGCGCGGCAGCTGCGACGCGGGCGCGGACGACGGCGTATGGCGGCTGGTCGTACGCCTCCCGCTGGGAGGCATGTGATGTCCGGCACCGCACCCGGCGGCCCCGCGCCCTCGGAGGAGACGGCGGGGCACCCGGCACCGGCCGCCGTGCCCGCACCGACGGCGCCGGACCCGGAGACGCTGCGGATCGTGCTCGCGGACGACGAGCGGCTGGTGCGTACGGCACTGCGCGCGATCATCGACAGCGAACCGGGCATGATCGTCGTCGGCGAGGCGAGCACGGGCACCGAGGTGGTGGCGCTGGTGCGCGAGCTGCGTCCGGACGTCGTGCTGATGGACGTCCGGATGCCCGAACTCGACGGCATCCGCGCCACCGAGCAGATCCTGCACACCGTGCCGTCGCCACCGCGAGTCGTCGTCGTCACGACCTTCGAGAACGACAGCTACGTGTACGACGCGCTGCGCGCGGGCGCCAGCGGCTTCCTGCTGAAGCGGGCGGGAGCCGACGAACTGGTCAACGCCGTACGGATGGTCGCGGCGAGCGACTCGCTGCTCTTCCCCGCGGCGGTGCGCGCACTGGCCGCCGAGCACGCGGGCGACCGCACCGAACGGACCACGGCGCGGGCGCTCCAGGACCGGCTGTCCGACCGGGAGGCGGAGGTGCTGCGGCTGATGACGGCCGGGATGTCCAACGCGGAGATCGCCGCGCGGCTCGTCGTCGGCACGTCCACGGTCAAGACGCATGTGGCGACGGTGCTGGCCAAGCTCGGTGTCAGGGACCGCACGCAGGCGGTGATCAAGGCGTACGAGTCGGGCTTCGTCACCCCGCGCTGACGCGTTCGCACCGGCCCGGACACCGGGGCCGGGTTCGGGGCCGGGCCCCCGAACCCGGTTTACGGCAGCGCCGCAAGCGCCTCGCGTACGGCCGACAAGTCACCGTCCGAGGCGAGGCCGGCGTGGTAGAGCCGCAGTTCCGTGGCCCCGAGACCGGCCGCGTGCGCCGCGTCGGCGGCGAGCGTCGCCGGGCTGCCGCCCATGCCGGAGATGACGGGGAGGTTGGCGGCGATGGTCACGCCCGTGCCCCCGTCCGCGCCTGCGCCCGCGAAGGGCGCGAGGACGGCTGCGCGGGCGGCCGGTCCGCCACCGCAGGGCAGCACCACCCCGTCCGCGTGCCGCAGGACGCCGGAAGCCCGCACTCCGGCGTTCGCGCCACAGCGGTGCGGCACGGGGTCGGCGTGCAGCAGGACGCGGAAGCCGGGCCCCGTCTCGGCGCGTACCGCAGCGACGGCATCGCGCTGCAGGGCGTCAGCCGTCCGCTCGCGCCAAGCGGCGACCACGGCCGTCAGGTCGTGGCCGAGCGCCCGCTCCACCTCGGCCCACTCCGCACCGGCGCCTGCCACGGCCGTCCCCGGCCACAGGGGCTCCATCGCGGCGCGGTCCTCCCCCTCGGGCGGGGGCTCGCCCCACCCGGGGCGCAGCGCCGCGATGACCGCCGCCCGCAGCGCCTGGGGATCGGCGCCGAGTCCGGCGTAGCCCGCGCGGCACGCGGAGCAGAAGCACAGCGACATCAGCAGCTGGGCGGTCTCGTCGAGCGGCACCCCGCCGGTCTTGTCATGCGCGTGCGGGTGGGCGAGGCCGTACCAGCCGCACGACTCCAGTTCCGTGCCGCCCGCGCCCGGCCTGGCCGCGGCCTCGGCGGCGAGGGTGGTCAGGTACGCGCGTACTTCCGGGCGGGCGACGCACGGCGCCCAGGGGTAGCGGTCGCCGTAGGCGTTGGTCACCGACGTGGCGGGGTGTTCGGCGCCCAGGCGGGAGTTGTGGGCGAGGACGACCCAGGAGTGCACGGCGAGCCCGGCGCCCCGGAGCGCGGTGGCCGCCTCCCCGAACGGGTCGGCACCGGCGACCCAGGGTGGTCCGTCGGCAGTGGGCGCGTACGGGCGCAGCGGGCTTCCGGCCCAGCGCCGTGGGTCCGCCGGGTAGTAGACGGCGGCGTGCCGGGCGGTGATGACCTTGTGGCGCGGGTGGCGGGGGGTGAGGGCGCGAGTGGAGTGGTAGGCGGAGGCGAGAGTGACCTGCTGGATGCCGAGGTCGGCGAGGCGGTGCGGGGCGTCGGGGTCGCCTATGACGTCCCAGGGGTAGAGGAAGGCGGAGGCGCGCAACGGGGCTCCCTGGGCGTTCAGTCGGTGTGGGCCGGGGTGGTGCCGCCACCGTGCGCGGCATGGTGGCCGGTTCCGCCGGTGCTCGCGCCCGCGGCGTCACCGGCAGCGCCTCCTGGGCACGCGGGCGCGATCAGTGACATGCCGTGCTCGATCAGCCCGGCCAGTTCCCTGACGTGCGCCGGGCTCGGTTCCGACAGCGGCGGGCGGACCTCTCCGACGTCCAGGCCACGCAGCCGCACGCCCGCCTTGACCAGCGACACCGCGTAACCGCGCCCCTGGTTGCGCAGCTCCACCAGCGGCCCGTAGAAGCCGTCGAGCAGCCGGTGCGCCTGGGCGTCGTCGCCGGTGGTGAGGGCCCGGTGGAAGGCGAGGGCGATCTCGGGCGCGAAGCAGAACACCGCTGAGGAGTAGAGCTCGACCCCGATGGCCCGGTAGGCGAGGCCGGTCAGCTCGGCGGTGGGCAGGCCGTTGAAGTAGCGGAAGTCCTGGCCGGGCAGTGCGGCGCGGACGGCGCTGACGATGCGCTGCATCAGGTCGAGGTCGCCGTGGCCGTCCTTGAGGCCGACGATCCCGGGGAGTTCCGCGAGCGCGACGACCGTCTTCGGCTCGAACACGGCGTTGTCGCGCTGGTAGACGATGATGTCGAGGCCGGTGGAGGCGGCGAGTGTGGCGTAGTGCCGCAGCAGACCCTCCTGGCCGGGCACGACGAGGTAGGGCGGCATGGCGAGCAGCCCGTCCGCCCCCGATTCCTCCGCGACCTGGGCGAACTGCGCGGCGAGCGCCGTGCCGTAGCCCGTGCCCGCGACGACGGGCAGCCGCCCGTCCGCCTCGGCTACGGCGGCCCGTACGCACACGCGGTACTCGTCGAGCGTGAGCGCGTGGTACTCGCCGGTCCCGCAGCAGACGAAGACCGCGCCCGCACCGGCCTCGATGCCGCGCCGCACGTGGGCGCGGAACACGTCGAGGCTGAGTGAGCCGTCGGCCCCGAACGCGGTCACGGGGAAGAACAACAGCCCGTCGAGACACCGCGGTCCGCCCCGCCGCGAGTAGTCGGCGTGCTGCCGCCCGTGAGCGTCGGAGGCACCCTGCCGGAGATGCGGGGGGCGTGCGGCTGACGTCATCGGCTCTCCCTGGGTGCGAACCATCGGGCATGCACGCCTATGATTAGCGTCCATATCTCTGAACTCGCCACGCTATGGCAGACCTTCGGGCCGGTCAAGGCCGAAACCCGCCCCCTCGGGCGGCGAAACGGGATCGGACGCGACGGGAGAACAACGGGAACACACCGACAGCTTCACCCGCACCGCCCGAACGGCACCCCGTCCCAGGCGACCGCCCCTCGACACCGTGCAAGCGGGTCCTTGACGGGCGGTGCGCGACCTCTCTACGTTGTCCAAGCATATGAACGCACGGTACGTATGGGACTTGCGTGGAGCGGACTTGCGCGGAGGAGGCTCTGCCGATGAGGCTCCGCGCGCACGAGGCACCGCGCCGGCAGTTGAGGAGACCCGCTCATGCCCGGACCCCGCACCGCCTTGCTCACCGGCGCGGCAGGCGGCCTCGGCACGCTGATGCGCGGGCTCCTGCCGGAGTACGGCTACCGGCTGCGGCTGCTCGACCGCACACCCGTCCCGGGTGAACCCGGCGCCATCACCGCCGACCTCGCCGACCGTGCCGCGCTCCGGGCGGCGGTACGGGGCGTGGACGCGGTCATCCACCTCGCGGGCATCTCACTGGAGTCCTCGTTCGAGAAGATCCTGCGCGCCAACATCGAGGGCACGTACAACCTCTACGACGCGGTACGCGAGGCGGGCGTCCCCCGCGTCGTCTTCGCCTCCAGCAACCACGCCGTGGGGTTCACCCCGCTCCCCGCCGGGCCCGCCTCCCCCGGCGCCGGGCGGCTGATCCCCGTCGACACGCCCCACAGGCCCGACACCTTCTACGGTCTGTCCAAGTCGTTCGGCGAGGACCTGGCCCAGCTCTACTGGGATCTGCACGGCATCGAGACGGTCTCGGTGCGCGTCGGCTCGTGCTTCCCCGAGCCGACGTCGGTGCGCATGCTCTCGCTGTGGCTGAGCCCGGCCGACGCCGCCCGGCTGCTGCACGCCGCGCTCACCGCCGAGGGCGTGGGCCACACCGTCTGCTACGGCAGTTCGGCCAACACCCGTCTGTGGTGGGACCTGTCCAGTGCCCGCGAGCTCGGCTACGAGCCGCAGGACGACTCCGAGCCGTACGCGGCCGCGCTCATCGCCGAACAAGGCGAACTCGACCCGTCGCGCCCGGACCACGCCCACCTCGGCGGGCACTTCTGCACCAGTCCCCCGCAGTGGCCGCACTGAACGCCGCCGCCTGCTACCCCGACCAGCGGGAGCACGACACGGGCTGACATCCGTCCGCCGCACCGGCCCCCTGACCGGGCCCGGTTACAGGCGCGTCGCGCCACGGTCCGCCAGCGCCCGTACGGCGAGGCCGCGCGCGAGCCCCGCCGGATCGCTGACCGCTCCGAGCCCGCTCAGCACCATCGCGCCCTCGTGCAGCAGCACCAGTTCGTCGGCGAGGCTGTCGGGGTCCGCAGCCGGGGTCGCGCGGCACAGTTCCCGCAGGAAGTCGTGCAGCCACCGCTTCTGGGCGGCGATCACCTGGCGGCCCGGGTGCCCGGCGTCGGGCAGTTCGGCGGCGGCGTTCACAAATCCGCAGCCGCGCGGGTTCTCCCGGCGCATCCACACACCGAGGGCGTCGAAGGTGGCGAGCAGCCGGGTCACGGCCTCCGCCGCACCCCCGGGGGCCGCGCCACGCGCCCCTTCCGCGCCGCTCCCGCTCGCCGCCGCGTCGACCTGCTCGGTGAGCCACCGGCGCCAGCGCTCGTCCCGTTCCCGTAGATACGCGGCGACCAGCGTCTCCTTGGAGCCGAAGCGGTCGTACAGCGTCTTCTTGGTGACGCCCGCCCGCTTGGCGATGAGGTCCACACCGACCGCGTGGATGCCGCGCCCGTAGAACAACTCGGCCGCCGCGTCGAGCACCCGGCGCGCGCCGGGGGTGAGCGCTCCACCGACCGTCGCACCCGTGGTCCCGGGCTCCATCCTGACCGCCTCCGCTCCACCGTATCCCTTGACGGTATACCGATCTGTCTAGTGTAGTGGGAGACAGAGTAAACCGATCGGTTTACTCGGTTCCGCGACCGACCGACCGACCGACAGGAGATCTCCCATGCCCCTTTCCAGCACGGCCACCTCGGCCGGTCTGGCGGCCGGTCTGGTGGTGATGTGGAGTTCGGGCTTCATCGGGGCCGAACTCGGGACGCGGCAAGCGACCGCCGACACGCTGCTGATGTGGCGGTTCATCGCCGCCACCGCCCTGCTCGGCGGTGCCTGGCTGCTCCTGCGCCGCAGGCGGCTGTCAGCGCGCGCGGTGGCCGAGCAGTCCGTGATCGGCGCCCTGTCGCAGGGCGGCTACCTCGGCGCCACCGTATGGGCGGTGGGCCTCGGCGTGCCCTCGGGCACCTCAGCGCTGATCGCCGCGCTCCAGCCGCTGGCCGCCGGGGCGCTGGCCGGGCCGCTGCTCGGCGAGCACGTCGGCCGCCGCCAGTGGGCGGGGCTCGGCGTCGGCCTCGCCGGGGTGGCCCTGGTCGTACGGGACGATCTGTCCGGCGCGACGGCTCCGCCCTGGGCCTACGCACTGCCGTTCGCCGGGATGGCCACGCTGCTCGCCGCCAGCTTCCTCGAACGCCGGGCGAGGGCGCCGCTCCCGCCCGCCGACGCGCTGCCGGTGCACTGCCTGACGAGCGCGCTGCTGTTCTCCGCCGTCGCCGGGGCGGCCGGGCACGCGGCACCGCCCGCCGGGCCCGCCTTCTGGTCCGCCGTCGGCTGGGTCGTGCTGCTCTCCACCCTCGGCGGTTACGGCTTTTACTGGCTCAGCCTGCGCCGCGACGGTGTCACCCGCACCAGCGCTCTCATCTACCTCACGCCACCCACGACGGCGGTCTGGGCTTACATGATGTTCGGTGACGCGCTCGGGGCGATGGCGCTGCTCGGCATGGCCGTCTGCGTGGCAGGGGTCGCCGCGGCGACCGTGGGAGCCACCGGCACCACGGCCACCGGCACCCAGGGCTCCGCGCCGTCCGAACCAGCCGCCGCCGGAACGGCCGCCATCGAACCGGCCCCCGCCGGAACGGCCGCCCGGCCGCACGCGGCCGGGTGCGCCCCCGCGGCCGCTACGAGCCGAGTTCCGCGGAAAGCCAGCGCTCGGGGCGGAGCCGGAACGTGACGACGTCCTTCGCCTGGGCGAGCAACTGCTCCACGTATTCCGCGACACGCTCGGCGGGCAGGTAGCGGGCCGAAAGGTCCCACAGCTCCTCCCTCGTGCCCGCGTCCGCGGAGACGACCGGGCCCTCCACGGTGACGTAGCGGTACGTGGGGTCGGTCCGCTGGACCAGCAGCGAGAACCGGCCCGCCGCCGTTATCAGCTGGGCCTTACGGGAGCCTCGTTCGGTCATCACGAGCACGTCGCCGCCCCGTTCGTAGGCGTACCAGATCGGCACGTTCAACGGGGCCCGGCCGTCCTCGGCCGCCACCGCGAGGGCCGCGACATGCGGCTCGGCCAGAAAGCTCTCACGCTCGTCGGGCGACAGGGGCATCCGGTTCTCCTCGCGTTCACGGCGTACGGGACGTCTCCTTCATCGCGGCGGCCGCGCGGCGTTATTCCGCCGTGCGGCGGCCGACGCCCCGATCCGGACACCGCACATCGGGGGGAGGCATCGGCTCCGTTCTTCCGGAAGCGGCCCGAACGAGGTTTCGCCCCAGGTCGCGGGTCAAGGAACCGCAAAGCAAGCCCGGTCGTTACCTGGGGCATGACCGCTATGACACCCGGCTCGAATCTCCCTCTCTCCGTCCCTCGCGTGACGGTGGACGTCACCGCTCCGGTGCGGCTCGACGTATCGGGCCTGCTGCTCACCGCCAACGGCAAGGTGCGCTCCGACGACGACTTCGTCTTCTACAACCAGCCCACCGGGCCCGGCGTGAGCCACCGGGCCGCCGCGGGCGGCGTAGGCGACTCCATCACCGTGGACACCGGCGCCGTGCCCGCCGACATCGAGAAGATCGTGGTGACGGCCAGCCTGGACGCGCAGGGCGCGACCTTCGCCGGGACCGAGCCCACCGCCACGGTGCGCGGCGCCGATGACGGCGCCGTCATCGCCACGTTCACCCCGCCGCAGCTCGGCTCGGAGACCGCGCTGGTCATCGTCGAGGTGTACCGGCGCGCCGGGGCCTGGAAGTGCCGCGCGGTCGGCCAGGGCTACTCCAACGGACTGGCGGGCATCGCCACCGACTTCGGCGTCAGCGTGGAGGAGCCCGCGGCGCCCGCGCCGCAGCCCACTCCCCCGGCCCCGGTCGCCGCGCCCCCGGCTCCGCCCGCCCCTCCGGCGCCCCCGACGCACGCCCCACCCGCCGCCGCCTCGACCGCCGCCGTGCCCCCGCCGCCTCCGGCGGGCGCGGTGGGCACAGGGAAGATCAACCTGGACAAGGGCCGCGTCAGCCTCCAGAAGAACCAGACGGTGTCCCTCGTCAAGGGCGGCAAGCCGCTGCTGACCTCCGTGAAGATGGGTCTCGGCTGGGAGCCCGCCTTCCGCAGCAAGGACATCGACCTGGACGCGTCCGTCATCGCGTACGGCGCGAACCGCAAGAAGATCGACAACTGCTTCTTCGGCAAGCTCGCCATCCTGAACGGCACCATCCAGCACTCCGGGGACAACCTCACCGGTGAGGGCGGCGGGGACGACGAGGTGATCACCGTCCACCTCGGCGGCCTGCCCCCCGAGGTGACCGGGCTGATCTTCACGGTCAACTCCTTCTCCGGCCAGAAGTTCACCGACGTCGCCAAGGCGTACTGCCGCCTGCTCGACGCGGGGACCGGCGAGGAACTGGTCCGCTTCGACCTCACCCAGGCCGAGCCGCGCACAGGCGTGATGATGGCCAAGCTCATCCGCCAGTTCTCCGGCGAGTGGGAGATGACGGCGATGGGCGAGTACGTGGACTCCCGCACCGTCCGGGGCATGGTCAAGCCGGGCTCTGCCGCGCTGTAGCCCCCGTAGGAAACCGCGGTAGAGCCCCGCCGCGGGGAATCGGTAGGGAATCACCGCAGGAAAGCGCTGACCGTGGCGCTGCCGGCCGCTGGCCGGCAGCGCCACGCCGGTACCCGGCGGCGGGCCCGCGTCAGCCGTGCGGCTCGTCCGGTGACGGGGAGAGCAGCCAGCCGAGGACGAGCATGGTTTCGAGGCGGGTCTCCGGGTCGGGGAGGGCGCCGCCGGTCAGCTGGGAGATCTGGCGGATGCGGTAGCGGACGGTCTGCTCGTGGACGAAGAGGCGCTCGGCGGTGACGACGGCGTTGTCGCCGCTGCTCAGATAGGCCTGCAGAGTCTCCAGAAGGGGGTCGCGGCGGCGGCGCGGGCTGGTCAGGAGCGGGCCGAGAAGCGTGTGTGAGGCCGCGTCGAGGAGGTCGCCCGCCTGCGAGGCGGCCAGGACGGCGAGGTGCTCCACGCAGTGCAGGGGGGCTTCGGCGGGGAGTCTGCCCTGCTGGATGAGGTCGGCCGCGCGCCGTGCCCAGCGCAGCGACACCGCGCCGCGGCCCAGGGGGACGGCCGGGCCCAGAGCCGCGCCTTTGACCCGCGTGAGGGGGGAGTTCCGGCGGGCGCCGGGCGTGTGCGGGCCGGGGAGGATGACGTACGGGGCCGATGGGTCCGGGTCGGCGAGTACGTCCGGCGGCAGGATGGCCGTAGCCGGGCGGGTGCCGGACGGAAGTGCCACCACGGCGAGGGTGCTGGGCAGCTGCCACTCGGCGGCCTTGGCCAGCGAGGTCAGACCGTCCGGCCCTGTGGGTCCGGCACTGGCGGGGTCCCCGGTGTGCGGATCGGCCACCAAGGCGTCACGCAGCCGGTCGCGTTGTTCCTTCAGTGGGGTTCCGGTGCGGCCTCGCTCGCGCAGGTAGCCCCGGGTGGCCGCTGTCGTCGCGGCGGTGATCAGGGCGAAGCTCGCCTCGGTGAGGGTTCCCAGGGTGGTCCCCGGCCACTGGAAGCGGTAGGCGTCCTTGATGAGGCGGCGGCAAGCCACCTGGCCGGCCAGGCCCAGCGCGTCGCGCAGCGCGTCGAGCGGACAGCCGAGACGTGCGTGATCGGCGCCGATTCTCTCGTACAGCTCGTAGAGAGCGGTGGTCTCGGCGGCGGCGGAGGCCCTGGCGCCGGGCGAACCGAGGGTGCGCACGAAGCAGTTGACCGTACGGTCGACGACCCGGTGCACGGAGTGGCCGGGTGTGCGGTTGACGGCACGGGCGTACGTGGGCAGCTGGGTACGCACCGCGTCCGTCATCTCCTCCACGGCGGCCGGGACATGGCTGCGGAGCTGCCTCCGTACCTGATCCAGGCCGGGGGCCTGGGCCTGTCCCGGTGTGGGGCCATGTCTGTTCACCAAGGGAGTCGCCATGGGGGGTCTCCAGCGTCAGCGGAATCGGAATCGGACCGGGGTCGGGTGGGGGCGGGGCAGGGTCGGAGGGGCCCAGGGGGCGGAGACGTCAGGGTGCGGGCGCGGGTGTGATGTGCGCCAGACATCCGTCGCGGGCCGGTACGGAAAATGTCACGCGCCTTACACTCCAGACGACCAGGACGCACCGTTGACTGCTAAGGACGGAGTGCGAGTTGACCGCTGCCGACCCTCACTTTCCGCGCGGTCCATGGCGTGGCCTTCCCCCGGCGCTCGCCCCGGTGCTCCGGACCCGGCTTCCTGAGCTGACCGCGGACATGGTCCAGGCGATACGCCAGGAGGTCCGCGGCTACCGGCATCCGTCCGGGTCCGCCGTCGGGCGGGACCTGACGACCGCTGTACGCCTGGCCGCCACGCAGTTCGCCGAACTGATCGAGGAGCCGGACGCCCCGCAGGGGCACTACGCGCCGCACTTCCGCCGCCTGGGCCGACTGGAATACGTCAGCGGGCGCGGCATGGAAGGGTTGCAGGCCGCCTACCGCGTCGGGGCCAGGGTGGCCTGCCGCGGCTACGCGGACGCCGCCCGGGCGGCGGCGCTCCCCGGAGAGTTCGCCGTGCAGCTGAGCGAGGCCGTACTCACCCATATCCACGCCATGGCCGAGGAGTCGGTGCGGGGTTTCGAGGAGGCCAGGGCGCGGTCGGCCGACGAGACGCTGCGCAGCCGCCGGACGCTCGCCGCGCGGCTGCTGGAGCGTCGGCCCGACCCCACGGGTGAGCCCGTGGAGTCCCTTGCCCGGCGCGCGGCGTGGCCGCTGCCCGCGACGCTCGCCTGCGCCGTCCTGCACGTCGCCGGGGACGGGCCCGTCGAGCCACCCGGGCTCGACGATGACATTCTGACGATGACCCGCGGCGGCGAACTGCGGCTGGTCGTCCCTGGCACGTCCGGCGGGGACGGAAGCGATGGCGGGGACGCCAGGGCGCGCCGGCTGCGCGGCGTCCTCCGAGGCCGGGGCGCCGCCCTGGGGCCCGTGGTCGCGCTGGATGAGGCGTGGGTGTCACTGCACTGCGCCCGCCTGGCGTTCCACCGGCTGCCCTCGCCCGCCGGTGCGGGCACGTCCCGCGAACTGCTCCACGCCGCCGACCACTTGTCCGAACTGCATCTGCTCAGCAGCGCGCATGTCGGCCAGTTGCTGGCCGACCAGGTGCTGGCGCCCTTGCGGGGCCTTTCGGACGGCAAGGCGGAGCGGCTGTCGGAGACCCTTGACGCCCTGCTGATGTCCGGGGGACGTACGGCCCCCGAGGTCGCCGCCGCGCTGGGCATCCATCCGCAGACCGCCCGCAACCGGCTGCGGCAGCTGAACTCCCTCTTCGACGGCCGGCTCGCCGACCCCCGGTTCCGCTTCGAAGCGCTGGTGGCGCTGCGGACACGGGCCCTGGACCCCGGCGGGCACCGGCGCCGGTCCACGCCCGGCTGACAAATTCCCCGCGAGAGCGGCGCAGTCGCGCGAGAAGCACTCCGCTTTGATCGTGAGCATGATCAGGCCCCATGAGACGAATGAGTACCCGCTCCGGAAAACGGCTGGGCCTCCTGGCCGGTGCCGCCACCCTCACGATCGGCGCGTTCCTGGTCCCCCAGCAGGCACAGGCCGAGCCGGACAACCCGTACGACCGCGGCCCCGACCCCACCGACGCGAGCATCACGGCCGAGCGCGGACCCTTCATCACCCAACAGAAGTCCGTCAACGGCCCGGGCTTCAACAAGGGCACCGTCACCTACCCGACCGACACCAGTGAGGGCACCTTCGGCGCCGTGGTGATCGCTCCGGGCTTCATGTCTCCCGAGTCGGTCGTCAGTTGGTACGGGCCCCGGCTGGCCTCCCAGGGGTTCGTGGTGCTGACCTTGGACACCGACTCCGTCATGGACGACCCCGACGGCCGGGCGAAGCAAATGCTCGGCGCGCTCGACTACTTGACCCAGCACAGCGAGGTCAAAGACCGCATCGACCCGGACCGGCTCGCGGTGATGGGCCACTCGATGGGCGGCGGCGGGGCCCTGCGGGCGTCCGAGACCCGCCCCGGGATCAAGGCGGCCGTGCCCCTCATGCCCTTCCACGACGACAAGACCTGGGAGAACACCAAGGTTCCCACCCTGATCGTGGGCGCCGACAACGACGTCATCGCGTCCCCCGCCTCACACGCCGAGCGCTTCTACCCGAGCATGACCGCCGCACCGGAGAAGGCGTATCTGAAGCTGAAGGGCGCCGGGCACACGGCGGCGACCTCGCCCAACGTCACGATAGCGAAGCACAGCATCGCCTGGCTCAAGCGGTTCGTGGACTCCGACACCCGCTACGAGCAGTTCATCTGCCCCGCTCCGAAGCCGGACGACAAGATCAGCGAGTACCGCGACACCTGCTCCACCGGGTAGCGGACTGGCGGGGCGGCTGGGAGGCGTCGCACCCCCGTCCGCCGAGCGGGCGCCCGGTGTGTGTGCGGTGCGCGTACACCCACCGGGCACCCCTGACGCTGTGCCTCCCGAGATCGAAGACGGCTCCGGTCGGTTCGACCACAACGAAATATCCGGAGCCCGCGCACCGGGAGGGGCGTCAAATGGTGCTGCCGGCTTATCGGTTGACCCCGGCGGCGGCTGTCGGGTCATCGGCACGGTGTCACGGTGTGAGGTGGAACGCAGGTGGCATAGACCACGTCGCCTGCCCCTTGCCCAGGTCATCCGTCACGGCGATGGGGCGTCGCGCCTCGTCCCCCGTTCTGGGGACGGCCCCCCGCGGCGGCTCCCACCTGGGGGGCGAACGGGACGCGAGGGCCGCCTGCCTCGGAAGTGGCGGGCCGCCCCGTCGTGCGGCGCCGGAGAACGGGGCGTCGCCGACGGGTGAACGCCCGGTCGCCGGCGCTCGAAAGGGTGTGTGATGCGCTACAGCGGGGGCTCCGGTCACCCCGGGTGTGAACTCGTTGTCAGTGCGTGCCCTTAGGCTTATCCGTATGGCTCCCCTCAACTCACCCGACCCGGGCCCCCGTTCCGCAGTGGCGCTCGCCAACGACGCGATTCGCGCGTTCGTGGCGGGCAAGCGGTCGTGGTCGCCCGAGGAACTGCGTGAGCTGGACCGGCTCAGGGCCGCCTGGCGGCAGGCGCTACGGGACGAGGTGGTGAAAGCGGCCTGAGAACCCCGGTCGACGCCGCTCCCGCCGCCTTGCGGCCCAGCGTCCCGTGGCCCTGCCGGAGCGCGAACGGCGCGCCGCCGCCCGTCCTCACCGCGCGGTGGCCAGCCCCAGCGGAACCGCCGACGCGGGCCCGTCCGCCCGCTCCTCGCCTCGGGCCGGTGCCAGCCCGGCGAGCCGCGCCAGCCGCCGGTAGGAGTCGAGCATCCCCTCCCGGTCGTGGCTGCTGGTCGTCACCAGCACCTCGTCCGCCCCGGCGCGGGCGATGAGCGCGCCCAGCGCGACGGCGACCTCGTCCTCCGTGCCGAAGATGTGCCCGCGCATCGCCTGCTCGTACCGCTCGCGCTCACGGGGCGTCATCGTCAGCGCCTCGATCTCCTCGGCGGAGATGAGCGGCGGGAAGTCCCCGTGGGTGCGGGAGTACGCGCTGGACCACGCCTCCGGTATCAGCAGCCGCCGGGCGCGTTCCCGTGTCGGGGCGACCGCGACGTTGCCGGAGACGACCACGTACGGCCGCGAGGCCAGGGCTGAGGGCCGGAACGCCGCACGGTAGCGGTCGATGGCCTCCAGCATGCGCTCCTCGCCGATGATCGTGGCGATCACCAGGGGGAGCCCGGCCTCGGCCGCGGTCAGGGCGCCCGCCCCGGTCGCGAGGACGAAGGCGGGCACGCGCAGCCCTTCGGCGGGCCGCGCGTGCACCTGGGGGTGCGCGCGCTGCTCACCGGTGAAGTACCCGAGCAGCTCGGTCAGTTGGCCGCCGAAGTCCTCGGCCGCCGTCTTGTCTCGGCCCAGCGCCCGCCTGATGCCGTCCGTGAAGCCGACCGACCGGCCCAGCCCCATGTCGATCCGCCCCGGGTACAGCGCTTCGAGCACCCCGAACTGCTCGGCGACCACCAGCGGCTGGTGGTTGGGGAGCATCACGCCGCCCGTGCCGACCCGGATGCGCGAGGTGGCGGCGGCGACGGCGGCCGCGAGCACGGTGGGCGCCGAGCCCGCCACCCCGGGCACGCTGTGGTGCTCCGAGACCCAGAACCGGTGGTAGCCGAGATCCTCGGCATAGCGGGCGAACGCCACGGTGTCGCGCAGCGCCTCGCCCTGGCTCCGGCCCTGCCGGGTGCGGGAGCGGTCCAGGACCGAGAACGGGGTCGTCGTTATGTGTGAGGTCACTCTTATGTCAACAACGTGAAGCGGCCATGATTCCCCGGGCCGGGTTCACCGGCCCCCTTCCCAGCGCCGCTCCCGACCCGGCGACCAGGGGGCTCGCGGCGGGGCTGAGGTGCCCCGCCGCGGGCGGCCGGGTCAGGCGTGGTGGCGCTGCCGCCGCCACGGGCCGGTGATCGCCAGCATGATCCCCGGGATCTGGATGTTCGTGTACAGCGTGTCCCCGTCGGGCGAGAAGACGACCCCGGCGAACTCGCCGTACTCGGGCTTGTCCGCGGTGCCGATGTTCAGGTCGTTACGGGCGATCGGGTAGGTGTCGCCCTTGTCGGTGGCCCCGAACAGGTGCGAGACGCCGTCGCCGTCCTCGGCGAGGATCAGGCCGCCGTACGGGGAGACGGTGATGTTGTCCGGGCCGTCGAAGGCGCCGTCCTTGTCGGGGTCCGGGTTCACGCCGAGCAGGACCTTCAGCGTCAGTGTGCGGCGGCGCGGGTTGTAGAACCACACCTGCCCGTCGTGCGCCACCGGGCTCTCGTCGCGGGCGAAGGACGCCACGATGTACGCGCCGCCGTCGCCCCACCACATGCCCTCCAGCTTGCGGGAACGGGTGACGGCGCGCTCGGCGAACTGCTCGCGGACCGGCACCTGCCGGGCGTCCCGGTCCGGCACGTCCACCCAGTCGACGCCGTAGACGGTGCCCACCTTCGTGGCACGCGAGAGGTCGTCCACGAAGCGGCCGCCCGAGTCGTAGCACTGCGGTGCCTGGAGCACGCCCGCGTCGTCGGCGAGGTGGCGCAACCTGCCACGGCCGTGCGAGAAGCCGTGCGGCGGGACCCAGCGGTAGAACAGGCCGTTGGGCTTGTCGGCGTCCTCGGTGAGGTAGCAGTGGCCGCGTCTGGGGTCGATGACCACGGCCTCGTGCGCGTACCGGCCCAGCGCCTTGATGGGCTTCGGGTCGCGGTTGGCGCGGTGGTCGCAGGGGTCCACCTCGAAGACGTAGCCGTGGTCCTTCGTCATGCCGTTCTGACCGGCCCGGTCCTCGTTCTCCTCGCACGTCAGCCAGGTGCCCCACGCTGTGCTGCCGCCCGCGCAGTTGGTGGAGGTGCCCGCGATGCCGACCCACTCGCTCACGTGGTCGCCGTGCTTGGCGACCTCGACGACGGTGCAGCCACCGGCCGCCGCCGGGTCGTACACGAGGCCCTTGGTGAGGGGCACCGGGTGCGGCCACTTGGCCCTGGGGCCCTTCAGTTCGTGGTTGTTGACGAGCAACGTCGTCCCGCGCGGGCCCGCGAACGCGGCGGTGCCGTCGTGGTTGGAGGGAGTGGGCTCGCCGGACTCCAGCTTGGTCACCCCGGCCCGGGTGATGATCCGGTAGGAGAAGCCCGCCGGCAGCGCGAGGATGCCCTTCGGGTCGGGTATGAGCGGTCCGTAACCGAGGCGGGCGCCACCCTTCCGCCCGGTCCCGGTCCCGGTCCCGGTCTCGGCCTCCGTTCCGGCGGCGATGGCGCCGGGCGCCGTGGCCAGCACCTCGACGGTGCCGACGAGCGCGACACCTGCGCCGGTGTACGCGGAGCGCTTCGCGAAGTCTCTGCGGGTGAGCGGCATCTTCATCTCCTGGGTGGCCGGATCTGTCCGCTGACGTGCGGTGCTCAGGGTTCCGCGCCCGGGGGAACGCCAGTTGAACTCGACACGACATCACAAGGCCGATTGACCGTTCCACTGCCTGACGCAGGCCCTGACGCGTGCGCTGATGCTTACCACAAACAACCATGGCAAAGAAGGTCATCAACGGCCTTACCGCTACATGTACATGATTTCCCGCAAAATGCCTTGACCTGACAACACTCCGGCAATAGACAGTCAACTACCTGCTCCACCCGCAAGAAGAACGCGGAGCCCGGCGGCCTGGGGACCTTGCCGGATGTCCGCCGACTTCATGAGTCCGGTCGTCCGCGGTCCCAACCGGCGACCGGCCACCGCACATTCGAGCACGGTCCCGCCTGGCGTCGTTCGTACGCCCAGCATGCCCCGACCCGCCGCGCCACTGGCGACGTTCGGCGTGCCCGACGACGAGCCCGGTCACGGGACCCCCACCGGGGAAGAGGTGGTCTGGCGTGAGCCAGCCCGAGATGATGCGAGGCCCTACCGGCGGTCAGGTGAGTGACTCCTCCCGCCAGCAGGCACTGTCCGATTTCCTGCGCCCGCAGAATCCGCTCTCCAACGTCGTCGGCTTCGGCCACGGCGTGAAGTGGACCAACGGAGAGCCCACCGGCGAGGAAGCGGTCCTGGTCTTCGTCACCCAGAAGGTCTCCGAGTCGATGCTGCCCGAGCGGGATGTCATCCCGCGCCAGATGGACGACGGAACGCCGACCGACGTCGTCGCCGTCGGGCAGATCTCCGCCCAGCGCCAGCAGCGGCGCGGTACCGGCAGCGAGCGTGAGTCGCAGGAGCCGACGTCCTACCGTGCGGACGGCGCTCTCGCGCAGCAGCTCTCGTCGCCTGTGCTCGAAGACCTGCTGCAGTCCAGCGGCTACGAACCCCAGCTCCTCAAGCGCAGGATGCGCCCCTGCCCGTCCGGCTTCTCGGTCGGCAACGTAGGGGTCACCGCGGGCACACTCGGCAGTGTCGTCTACGACTTCCTGCCCGGCGCGAAGGTCGACCCGCCGGTCGCGGGGCTCGGCGTGCCCGCGCAGTTCTACATCCTCAGCAACAACCACGTGCTGGCGAACTCCAACGCGGCGGCGCTGGGGAGCCCCATCGTGCAGCCCGGCCGGTTCGACGGCGGCACCGACCCCGCCGACCGGATCGCCACCCTCGCCCGCTTCATCCGCATCGCGTTCGCGCCGCAGGTCCCGCTGGAGCAGCACAACAACGTGGTCGATGCGGCGCTCGGCATCGTCGACTTCCAGAACGCCACACGTGAGCAGTACTTCAGCGGTGCTCCGCGTGCCTGGCGGCGCAAGAAGCAGATCTCCGTCGGCGCCCTGGTGAAGAAGTCCGGCCGTACGACCAACATGAGCCTGGGCCGGATCATCTCCATCGACGCGACTGTGGACGTCAACTACGGCGCGGCGGGCATCGCGCGCTTCAAGGACCAGATCCTCACCACGAACATGTCGGCGGGCGGCGACTCCGGTTCGCTGGTCACCTCGCTGGACAACGTGGCGGTCGGCCTGCTGTTCGCCGGTTCCTCCGTCGTCACCGTGGTCAACCACATCGAGAACGTCCGAAACCTGCTGCGCGTCGAAATCGCCGAGCAGCTGGCCTGAAGCGGAGGGGGAGCCATGTCAACGACTCACCAGAAGAAGGGCCAACTCGGCTCGGAACGCCAGTTCATCAACCCGCAGGGCGCCGAGGTGAAGACGCGCGACGAGGCGTACGCCCCGACGCGTCAGGTATCGGCCGAGGCCGTGCAGACCGAAGTGCAGCTCGAAGTGCACAACGGTGCGGTCACCTTCGTCATGACGGTGAAGTTCAACCCGAACACCTCCCCGTTCGTGGTGACCGGCGGCCAGATCACGTCCGGCATCTGCGGCGCGCCGTGGAACATCACCGGCGGTTCGCTGGGCAACTCGATGCGGATCGACGCGCGCCGCGCGGGCCAGGGCACCTGCGCCGACACCATCACCATCATCGGCCAGTACCTGAACCCGCCGTCCTACCGTGGCACGTACGGCTTCAACGGCGCGACGTCGTCGTTCAGCCACACGACGCTCTACAAGTGCTGACGTATCCCACGCGGCACAGCTCCACCGCACCACGCGGGCACGTCCCGTGGCATGGCGGCGGGCGGCGGGCCATCGGCCCGCCGCCCGTCGGCCGTCGCGCGCCGGGCCGCCCCCGTCGCGCGTCAGGCGCGCGAGCGCGCCTTGAACGCCGCCTTCCGTGCCTCCTTGGCCGCCTTCTTGTCGGGGTGCAGCCGCCCCATCGCCTCCAGCACCTCCACGGCCGCCGGGTGGTCCACCCGCCAGGCCGCGTCGAAGAAGCCTCCGCTGCGGTCCACGAGGCCGCGTACGAGATCGCGCAGTTCCTCGGAGTCGCCGCCCGCCGCCAGCTGCGCGGCGAGGGTGTCCACCGTCAGCCAGAAGACCATCTCCTCCGACGGCTCCGGCACGCCGGACGCCCCGTGCTCGGCGAGCCAGACCCGGGCGAGGCCGCCCAGCTGCCGGTCGTCGAGCACGGCGCGCAGCGCCGGTTCGGCACCGGCGCCGACCAGGGTCAGGGTCTGCTGGCAGGTGAGGCGGCGCAGCGGCGCGTCGGGGTCATCGCCCCGGGCGGCCGCGAGCAGGTCACCGGCGGCCTCGGTGGGCGTCCGCCCGGCCACCCACCGCTCGGCCTCGGCGCGGGCCGCGACGTCCGGGTAGCCCGGCAGGGCGGCGAGCAGGGTCTCGGCGCTCGCGCCCGACAGGTCCCCGACGAGCGGCGCTTCGACACCCGCCTCCAGCATCCTGCACCGTACGGCGTAGACGCCGAGCGGGGTGAGCCGGACCATGCCGTAGCGGGAGACGTCTTCCTCGGCGAGGTCCTCCAGCGGCCGCTCGGGCTCCTGCACCCGGCCCTCGCCGTCGGCCTCCTCGATGAGTTCCTCATCGACCGGCTGGTACTCGACGATGCCGGTGGGGGCGAGCATGCGGAACTGCTCGTCCAAGCGCATCATCGCGTCGGAGACCTCTTCGAGGACGGCGTCCGTGGGCTCGTCCATGTCATCCGGGACGATCATGGAGGCGGCGAGCACGGGCAGCGGCACGGCCCGCTCCGCCGTCTCCTCGTCCAGGGCGGTCAGCAGATAGAGGTTGCCGAGGACGCCGTCGAGAAGGTCGGCTTCGTCCTCGGGGTCCCAGTCGATCGCGTCGAGGTCGAGTTCGCCACCGTCGGTGATCTGGTCGACGATGTCGGCGAGATCGGGGGCGGCCGCGTCGGCGAGCACCGTCTCCAGGCCGCCCAGCCAGATCTCCAGTACGTCCTGCGGGGTGCCGCCGGTGAACTGGCGCAGCTCCTCCCCCGCCTTCGCGACGCCGACGGGTTCGTCGGATTCCAGGGCCACGCGCAGCGACGCGGCGTGGGCGCCGCCCTCGCCGTCGTCGGCCGCCACCGGCTCCCCGGCCGCGTCCCCGGTCGCGTCCTCGGCCGCGTCCACAGCTGGGTCCTCGGTCTCGTCGACCTCGATCAGCCCGGTGTCCAGGGCGAGCTGCCACGCCTCCGCCGCGTACCCGAGGCCGTGCTCGTCGCCTTCGAGGCCCAGCTCCTTGACCGCCGCCCGCAGGTCGTCGGCCAGCAGTTCACCGCCCGCGCCCACCGGCTTGTGCGGGTCGGCCCAGCGGGCGAGCCGCACCGCGCGGGAGAACAGCGGCGCGCTCAGCGCGTTCCGTGCGAGTTCCGCCTCGGTGCGCAGTATGACCGGCGGCATGGTGGGACGGTCTTCCGGCATGTGCTGGGTCATCTCCTCGGGGTTCACGGCTGTGCGGGTCCGTGTGGCGGCACGGTGTCCCAGCGTAGACGGATTCGCCCTGGCCCATCCGATTCATGTACCCGACAAAGACCGTACATCGAAGATCCCTTGACAACACCCCTGCTCTCGCACGAGATTGACGCGCGTAGACGGCGCGCGCCACTACGCGCACGCCTCCTTCCCGGCGACCGCCAGGACGAACCGGCTCATCCCGGTCGTCGCGGCGGCCGCCAGGCCCGTCACCCTCCAGCCCTCTCCGCCGCACCGCCCCGCTTGCCCTTTTCACCCTTTCTCTTCCTGTCCGCTCCTTTCGCCCCTCCTGTTCTTTTCCTTCCTCACTGTTCCTTTCCGGAGGCCACCATGTCCCCGCTCTCCCCCGGTTCGCGGCTGCCCCGCGCGCCGCGTTCCGTCCGTCGGCCGGCCGCCGTCACGGCTGTCGTCACCGCCGCGCTCGCGGCCGGGCTGCTCGCCGTCCCGCAGTCCGCCTCCGCCGCCGGGGTCCGCGTCCACGACATCCAGGGCACGACCCGGCTGTCCCCGCTCGCCGGGCAGCCGGTCAGCGGGGTGCCCGGCACGGTCACCGCGATACGGGCGTTCGGCTCGGCCCGCGGCTTCTGGGTGCAGGACCCGAAGCCCGACCGCGACCAGGCGACCAGCGAGGCCGTCTTCGTCTTCACCGGAGCGACCACCCCCGACGTGGCCGTCGGCGACGCCGTCGAGGTCTCCGGCACGGTCACCGAGTACTACCCGGGCGGCGCCGGGGCCGGGCTCCAGTCGGTCACCCAGATAACCAAGGCGACGTGGAGCGTACGGTCCAAGGCCAATCCGCTCCCCGCCGCCTTCACCCTCAACCCGTCGACGGTGCCCAACCGGTACGCGCCCACGGCGCCGGGCGGCACCATCGAGAAGCTGCCGCTGAAGCCGCGCGGTTACGCCCTGGACCGGTACGAGTCCGTCGAGGGCATGCGCGTCGCCGTCAAGGACGCCCCGGTCGTCGGCGCGACCAGCGAGCACAACGAGCTGTGGGTCACCGCCGAGCCGGGCAAGGACCGTACGGCGCGCGGTGGTTCGCTGTACGGCTCGTACACGCGGCCAGGGCCCGGCCGGATCAAGGTCGCCTCGCTCATCCCGTTCGCCGAGCGCCCGTTCCCCGTCGCCGACGTGCGTGACAAGCTGACCGGTATCACCTCGGGCCCGCTCGACTACGACAACTTCGGCGGCTACAAGATCCAGGCGACCCGGCTCGGCGACCTGACCGACGGCGGCCTGAAGCGGGAGAAGACCCGCCCGCAGCGGGCTGACGAGCTCGCCGTCGCCACGTACAACGTGGAGAACCTGTCGCCGAAGACCCCACAGGCCAAGTTCGACCGGCTGGCGCGGGCCCTGGTCGAAAACCTGGCCTCGCCCGACATCGTCGCCCTGGAGGAGGTCCAGGACGACAACGGGGCGACGAACGACGGCGTCGTCTCCGCCGAGGCGACGCTGCGCAAGCTGGCCGACGCGGTCAGGGCGGCGGGCGGACCCGCGTACGAGTGGCGGCAGATCGACCCCGCCGACGACCAGGACGGCGGGCAGCCCGGCGGCAACATCCGCAACGCCTTCCTCTTCAACCCCCAGCGGGTCTCCTTCACCGATGTCGACGGCGGCGACGCGAACACCCCGGTGAAGGTGGTGGACAACGGCGGCAAGGCGGCGCTGTCCGCCTCACCGGGCCGCGTGGACCCGGCGAACACGGCGTGGAAGAACAGCCGGAAGCCGCTCGTCGGCCAGTTCTCCTTCGAGGGCCGCCCGGTCTTCGTGGTCGCGAACCACTTCAACTCCAAGGGCGGCGACCAGGGCCTGGACAGCCGGTTCCAGCCACCGGCCCGCACCTCGGAGACGCAGCGCCTCCAGCAGGCGAAGGCGGTCAACACCTTCGTCAGGGAACTGCTCGCCGTCGAGCCGAAGGCGGGCGTGGTCGTCGCCGGTGACCTCAACGACTTCCAGTTCTCCCCCGCCCTGAGCGCCCTCACGGACGGCGGCGTGCTCACCGACCTGGTGAACCGGCTGCCGGAGAAGGAGCGTTACGGCTATGTCTTCAACGGCAACTCCCAGGTCCTGGACCACATCCTGACCAGCAAGGACCTGCGGAAGGCCGACTACGACGTCGTCCACACCAACGCGGAGTTCGCCGACCAGGCGAGCGACCACGACCCGCAGGTGGTGCGGGTGAAGCGGTAGCCACCGCGCGCCCACGCGCGCGAGGGCGTACGACGGCGGCCCGGCGGGAGTGTTCCCGCCGGGCCGCACGTCTGGCACCGCACCCCTGGCGCCCGCGCGCGGGCGCTTCGCTCAGTTGTGGCTGTGCTCAGTTGTGGCTGTGCAGCGCCTCGTTGAGGCCGCCCCAGGAGCCGGTGCGCTGAAGGGCCTCCACCCGGCCGGTGGTGGAGTTGCGGCGGAAGAGCAGGTTCTGCGCGCCCGACAGGTCCAGCGCCTTCACGACGTCGCCGTCCGGCAGCGTGACCCGGGTGCCCGCCGTGACGTACAGGCCCGCCTCGACCACGCAGTCGTCACCGAGCGCGATGCCGATTCCGGCTTCGGCGCCGAGCAGGCAGCGCTCGCCGATGGAGATGATCTGCTTGCCGCCGCCGGAGAGCGTGCCCATGATCGAGGCGCCACCGCCGATGTCGGAGCCGTCACCGACCACGACGCCCGCGCTGATCCGGCCCTCGACCATCGAGGTGCCGAGTGTGCCCGCGTTGAAGTTGACGAAGCCCTCGTGCATGACGGTGGTCCCGGAGGCCAGGTGCGCGCCGAGCCTGACCCGGTCGGCGTCGGCGATCCGGACCCCGGACGGGGCCACGTAGTCGGTCATCCGCGGGAACTTGTCCACGCTGGTGACCTGGAGGTGCAGCCCCTCGGCGCGGGCGGCGAGCCGAGCCCGCTCCAGCTGGTCGACGGCGACGGGGCCGAGCGAGGTCCACGCCACGTTCGCCAGCAGGCCGAAGAGCCCGTCGAGGCTGAGGCCGTGCGGGCGCACCAGGCGGTGGCTGAGCAGGTGCAGCCGCAGGTAGGCGTCGTGCGCGTCGAGCGGCTTGTCGTCGAGTGCGGAGATGACCGTGCGCACGGCCACGATCTGCACGCCTCGGCGCAAGTCGGTGCCGAGCGCGGCGGGCGCGCCCGCGCCCAGCAGCTCGGCGACACGCTCGTCGTCGGTGATGCGCTCGGTCCCGGCGGGACCGGGGTCGGCGACCAGCTCGGGAGCCGGGAACCAGGTGTCGAGAACGGTGCCGTCCTCGGTGAGGGTGGCGAGCCCGGCGGCGACGGCGCCGGTGGTGCGGGTGGTAGCTGCGTCGGTCATGCCCTGACGCTAACCGGAGGCGGCCCGCCGAGGCGAACCGGTCTCAGCGGACGGGCGGTCCGCCCGGCCAGATGCGACCAGGTCAGCCGATGACCCGGGCGAGGGCGGCGCGGATCTCCGCGCGGTCGAGGCGCCGCCCGGCGAGCAGCGCTTGCAGCAGCAGCCCGTCGATCAGGGCGAGCAGCGTCCACGCGGTCGCCTCGTCCGCTGTGTGCGCGCTCAGCGTCTCCACCATGGCGTCGAGCCATTCGGCGGCGACCGGGCGCAGCGCCTCGCGGCGCAGCGCGGCGAGGTACAGCTCGTATTCGAGCCGCACCCGGCTCAGGTCCCCGGCCAGGTACTCGGCGAGCACATCGGTGATGGCGTCGGCGAGCGGAACGCCCCGGTCGAACGCCTGCCGCCAGGTCGAGATGGCCAACCCCGGTTCCGCGCACACCTGCCGCAGGGCCGCGACGAGCAGTTCGTCGAGGGTCGCGAAGTGGTACGTCGTCGAGCCGAGCGGCACATCGGCCTCGGCGGCCGCTGACCGATGGCTGAGGGCGCCGATACCGCGCTCGGCGACCACCCGGATCGCGGCGTCGATGATGCGCTGCCTGCGGTCGGGGTCGTAGCGGCGGGGCATCAGTGCGCTCCCCCGAGATTGAGCATCACGACCCCGGCGATGACGAGGAGCACCCCGCCGATACGCACGGGAGACGCCGCCTCGTTGAGGAAGGCGATCCCGATCACGGCGATCGCGGCCGTGCCCGCACCGGACCAGATCGCGTACGCGGTGCCGACGGACATGCTTTTGAGTGTCTGGGCGAGCAGCGCGAAGGCGATCAGATACCCGACCGCCGTGCCCAGGGACGGCCAGAGCTTGCTGAAGCCGTCGCTGTACTTCATCAGGGTGGTGGCCAGCACCTCGGCCAGGATCGCCGCCGAGAGCGTCACGTACATCATATGTACGAGTGTACACAACGAAGCGTACGACCGTACATAGCGCCGCGCCAGCGAAACCGCTATACGCCCCGAGCCCACCGCCGAGCCCTCGGACCGGGAAGCTCGCACAAAGCGGACAGAAACTGGCCTACATCGCCCCTACTGTCTGTGGAACGAGCCGGGCGACGCACCGCTCGCACCGGACGGCACCGGGCAGCCTGGCGGGCGAATCGCCCTGGCGCAGCCCGCGCACAGCAGTCACGAAGCAGCTCAGTCGCGCGTAGCGGCTGAGTCACACGGTCAGCGACCACGCGTCAGCGGTCGCCCATCAGCAGCGACCCGCCACCAGCGGCACGTCAGCACGGCACGTCAGCACTGACACATCAGCACGGCCACATCACGCACATCACGGAAGAGGAGACGCCACCATGACGAACCCCGAGTCGGCACCGACCGGCGAGCGCGAGGACCTGCTGCGGATGTTCGCCGACCAGCGCGACGCCCTGCTGCTCACGGTGCGGGGGCTGGACGAGGAGCGGGCAGCGGAGCGCGCCGCGGCGAGTGAGCTGACCCTCGGCGGCATCATCAAGCACCTGACCCGTGCGGAACTGGCGTGGACGCACATCGTGAGCGAGCGGCGCGGCGGGACCCCGGAGGGCATGTGGGACATGGAGCAGTACCGCATGACCGAGGGCGAGAGACTGGCCGGGTTGGTCGACGCCTACGTGGCGGCGGCGCACGCCACCGACGCGGCCATCGCCGCACTGCCCGGCCTGGACGTGGCGGTGCCGCTGCCCCCGACGCCGTGGGAGCCGGACGCCGAGCCGGTCACCTGGTCCGCCCGGCGGGCGCTGCTCTATCTGCTGCGGGAGACGGCGCAGCACTCCGGCCATGCCGACATCATCCGCGAGTCGCTGGACGGCGCGAGCACCACTGAGCGCCTGGGCGGCGAACCGGCCTACGTCTAGCTACTGAGGTTTTCGGGTTGGGGTGACGTCATGGCGGTGTTGTGATCAGGCCCGTTCCGGCGATGAATCCGTCGAGCAGGCTGCGTCGGTACTGCATCCGCTTGAGGCGGGTGCGGGCCAGCTCGGCGAGATCATCGAGTCCGCACGGCGCCAGGTTGCCCAGGCTCTTCTTCAGGTGTGCCCACACGCCCTCGGCCGGGTTGAGGTCCGGTGAGTACGACGGGAAGCGGAACACCGTCAACCAGTCCCTCTTCTCGACCAACTCACACATGGGAGCGTCGACATGATGGGTGTAGTTGTCCCACACCACAACGATGTTCCCGCCGAGCTGCTGGCGGGCCGCATCCAGCAGGCGGGCGAAGCCCTTCTCCCGGAACCCCTTCTTCTCGCCTTTGCGCCGGTGGTGGACCAGCAAGCGGAAGATCAGCCGGGTGCGGCGGCCTGGTCCGCGGCAGACCAGGCCGGCCAGGGAGATGCGGCCCGATCCCGCGGCACGGACCGTGACCTGTGGTGGGCGTCCGCGTCGGGACCAGGTCCGTGCCCTGGGCGGACGGAGCAACAGCCCCGCCTCGTCCGCGAAGCACAGCCACGCTTCCTGGTCCCTCACTGTCTTTCCACCCGCGGCCACGTCTCCTTCATCCACGTGGCCACCGCTTCCTCGTCGCGTTCGGCGGCCCGGCGCACCGGGACCTGCACGCTGAAGCCCATCTGACGCAGAATGCGCCAGGTCTGGGCGATGCTGAAGCGGACGTGGAAGCGCCGCGCGATCACGGTGGCCACCCTCGCCAGCGTCCACCGCTGGTCCTCCATCCAGCCGTGGGCGGCCGGGCCCTTCTCCAGCTCTGCCGCCAGCCAGGCCCGCCACTCGGGCCGCATCCGGGAGGGCTGCCCGGACGGGCCCTTGGAGCGCAGTGCTTCCGTGCCGCCGTCCCGCCAGCTGGCGTGCCAGGCATACGCGGACTTCCGCGAGACCCGCAGCCGCCGGGCGGCCTGTGGTGGAGACACTCCTCGCGCGAATAACTCGGCGGCCTCGAACCGCACTTGCTCCCTTTGGGCCCGATGCCTCGCGGTCAGGCCGCCCCCATCGGGATACCGCATGCCACCGGACTACACCCATCACCGAGACCACCGTCACCCCAACCCGAAAACCTCAGTAGCGCGAGCTCGCAGGAGCTTGTCGAGCACGGCGACCGGGGACCTTGCGTCCATGGCGCAGCGGGCGTCGAGCGCTGTCTCCCACTGCTCGGTCAGCCCCAGCAGCAGGCGCTTCCGCATTCCCGGGGTAACGTGGGCATAGCGCGCTGAGACCGAACCGTCGAGGTGCCCCATGCGCTCGTCCATGAGCACCCTCTCGGTGCCCAGGTCCTCCATCATCGTCCGATGAGTGTGGCGAAGCCCGTGGGGCGTAAGGCCCTTGGCGATCGGGAGCCAGCAGGCGTCGGCCCGCTCGCTGGCACCGCGCCCTCGCGCCGGAACGCCGGGCCACGGCTCGCCGAGCAGCGGTACGGGCCGGGCTTCCTGCGGGCCTTCTTCAGGTACCAGCCGGAGACCGCTGGGGTGAACAGCCAGGTCCCAAAACCGTTCCTGCGCCAGTGGGCCGCGTGCCCCGACACCGCGCCGCCCCGTACAACCCGAGGTCGACGATGGCCTGCTCGACCCGCACCCGCGTGAGCTCGATGACACGGTCGGGGCGGTTGAGGACGTTGGACACCGTCCCCGTAGAGACTTCGGCCAGCCGCGCGACGTCAACGAGCTTCGTGCCCTGGTGCCCACCGGTACGCACTGCCCCTGGCCCCGGAAGACGTACGTCCTCCCGTGCCACGGGCAGGGCGTCGGCTTCGTGCGCGCGATGTGGTCGAAGACAAGAGCCGACAGCCAGTCCATCGAGTCGACGGACCGGTAGCTGTCGTCCTTGGGCGGGCAGCGCACCAGCTCGGCGGTGTCCAGCTCGTACAGCTGCCACTCGACGCGGAACGCACCAGGTCGAACGAACTCCGTCTCCAGACCGATGATTTCGCCCCAGCGCTTACCCGTATAGCCCTTGAGGACCACGGCGACGAACTCGTCGTCGCGACCGGACAGCAGGGCGGCCCGCTCGGCGGTCAGCAGGATGCCGAGCGCGTCGGTGACGACCTTCCCCGGGCCGCGGTCTCGGGAGCGGCCGGCGCGCTTGCCGCGCCTGCGGCGCCGCGCCGCGCCGCCAGCTTGGACGGTATCAGAGCCTCGTCGCTCGCGTACTCAAAGATCAGGTGGAGCGTCGAGCGCCAGGCCTTGACGCTGGACGCGGCGTACACTGCCTTCTCCTTCTCCCACGCGTCGACGTCGGTGCGGAGGACGCCGGCGAGCGCGCTTCGAACTCGGGGAGCAGGTGCTCCTCGATGTGGCGGCGGAACTTCTGCATGGTGGACGCGGCCAGGTCCTGGGCGGCGTACCAGCGGTTCGCGTACTCGCCGAACGTCTCCTGCCCCAGGGCCGGATCACGCCAGGTGCCGTGCCGGACCTTGGCCTCCTCTTCGTCTGCGGCCTCTTCGCCTCACGCTTGGTTCCGTTTTGGAACCGCCCGGCCGACCACATCTTCTAACGTCGTGTCTGCCGTCAGAGACCGGACTGGACTTGTGCGGTCCGGGTGTGGCCATGTTGACGACACCCCGGAAAAACACGACCGGCTCAGCGCGCCCCGCGCTAAAGGCCGATGCTTCCCCCTGCCCAATCCCCCGCCATCCGCGACGACAACGTTGAGCCGCAGGCCCCCAGCCCTTCGGCCACCGAGTGAGGACCGCCCTTCCCTTGGCACGCATCCGCACCATCAAGCCCGAGGCCTTCATCTCCGAGTCGCTCGCCGCCGTGTCCATCACCACCGAGCGAACCTTCTTAGGCTGCCCGCCCAAGCCGACGACCACGGCTGCTTCCGCGACCAGACCGCCGTCGTCGCCGGCCCTGTGGCCCCTGCGCCCCGAGCACGGTCCACTGGAACTCGAAGACGACCTCAACCGACTCGTCGGCGCTGGGCTGATCTACCGGTACGAAGGCAAGGACGGCAAGCGGTACCCCCACATCGCCACCTGGACCAAGCACCGGAAGATCAACCGGCCAGCGGCAGCCGCCACCCGCTCTGCCCGCACCACCAAGGCAGCCGCAACTTGCACGAGGTAAGCTGAGCCACGTTCGTCCACAGGGGCGGATCGACGGGGGAGTCCGGTCATGTTCCTTTCTGCGCTGTTAAATTCGCGTTCCCAGGAGTGACCGCAGAGGCGGGCGCCGTTCAGTCGGTGCGGCAGGCAGTCCATGCCGCCACTCCACATTCGGCCCAGGCGGGAGCCGGCCCACCCGCCGTGCGGACGCCGTTCAAATCCCGTCATCCCGACACGCCCCGGCGATCCGCCGCGCGGCAAGAGAAACGATGCGGAGAGGAATTCATGTCGAACGACGTGTTCACTCGGGACGTCGTGATAGTCGGCGGCTGCGGCCGGGTCGGCCTGCCCTTGGGCATCGCCTTCGCGGACCGCGGCCTGTCGGTGACTCTCTATGACGTCAACGCCACCGCTGTTGAGCAAGTCAATGCGGGGCGGCTGCCCTTCCGCGAGGAGGGCGCGCAGCAGCCTCTGAAGGAGGCGGCGCGCGATGGGCGCCTGGTGGCGACGCTGGACCCGGCCGCCGTCGCCAGCGCGGAGCACGTGATCGTCGTGGTCGGCACGCCTATCGACGCCTACCTCAGTCCTGACCACTCGGCCATTTGGCGGGCGCTGGAGAACTGTCGACCGTACTTTACGCCGGGGCAGCTAATAGTGCTGCGCAGCACGGTCCACCCGGGCACCACTCGGATCACCGAGCAGGCGCTGGAACCATACGGGCTGGCGTCGAGTGTGGCCTTCTGCCCGGAGCGCATCGCCGAAGGCCACGCCATGACAGAGCTGTTCTCGCTGCCACAGATCGTCGCAGCCCGCGACCCACAGACCGCCGCTCGCGCCGAGAAGCTGTTCCGGACACTGACCGACCACATCGTCCCGCTCAGCCCCGAGGAGGCCGAGCTGGCGAAGCTATTCACTAATACCTGGCGTTATATCAAATTTGCGACAGCCAATGAGTTCTGGAGAATCTCGAACGAGGCCACGCTAGACTTCGCCCGCATCCGCCAGGCCATCACCTACGAGTATCCGCGTGCCGCTGACCTGCCCGGGCCGGGGTTCGCCGCTGGGCCCTGCCTGCGCAAGGACACAATGCAACTGGCCGCGTACAGCAGCTCCTTCGTCCTCGGGCACCTCGCCATGCAGATCAACGAAGGGCTGCCGGAGTACCTGGTCACGCGCCTGGAGCGCCGCTATCCGCTGGCCACCATGTCGGTGGGCATCCTGGGCATGGCCTTCAAGGGAGGCAGCGACGATCCCCGCGACAGCCTCGCCTTCAGGCTACGCAAGAACCTCTCGGTTAGGGCCCGCGAGACGCTCTGCGCCGACCCTTACATCGACGACGAGCGGTTTCTTCCGACTGAGGAGGTCATGAACCGCGCCGACCTACTCGTCATTGGTGCACCGCATCCGGCCTACCGCGACCTCGCTGCCCGCCAGCCCGTCGCGGACGTGTGGGGCATCACTGGCAACGGCGTGCTGCTCTGACCGGGCCCGCCTCTCAGCGCACTACCGCGGCCGAACCCCGGCCGCGGGTACCGAAAGGACAGGACATGGCGAAGGTGCTGGTCACCGGAGCGGCTGGCTTCATCGGCGGCTACGTGGTGGAGCGCTTGCTGGCCAACGGCCACGAGGTGGTGGGCCTGGATGACTACTCCAAGTACGGCCCCATAGCGCGCACCTACGACGGTCACCCCGCATACCGCTTCGTATGTGGCGACGCCCGGGATGCTGAGCTGCTGACGCGGCTGCTGGCGGACTGCGATCATCTGATCGCTGGGGCCGCCCTGATCGGCGGCATTTCATACTTCCACGCCTACCCCTACGACCTGCTCGCCACCAACGAGCGGATTATCGCTGCAACATGTGACGCCGCCATCAAGGCTCACGAGTCGGGCACATTGCGCAAGGTGACCTACCTGTCGTCGTCCATGGTCTTCGAATCCACCGATCGGTGGCCATCCAAGGAGGGGGACGAGCGGAAGGTGGCGCCACCGCTGTCCTCCTACGGCTTCCAGAAGCTCGCCGTGGAGTACTTTGCCCGCGCCGCCTGGGACCAGTACGGGCTTCCATACACCATCGTGCGGCCGTTCAACTGCGTCGGCGTGGGCGAGGGCCGCGCCCTCGGGCAGGCTGAGGTGCTGTCGGGGAACGTCAAGCTCGCCATGTCGCACGTCGTCCCCGACCTGGTGCAGAAGATCCTCAAGGGCCAGGATCCGCTGCACATCCTGGGCGACGGGGACCAGGTGCGGCACTACACCTACGGAGGCGACCTCGCCCAAGGCATCGTGTTGGCCATGGAGCACGACGCCGCGCTGAACGAGGACTTCAACCTCTCAACCGCCGAGTCCACCACCGTATTGCAGCTGGCGGAACTGATCTGGCGCAAGGTCCAGCCCGCCGCGACGCCATTCCGCTTCGTCTCCGATGAGCCGTTCGCGCACGACGTGCAAAAACGCGTCCCGGACGTCACCAAGGCACGTGAGGTGCTCGGCTTCCAGGCCACGACCAGCCTTGACGCCATGCTGGACGAGGTCATCCCGTGGATCAGCGACGCGGTCTCAGAAGGGCGCCTGTAGGCGCCAGTACAGCCGCCGCGAGTACGCGGCTCATGGGCCCAATCAAAACGGCTGCACGGCATTCCGCCCTCTGCCAACATGTCGAGGTGACACAATGGTCAAAAAAGTAGTTCTTGGAATCAACGCGGCACATGACGCGGCCGCCTGTGTCGTCATTGACGGCGAACTCGTCGTGGCGGTTCCGGAGGAACGGCTGTCACGCGTCAAGTACCACGAGGGGTACCCCTTCAAGGCGGTCGAATACTGCCTTCGGGTCGCCGGACTCAAGGACCTCGGTGAAGTCGATTCTGTCGTCATCAACCGCTACACACAGAACGACTACGAACCCGAGATACGTCGCTCTGGATACCGTGGCGAGCTAATCGTCAACCCCTCGCATCACCTGCTGCACGCTTACTACGCCTGGATCGCCTCGGACTTCAACCGCCCTGCGGTGCTCATCCTCGACGGCAGCGGCTACAACTACGGCGAGTACGAGCGGCGCGGCAGCCCGCTCATCGGCCCTGCCCCTGCATACTCCGAGATGGAGGAAGCCGAGTCGATGTACTCGGTAGCCGAGGACGGTTCGCTCCAACTAGTGCGAAAGCGCTGGGGGCTGTGGGATGCCAGCGATCCCTTCATGCGCTTCCCCAGCCTCGGCCACATGTTCTCGGTAGCTTCAGAGTACATCTTCGGACACTTCCAGCACGCCGGTAAGACGATGGGCCTGGCGCCCTACGGTGACGCCTCCTCCTTCCCCGACCCCTTCATCGAATACGACGGCGACGACCTGGTTATCGACACGAAGTGGGTCACCAAGCTGCCGCCCCGTTCCTCCGAGCCGGCCCACCTCGATCCAGTCTGCCGCGATCTGGCGGCCAAGGTGCAAGCGGAGCTGGAACCGGCGGTCATCCACCTGTGCAAGGTGATCCACGAAGCTACAGGTGCCGACGAACTCTGCCTGAGCGGCGGCGTCGGCTTGAACAGCGTGGCCAACGGCCTGATCCTGCGGCACACGCCATTCTCTCGGCTCTTCGTCACGCCCGCTTCGGGTGACTCCGGCATCGCGATCGGCGCCGCCCTCTATGGCTACCACCGGCTCACCGGGGAACGGCCACGCTGGCGGGCCTACGACAACTACCACGGCAAGACGTACAGCGAACTGGAGGTTGCGGACGCGGTGGCGGCCCGCTCCCGGTTCGTTCGGGCCGAGACCGTGCCCGACGTCGTGGAGTCCGCAGTGGCCGACATGACCGACGGAAAGTTCGTCGGCTGGTTCGAGGGCGCCAGCGAGTTCGGCCCCCGCGCCTTGGGGCACCGCAGCATCATCTGTGACCCACGACCCCGCGACATGCGCGACCGGCTCAACGCCAAAGTCAAGTTCCGTGAGCCGTTCCGGCCGTACGCAGCGTCGGTGCTGACCGAGCACGTCAAGGAGTTCTTCGACGTCGTAGACGACGACCCGTTCATGATGACCGTCGCCCCCCTGCTGCCCGAGCAGGTTGAAGTCATCAAGAGCGTCTGCCACGTGGACGACACCTGCCGCATTCAGACCGTGGACCCAGATCACCAGGGCACCTACCGGCAGCTGATCGAGCGTTTCCACGAGGTCACCGGCATCCCGCTCATCCTCAACACCTCCTTCAACATCCGGGGCGAACCCATCGTGGAGACCCCGCAGGACGCCATCCGCTGCTTCCTCAGCTGCAACCTCGACGTGCTGTACGTGGATGGGGTGCGCATCACCAAGCTCACCGCCGAAGGCGCGGAGGAACCCGCCACCCTGGTACCGCACCTGGTGGAGGGCATCTCCCTCGGCTCCACCACCGAGGTAGTGGACGGAGGCGCGCTCCTACCCACCTACTTCTGCCGCACTCGCACCGGTCACCGCACCACGGTCTCCTCCGACGAGTTCGCGCTGCTGCATCTGATCGACGCAGAGAGCTCCATCGCCCGGATTGCCACCCTGACCGGCGGCCGACCGGCCGCCGAGGTGGCCGAGGTCATTGATGACCTGCGTCGACGCGGCCTGGTTTGCCTGGCTCGCGGCACAGCGGAGGCGGAGCAGGAGTGAGGTTCGCCTTCTTTGACGACTACCCGCACGAGCGCGGGCATCATCCAGACCTGATCATGGGCCTTGGCGCCGCGGCCCACGCACCGGTCTACTGCCCAGAGTCCTTCCTCGAAGGCCGCGCGGATCGCGGCCAGGTGGCGCACGTGGCCACCGTCGGAGCACTGAACGACTCACCGCTGGTGACCCGACGCAACCTGGAGGCCGCGTATGCGGACGCGGTGGCCCGCGGCCAAGAGGTGTTGGTCAACCTCTTCCTCGACGAGAACTGGGACTCCTTCCCGATCCCGCGCGGGCCGCTACGCGTCGTCCACTCCCTGCACCGACCCGCCGAGCTGACAGGGGAACTGGGGGGCGCCAACGCCACCAAGGAAGGAGACGTGCTAGGCACGCTAAAGGAGCTGGCCGGTCCCGACCTCTTCGTCGTCCACACCGTCGCCAGCGAGCAGCAGGCAATGCAGTGGCTACCGCGACGCAATGTGGCCCGGATCGGCTGGCCCTCCGCGACCATGGCTGAGGTTAAGGAGCGGTTCGCGGCGCCGCGCCGGGGCGCCGGCCATGAGCCGTACGTCCTGCTCATCGGCGAGGCGCTGGCATACAAGGGGATCCGCTGCCTGCTCGAAGCGGTCAACCCCGGCCCGCCGCTGCGGATCGCGGGGAATCTAACAAACGGGGCGGAGCTGATCGCCCGCGAATACCCGCATGCCCGGGTCAGCTGGGAGCCCGGATGGATCGCCCGCGACCGCATGCACGAGCTCATCGAAGGCGCCGCCGTGGTGGCCTTCCCTTACCTGCGCCGGTTCGCCGCTCACGGCGGTGTGTCGGCGGCCCTCGTGCAGGCGCTCACCTTCGGCAAGGTGGTCGTCGTCTCTGAGCCAATTGCGTCGCAGGTGCCCGCCTCCCCGGCGTGCCTGACCATCCCCGCCGACGACGTCTCCGCGCTGCGGGAGGCCATCGGCCGCGTCATGGCCCATGTGGACGACTTCCAGGACGCGGCGCTCGACCTGCGGGACTATGTGCTGCGCGAGCACACCTACGAGGGGCATCTGGAGCAGATGGCCGAGGTGCTGGCGGCCGCCTGATCCGAGGCGGCCCGTCCCACCGCGGACGCTGTTGGTTAATCGGGCCTGGCTGCGGCGTGACGTCGGCCTTCGAGACCTGGTTGTGGTCTCGAAGGCCGACGTTGTCGTGTGGGGTGGGTGCGGGTGTCGATGCAGCCGAAGGGATCTGGGGAGATCCCGGCGGAGGCGGTACGGGTGGCTCGGGCCGCGTTCCGGAAGGGCAGTCTGGCGATCCGGGTGAGGGACGAGCTGGGGTTGCTGTTCGCCGATGATGAGTTCGTGGACCTGTTCCCGGCGCGGGGCAGGACCGCCTGGTCACCGGGCCGCCTCGCGCTGGTGCTGGTGTTGCAGTTCGTCGAGGGCCTGACCGACCGGCAGACCGCGGAAGCGGTACGGGCCAGGATCGACTACAAGTACGCCTTGGGCCTGGACCTGGGTGATCCGGGTTTCGACTTCTCGGTGCTCTCGGAGTTCAGGGACCGTCTGATCGGGGCGGATGCCGGGCGACGGGTGCTGGACGGCATCCTTGTCGGTTGCCGTGAGAAAGGGCTGCTGAAGACTGCCGGCCATGCTCGCACCGACTCCACCCATGTGGAGTCCTCAGCGCGGGCTCTGAACTGGCTGGAGCTGGTCACCGAGACACTGAGGTCGGCGCTGAACGCCATCGCCGAGGCTGCTCCTGACTGGCTGGTTGGGGTCAGCGATCCGGAGTGGTTCAAGCACTACGCCACCCGGGCGGAGGACTCCCGGTTCCCCAAGGCCCGGGCCGCGAGGGATGCCGTGGGCCATCGCGTCAGCGTCGACGGGACGCGTCTGCTGGAAGCTGTCTTCTCCGGTGATGCTCCGCCTGGGCTGGCTGTCCTACCGGAGGTCGAGGTCCTGCGCCAGGTCTGGGTCCAGCACTTCCACCTGGTCGAAGGCGAGGTACGGCGGCGTGCCCCAAAAGACCGCCCGCCAGGCGCGTTGCGCCTGGTCACCCCCTATGACATCGAGGCCAGGGCCAGCGGGAAACGCGACATCCTCTGGGACGGCTACAAGGTCCACCTCACCGAGACCTGCGAGCCCGACAGCCCGAATCTGATCACGAACGTCGTCACCACCATGGCCACCGTCGCCGACAGCACGATGGCCGGCGCCATCCACGCCGACCTCTCCCGCCGGGACTGTCTTCCCGCCGAGCACTGGGTCGATGCCGGATACCCCACGGCAGCACAGCTCGTGGCCGCCCAGCACGACTACGGTGTCGCGCTGCACGGCCCGGTCCAGGCCAACACCAGCGCTCAGACCAGCGCCGAGGGCGGCTATGACCAGGAGGCATTCACCATCGACTGGGACGCCAAGCAGGTCACCTGTCCCGGTGGACAGACCAGCCGCACCTGGAGCAACCGGCTTTCCCAGCAGGGGCTCCCCGTCATCCGGGTGATGTTCTCGGTGAAGGACTGCCGCCCATGCCCCGTGCGGACCCAGTGCATCAGTTCACCCGCTCGCGACCGACGCGAACTTCGCCTGCGCCACCACGACGAACACCACGTCCTGCGCGCCGCCAGGGGCGAGCAGCAGACCGACCAGTGGAAGAACCGCTACCAGGTCCGCGCCGGCGTCGAGGGCACCATCTCCCAAGCCATCGCGCGCTGCGGCCTACGCAGATCCCGCTACCGGGGCCTTGTCAAGACCGGTCTCCAGCACCAGCTCACCGGCGCTGCCATCAACCTCGCCCGCATCGATGCCCACCTCACCGGCCAACGCCGAGCCCCGACCCGGATCAGCCCCTTCGCAGCACTCCGCCCCACTGGATGACATCCAGCGGGGCGGAATTAACCAACAGCGTCCCGCCGCGGGGCGGGCCGCCTCCTCAGTCAGCCCAGCAGCCTCAGCAGCGCGTCCTGGTTGGCCGTGCGCCGCACGTCGAAGCTGAGGTAGTAACAGCGACTCGCGTTCACCAGTTCGCGCAGCCCGTCCTTCATCTCCTGGTATGCGTCGCAGAACAGCCGGTAGTCCCCGCCGAGGTGATCCAACAGATCCTCCTCCAGCCGGTAGACGTTCAGGCCCAGGCCGAACTGCTCCAGGTAGTCGTACATGCGGGCCGGATCGATCTCCTCGACGACGTGCCGGTCCGGCCCCCGGTAGTCCACCACGCATAGGCTGCGCACCGCCACGGGCCCCACCTGCCCGCCGAACGCGGCGACCGGGTCGACCACAACCTCATCAGGCTTGATTGCCGGTGTCGTCGCGACGCCCAACTCGTCCACCCAGGGTCCGGGCCGCATGCGCATCGAACTCGCCACCCCGGTCACTTGCCCCTTGCGCACAACCGCGTGTGAGTTGGTGACGAACCCGGCGCCGCGCGCGCACAGCTGGCTCAGCAGCACCGTCTTGCCAGCCCCGCCTCGCCCGAACAGCAGACTGCCCGCCCCGCCCACCGACACGGCACCGGCCTTGAGGAAGAGGGTCTTCGCGACGACCGAGTCGAGCAGCAACAGGTACTTCACGAAGTACGACCACACGACAGTCTCAAAGCGCTCGCCGAAGACATAGATCCGTCGGCCACGGGTCACCAGGCGCACCGGCGGCCCGAAGTGGTCGGTGACGTAGTAGCCGCTCGCGAACTGCCCAGCGCGGGTGGTCCGATCGTATTCCGCCGCCCGACCAGAGCCAGTCCGTACCTGAGGGCTCACGCACCACAGCTCGGCCTCCACCGGCTGCCCGCTGTACGCGGTCTGCGCCGCGGCGCTGAAATAGGCCAGCGCCGGGAAGTTGGCCTGGTCGCTGACCAAGCGAACGCGGATGGGCCCGAGCTGGACCACAACGTCGGTTCTCGACTGGAACTCCACCAGCACGTCTGACTGCCCACTCTCAGCCATGGTCAGAATTCTCCTCGTTACGGACACCAGCCTGGCGGCAGGCCCGTAGCAGGTCCTCGGCGCTGCCGCACGCACGGGCCAGTTCGTCGATCAGGTGGGACAACATGCTCAACCTCGCCTGCGGAGGCGGGATGGCGGCCCCTGGCCGATCCGACAGGCGGCCTACAAACTCCCCCACGACGAACTCCCGTTCCAGCGCGGCCACGGCCCGGGTAAGTACCCCGAACACCGGTTCAAAGCAGTCCAGCTCGCGGGCGGCGATGAGGATTTCGGTGGTCAGGCGGTCGTAGTCGTCGGCACGGGGATCCGCGGCGCAGCTGAAGTAGTGCTCGACACGGAAGTTGAGCTGTCCCGGGTAGCGGCGCCGTCCGGTGGCCGGGTCAGTGTCCGGGCACCGCACCGTGAGGAACTGCCGGTCGGTGCGGTTGTAGTCGGCCACGCTCGGTGCGGTGACACCGCGCCCCCTCAACACCCCGGCGATCTCCGGTCGCGCCGGGTAAGGCAGCGGCTGCTCAGAGTCGAGATCCCAGGTGGTGGGATCCCAATACCCGTGCAAGCAGGCACGCATCTCATCCCGTGTGCACAGCACGCCCAACTCCTCGACGGCCAGTTGGCCTCGGCTGTGGACACGCCGTGCGGCCGTGCTCACCGGTCCTGGCTGGAAGAGGGTCTTCTCGAAGTCCGTCAGCCAGTAGACATCCTGGCCCGGACGGTGCTCCACGATGATGTTGCGCGGACTCATGTCTCCCCATAGGATGCCCCGGTCGTACAGGGCATCCAGCAGGCATCGGTAGTCCGCCAGGTAAGCGGCCCGCGCCTCATGAGAGATGCTGCCGAGCAAGATGCTCTCCAGCGTCTGTCCGGGCATCCATGCGGATAGCGAGTAGACCCGCCCGGAGCGCCCGTCCCGCAGCACCGCGAGGCCCGGTGCGGGCGCCGTGGAGAACGGCCGCCCGTCAGCCCGGCGGCCAAGGTGCACGAGCTGGCCGGCGCCGGTGCCGAGGCGCGCGGAGATCTCCTGGTAAGCCAGCTGCTCGCGACGAAACCTGTCGCACTTCTGCGGGTTCTCCCTCTTACTGGCCACTCGTAGACCGTTGGGCAGGAAGCAGGACTTCACGATGCCCTGGCGTACCCGGGCGTTGGGACCCGAAACCTCGTACTGCGCCTCGAAGAAGTTGCTCAGGTCATGGCCCACGTCGCGGACCAGCGCGGCGACGGCCTGGCCGGCCGACTGGTCGCGGAGCAGCACGGATATGCCGTCGCCCAGGGTGCCCGACCCGTCCGGTACATCCAGCAAATCCTCGATGGCGCTCACGTAGTGCAAGGCAGGCGCGGGTGTCGCCAGTTCACCAGGCACACGGCCGCAGTTGGCCCGGCTCAGCGCAAGCCGGTACCGCAGCACCCCGCGTGCCTCTGATTCCGGAGTCCTGGCAACCGCCTCGCACAACTCAGTAGTGGCGCCGCCGCCGGCACGCAGGGCGTACAGGTAGTCGGCGACGATCCGGTAGTCGACATTCCGGATAAGCAACTCGCTGACCGCTGCGGCGTCCGCGGAGCCGGCCCGCGACAGTTCCGCCCGAATCACCTGAGAGATATCCCGGGCAATCCTTCCCGTTTCATCCCATTCCAGGGGAGATCCCACACCTCCACCCAGCAACGACTCAAAGGGCGGCGCGACGATGGACGGCGCGACGGTCTCAGGTCTTGTCACAGTACCTACCTGACTTTCCGGAATTCATTACCAAAGCAACCCGTCAGTATCGTGATGATATCGTGAGAACCTCTTCCCGAGTTCTTCCACACCCCCGAGTGCTGAACAGCACTTCTCGAATTACGGGAGATTCCCGATCGCGCGAAGCCCGCGCCGGCTAGACGGTAGAGAGAATGCCGCGAAGCACACGACGCGGCTCCAATGCCTGGTTGAACAATGCGACCCGGACCGCGCGGTACTCCAACCCCGCACACTGTCACCGCAGTTCTTGCGCGTCGGAACCGCCGCCGATCAGTTCTCGGACGCGACTGAACCGCATCATCACGTACTGGTGCTGGGGGCAGCGGAGGGGAGGCAACCACTGACTCGGCGCCGAGCGGGTGCCGCCAGTTCGGCGTACACGAGTTGGACGCGCAATTTCGCGCGGAGACTGGAAACCCGGGTCACCGCACACGGCAACGCACGCGTCTTCCAAGTCGGGTTTCTCACGCCGCCCACCGCACGAGCTCTCCCCGCCGATCGGCAATTCGCCCTTCGCCTTTACCGCCCAGGTCGTGGACTGCTGTCTCGACGCACCGTCCATGACGGACGGCAACCGTGACCATCCAGCTTGACCGCACCAGGAAGCCCACCCGGGGCTGCGGCCGCTGGATCCTGCCGACCGTACGCTCCTTATCGGCGTTTCTCCTGCACCTCGCCTGCTGGCCCCGACCCCTGCGTCCACACGCGCGTGAGCACGACCCCATCACCGCATGGCCGAACATGGCTCCGGCTGCATCGACGGCACGCTGCACTGTGCCGCCGCCCGGGTCGAACACCATCGGCTGATGGCCGCCATGGGCCCCGAGTCATGGCTGCACATCTTTCTAGCGCTGACGCCGCCGGTGGTCAGGCGTGGTTCACCAACACCCGGCCCAACAGAAACGGGTGGAACGGCAGCCAACTGCACTCAGCACACCGTTCGGCCACCATCGGCTTCGAGCACCATTCGGCCGGACCGCATTCCAGCTCTGGATCGGCACTGACCGGCGGGGCCACCAACGCCGTGCGGGCGTAGTACCACACTGAGTATGAAATCGGATACGGGTACTTATACTCCACAGGCGGCCTATCATGCAGAACGTACCGCTGCCAGCCGAACAGCGTGAGCTCCCCAGGGTCCGCGACGAATCCGGTTTCCTCGGCAAGCTCCCGCACCGCCGACACCGCCGGATCCTCGCCGGGGTCAATATGTCCTCCCGGTATGTCCCAACCGCGACCCGGCAAATTCACATGCGTAAGCAGAAGGTCACTGTTCGCATCGAAGGCGAAGACAAACGCCGCAGTGGTGAGCTCGCTGGGCGGCAAGTGATTCGCAGCAACCAAGTCCAAAGTATGGGGCACCGGAATCCACGGTGCCGTCCGCGAGGCGATAAGCGCTTCTGACATCACGCAAGTATCGCAACCAGCAGCGAAGCTGACAACATCTCACCGGCCTTCGGTCGAGGGCAGTTGAGGAAGAGGTCACGTTTGACCGCACCGCGTATCCTCGATCACGATGGCACGACGCCGCTGTGCGCCATGACTTGATCCGAAGGAGCCCGAGAGATGCTCAGTAAAACCGCTACGCAGGGGTTCGAGATCTGCGACAGCTGGACCACGAGGGGCCTGGCCAGCGACGCCCGAGCGGTGACGCGGGGGGACATCATGGCCAACGACAGCCTCGGCCGCACGGTCTACCCGCGGTACATGAGCCGGGCCAAGGGCGCCTATGTATGGGATACGGACGGCCGCCGGTACACTGACTTCCTGCTAGGTTACGGCCCCGTCGTACTGGGCCACGCAGATGCGCGAGTGACCGAGGCCGTAACCCGCGAGATCGCGATGGGTAATTCCATCGCTCCGCTGTGGAGTCCCCGTCAGGTCGAGCTGACTGAACTGCTCACCTCCATCATCCCGGGCGGTGAACTCGCATACATGCTCAAGACTGGATCGGATGCCAACTCCGCAGCGGTCCGGCTGGCCCGCATCTTCACCGGGCGCGAGAAGGTGGTCCGCTGGGGGTACAACGGATGGCATGACTGGGCTTGCGGCAAGCCCGCCGGCATTCCCGCCGCTACCCGCGACAACACCCTTACCTTCGACTTCGACAACCCGCGGTCACTTGAGGCGGTATTCGAGCAACACCCCGGTGAGATCGCCTGCGTCATCACCATGCCCTTCGAATACGAGACCATATCTGACGGGCATCTCCAGGCGCTCCGCGACATCACCCACCGGCACGGCGCTCTCTTCATCCTGGACGAGATGCGGTCCGGCTTCCGGATGAGCATCGGCGGCGCGCAGCAGTACTTCGGCGTGCAGGCCGACATGGTGGCCTTCAGCAAGGCTCTGGCCAACGGCTTTCCGATCTCGGCCATCGTCGGCCGACGGGACGTACTCAGTGGCCTGGCAGAGACTCGCATCTCGTCGACCTTCTACGCCAGCCCGGTGGAGATGACCGCAGCGCTCACCACGATCGGCATCCTGCGCGAGACCGATGCTATCGAGCGACTATGGTCAATCGGCACGTACTTTCAGGACGGACTGCGCGCTCTGATCGCAGAACTGGATATGCCTGCCGAGGTAATCGGCTACCCCCCTTCCCCTTTCATGCGCTTCACCGCCCCCGACCGGACCGCACGCGAGCAGCTCACCCGGACCTTCTTTATCGAGACGACCCAGCGCGGTGTGCTGTTCCACCCGGCTCACCAATGGTTCGTATCCGCCGCACACACCACCGACGACGTGGACTTGACGCTCGACGCCTGCCGTGCGGCGTTCAAGGAACTCCTCCCACTGCTGGACCAGTAGATGAGCGGCGGAGCCGACCACATGACTCAGAACGCTGCCCCGCACACGACCCGGGACGCGGCCGCGTCGCTGCGGATCGCCCATCTCCTGGCCGACGCCGCCGACGAGGTTTCAATGCGCTACTTCGCGCTCAACGGGGTCGAGCAGTGGTACAAGCCTGACGGGTCACGCGTGACCGAGGCCGACATCGCCTGCGAGACTGCGATACGCCAGGCGCTGGCAGCGGCCGCACCCGACGAAACCATGCTCGGCGAGGAGACGGGTGGCGCCGAAGCCGAGACCCACGGCGACCGCTGGATCATCGACCCGATCGATGGCACGGAGAACTTCTCGCGCGGAAACCCGGTGTGGGCAACCCTGATCGCCAAGGAAGTCGCCCAGCAGATCACCGTGGCAGTCATCAGCGCCCCGGCCCTCGGCCGCCGGTGGTGGGCGGTCCGGGGCCAGGGGGCCTTCACCGACGGCGGAAGGCGGCTCGCCGTCTCCGACCTGTCCTCCCGCGACCGCGCTACGTTCACCTACGGCGGACTGCACGAGGCACCCTCACCGCACGCGCTCACCAGAGTGCTGGCCGCCGCCCAGGAGTTTCGGTGCGCCTGGGGCTGGGGCAACTTCTGGGGCCACGTGCTGGTCGCGGAGGGCGTGGCGGACGCCGCCCTGTCGTACGGCATCGAGCTGTGGGACATCGCCGCACCCGCGCTACTCGTCGAGGAGGCCGGCGGGCGGTGGAGCGACGTGGACGGGCGCGAGCGGCTGGTGCCTGGCTCCTTCATCTCCTCAAACGGATTCCTGCACCCCGGGCTGGTCACCGACCTGGCGGGGACCTTCGAACCGGACACTGTGTGACAACCAATGGAAGACCCTTCCGACCCACGGTCAGCAAAGGTAAGCACTGTGCATTCTTCGCCCCATGACGGGAACGCCGCACCCCACGGGCCGTGTCCCAGTCCGACCAGCAACCCAGCCGCCGTACTGCGCTGGGCGGCGGGTGCCCGGCAGGTGACACCGGACAGCGCGGGCGCGGATGACGACACACTCTTGGACCTGATCGACCGCCACGCACTGGCCGGACGACTGCTCCAGCGCCTGGAGCATGAACAACCACGGTGGCTCGGGAGCGGCCTGCGCGACGCGGTCGAAGACCTGCACCGCGAGGACATGCGCCGCATGACGGAACATGTGCGGTCGGCTACCGAGATCACCGCACAGCTTCCGCGCCCCGATGACGCGATCCTCATCAAGGGCATCTCCACTTATCTGACGACCGCCCAGCCGCATACGGTGCGCTGCGGTGACATCGACCTCGTCACCGCCGGGGAACACCCCCTCCTGGGGGTGCTGAACGAGCTCGGCTACCGGCGCACCCGTGACCCCTTCATGCATGAGATAGGCGAGTTCGCCCGTGAGCTCACGGAAGTGGACGTACACGCGTTCTTCCCGGTCCATGGCTACGGTCCCAATCTCCGCAATGCCGACCTGACTCCTCGACACCACCCCGGTGCCTGGCTACAGCAGCCCGGCCAACTGTCGATGCGCCGGATCACTCACGAAGACCTGCGCACCGGCGCACGGGCAGGCCACGGCACCGCGTCGGTGTTCGTGCCCGACCCGTGCGTGCTCGCCATCGTCCTCACTGCTCACGGCTTCATGAACTTCACCAACATGTGGTCGATATCGCACCGGGAGAAGCCCTACGTGCGCCTGGGGGAGCTCGCCGACCTGCGCGACCTGCGGGCACACCCGGACTTCGACGACGCACGGTTCCTGGCGCTGGTCGAGCAGTTCGGCGCCCAAGACGCCGTGACGTGGGCCGCGTGGGCTTCCAGCCTGTTGCTCGGCGAGAACCCGCTGCCGGTCGCAGCGCCTTCCGAGGCGGATGCGGTGCGGCGCTTCCCGCGCTGCCTCTGGTGGAACACCTGGGCGCAGCTACCCGTCGACCCAGACGTGTTGCTCCGACGCTGGTGGCTGGACATGGCAGCCCTCGTGACGGCGCTCGACGGCAACATCATCCCCTGCCCGGCAGGTCAGAGCGGGCCACTCACCACGTCCGGCGGCGGGGCCGACGGTCACCTGAAACGCTCAATCCGGACAGGTACCACCGAGCCGATGCACACCATGGAGTGGCGGCGCTCCGGGGACCGGCTCCAACTCCGGCTCGCGCTGCCGGTCGCTGGCGATGGGATCACCCAGCGCGTTCGCGTGGACTTCGGCGACGCCGCCACCGAGTGGGCGCACCAGCCGGGCACCTGCAAGCAATCGACGGCCGGCACAGCACCAGAGCGGGTAGTGGTGACGCGTCAGGGGGACCACCTGCTGGTCTCCATGGAGTACGCCTCGAGCGCGGTGGCGCGCGACGGACAGCTGGCTGACCGGCTCCCCGTACTGATCGGGGTCGGGGAGCAGAGCGGTGACACACTCACCGCGAGCATCCTACTCCCCCTGGAACTAAGGTTCTCCGCCTGAATTTGGGGGGGGCGGGACCACCACGGCCTCGCCCCCTCCCCGCGGCTCAGGAAGCCGCCTGCTCCTGCACCCGCTCGACCACGGAGGTGGTGGAGTGCTGGGGCAGACGGTCCACGACGTAAACCTCGCCCCCTGAGTCTCGCGCGGCGTCCGTCTCGGACGGATAGGCACCCACGCTCTCCTCGCCGATCACGAAAACATCCGGCCGCATGGTCTTGATGAACTCATCGGCCACGGTGTCGTCGTACACGAAGACGTAGTCCACGCAGCGGAGGGCGCCGACAAGCGCGGCCCGCTCCAGCTCGCCGATGATCGGCCGGGTGTGCCCCTTCATAGCCCGCACCGAACGGTCGCTGTTGACCCCGACCATGAGTACGTCACCCTGGGTGGCAGCCTGCTCAAGGAAATAGGCGTGCCCGACATGCATGATATCGAAGCAACCCGTCGCGAGTACGACGCGCCTCCCCGCCGAATCGCTGCGCAGCGCGCACGCCGCGTCGAAGGAGACGACGCGGCTGGGAAGAGTGGGTTCCATGTCTGCGTTTCCCTATCGGTTCATGTCTGGCGAGTCCGCCAGGTCGATGTCAACCCACTGGCCGTCCAGTTCCGCGGACCTATATGCGGCATCAATGACGTAAGAGGTCATCAGCGCCTCACGGATCAGCGAGTCCTGGCGGTGCGGGTTCTCCACCATGTCCAGGAAGTCGAGGAACATCCGGCGGAACCAACTCTTGTGTGACGGGTCGTCAAACTCCGACTCAAGGGTGGTACGGATGACCTCTCCGTCGACCGTGTACTGCACGTCGTCGTTCTCGACCACGACACTGCCGGACGACCCGGTGACGGAGTAGTAACTGTTGCGGTAGCTCGCCGCCCAGGACACATCCAGCACGATTTCGCCGCCGTCATCGCAGCGGACAGTGAGCATCGCGGTGTCCTCGGTGCTCTGGTACGCGTCCTTGCGCAGATTGCCGGTGATGCAGGAAACGGCTTGCGGGGTGCGGCCGGTCAGGTGCGTCGCCAGGTAGATGCTGTGCGGTCCATGGTCACGCAGGATGCCGCCAGCCGATATGCGCGCGTCCCGGCGCCAATGCGGGTTCCACTCCGGCACCCCGACGGCATGGCCGCTCCGCAATGTGCGAAACCGCGCGCCGAGAACGGTGCCGAAGTCAGGAGACCGGATAATCTTCTCCATCAGCCCGAGGATGGGTGCGAACTTGTAGTTGTGGCATGGATACACGATCGTATCCGCATCGCGTATCTCCTTCAACAGGACTTCGTAGCCCTCTTCCCCGGGGATGAAGACAGGCTTTTCACACAGCACATGCAGCCCGTTTTCCAAGCCCGCCCTCATGTAGGCGGCGTGCGTTTCCGGCGGGGTGCATATATCGATGAATTCCGGGGACTCCGCGACCAGCATGTCCTCGAAACTCCGATATGCCCTCAGTCCGAACTGCCCCTCGGCGCAAGCCCTTCGCTCGGGCGAGGGATCCACTACCGCGTCAACCGACATCTCGTCGAGTTGCCGGTACCCGTTCGCGTGACCCATCGCAATGGTTCCGAACCCTATAATTACTCCACGCATACAGCACCTCTCCCCGTGTAACACAACGAGCACCATGATCCTATCAGCGGGTCGGGCGGCAATTCCTTTGCGCGTCCGGCTTCTTTCATCGGCCGCGAGGGACACCTGTAACGCCGCACATAATGACGTAAATACGATAGGGGCGACCAGGTATGGGATGGGCGAGTTTGGCGAAGCCGTGCGGCGTGTTCGCCGTTGCGAGATCTCGGCGACCGGCGCCCCCGGGACACTGATCGTTGAGCGATTTGGGGCGGGGAAAGCGGCGCTTGCGACGATGTCAGCAACCGGCGGATCACTGGCCTATCTGATGATGCAATGCTGAACTCGCTGTAGATATAGGCCCCTTGTGGCGGGACGGCATCAGGCCAAGCTGCCCTCTCGCCCGCGAAAGCGGGCTGTCGGTGCCGGGACCAAGCGCGAGCTGGCGTTAGCGATGCGCGGCTGGACCATCGCCCCTGGCGTGCGACTGCGCACGCTTGCCGAGGTGACCGGGCTCCTCGGCGCCAGCGGGCAGTCCGCGATCACGGATGTCACTGAGATCAGGGTTCACAGCCCCGCAGCCGGACGAGCCAACCGAGACCGCCCCACCTCAGGCAGAAAGCAAGCAGAACGCCATGGCCCACCGGTGGAGATCGTTCCGACGCCGGCTACGGGTCCTGGGCGTGCAGGCTGGCGGAGCGATGGTGACACTCCGCACCGAAAGTTCCGCAAGAGCGGGGTCGGACGGCTGTCACCCGTCACTCTGAACGCTTCGGCGACTCGATGGGACGGTTCCCGCCGTCATCGCCTTCGTCCCGGCGGGCGGGTGGTGGGACGACTGTCGAGCGTCTCGAAGATGTCCAGCCACTCCACCGGATCGACGAAGGCGACCACCCGGTCGCGCTCCACTCCGGCCCTTGCGAACGCCTCCGCCACCCGATGCGGAGAGTGGCGGCGGGAGAGCGAAGCGTACAGGGTACCTCCGAGCCCGCTGAAACCGAGTTCGACCATGCGATCGTAAGCGCGCATCCGCCGCGGGTCCACCAGCGCCTGCGGTCGGCGGGTCAGGCGCAGGATCCCGGCGTCCACACGGGGCACCGGGCGAAACTGCGTCCGCGCGATGCGCCCGCACAGCTCCCACGAGAACAGTGGCCAGGTCCGCACCGTCAGCAGGCTCCAACGGCCGAAGTCCCCAGTGCGCTTCCTCGCGTATTCCAGTTGGGTGATAAAGGTGGCGTCCTCGAATGACGGCGCGGCAAGACACCAATCGACGACCTGAGCGGTGACCGAAAAGGGAACGTTGCCGATCACCTGAAAAGCCTCGTACGGAGACTCGGCGGCGAGAAAATCACTCTCAACAACGCGAACATTGGGATGCCGGGAGGAAAGCCGACCTTCCAGTTTCCTAGCGAAATGCGGATCGACTTCATAAACGTCGAGTTCCCGGCACCTTACCGCTGCGGCAGCGGTGATGGCGCCCTCGCCACCGCCCACTTCCAGGACGAGACCATCCGGATGCAGATCGGCGACATCCAGGAACTGCTCCACGACCGGCCCGCTGCGCAGGAAGTTCTGCGACAGCGTCCGCCGCCTCACATCCCGCTCGGTGCGGCGATTGCCGGGCACGTTGCGGTCGGGGCCACGTCGTGCGCCTCGGGTCACCTTCATTCACCTCTCGTCGGTGGCTTCGCGGCCGGGTAAGCCCGCTCCGCCCCGTCGAGTCTACCGGATCGAATAACCCGATCCGGTCCACTGCTCGACAGGCCTCAAATCTGGTCGCTAAATCGGGGACCTCTATGCCAGCAGGAGTTATTTAGCAGCGCCGAGCGCGGGTCCCCTGCACGACCCTTTTCGTAATCTCGATTCCTCCGAGGCGGTCACGTGTTCCTGTATGCAAGCACGGAATGCACAGGTGGAGAACAGCCACAGATGTCTGGGCTATAGCCCAACGTTTACTGAGCTTGCACTCGAGTTGTCGTAGCCGCTGGCAGAGCCTGATTCTCGCAGTACGCCGTTATTATACGATACGCGCAGGGCCAGCGGGCTGACAGATGAACGCCGACAGTTCCGCGCGCTGCCCATCCGGCAGCCCTGCCTGCTGCAGTCAAGGTGAGCGCCCCGCCTGGTCGACCGGACCATGTGGGCACCGCAGCCGACGCGTCGAGCACAGGAGCTGCGCCTGGAGCGACTACCGCGACCTGCTGATCGCCACCCTGCCAACTATCTGCGAGTTACCCAACCTACGCGCCCGAGCTCAACCCGGTCGCGTGTGATCGCCGCTGCGACGCGGCTACACCGTCAACGCCGCCTTCACCAACACAAACCACCTCATCCACACCCTCCTCAGGGCCTCCGAAAGTTCAGGGCCAGTGACTGCTTGTCAACTTGGTAAATGTTCAAGGCAATACACTTCCGACGCGATGCAACGTGCCATATGGTCACGACATGATGAGTGAGACTCAGGCTGAACTCGCACGAAGGATCCAAGCACTCACCCCCTGGCACTACGCGTTTGAGCTAGGCGACACCAGGATCGAGTTGGAGCATTCAGAAATGGCGGCTTGGCACAGCCGGCGCCGGTCGACCTTCTTTGATCCACTCGTGGAGATGTGCGGCGGTTCACTGGCCGGCAAGCGCGTCCTGGACCTCGGCTGCAATGGCGGTTATTGGTCGCTTGCGGCCCTTGAGGCGGGCTGCGACATGGTGGTCGGAATCGACGGCCGGAAGTTGCACGTCGACCAGGCGAGCCTCGTCTTCGAGACCAAGGGTGTGGACCCGGGTCGATACCATTTCGCCGTCGATGACGTGCTCGCGATGAACACGGCAGAGTACGGTCAGTTCGACATCGTTCTGTGCCTTGGCCTACTTTATCACGTCAACAAGCCATTCGAACTGTTCGAGAGCATGGCTGCGCTCACTTCTGACATCCTCGTGATCGACACGAACCTGGCTCCCGGGAACGAACCCGCCTTTTCGGTTATCCGAGAGGACGTATCCGAACCAACCAGTGCCTTGTTGGACGACCTCATTTTCTGGCCGACCCGCAGCGCGGTGCTGGAACTCGGCTCCACCTTGTTCACCAACGCCGCTGAACTCGGGGCGCCGATTCCCAGCCCTAGTTGGGTGTTTGATCATCGCCCCGGGGAGCGCCAGGCATTCATTTGCACGAAACAAACCCCTTTGTAATCTGCAATCCGTCACGGGCCATCGACAGGATAGGGCCCCTTCCCGCTCGAATACGCCGTGAGGCAGCCGTCGAGGAGAGCGGGCGGTACTGGATCTCGCGAAGGCGCGAGGTGCGGCCCCGGACCCGGATGCCGGGCGCGTGCCCCCGGCCGGGGGTACGCGAGGTCGGCAGCGTCATCGAGAAGCCGGCCTCGCCCCTCGGGGGTAGATCGCAGGGGTGGACAAGCGCTTCCCCGACGATTGAAGCCCGGCCACTTTTCCCCTTGGGAGGAACCCCCGAGGGGAAAAGGAGGCCGCCGGCACGGCGTACGAACAGATCGCGCAAATCCTCCGAGTGTGTGACGGCCACGCCTCACGCACGTCGCTGACCCTGGTGGTGGTCGCGCGACGAACCCGCGTCGCTCCCTCTCAACTCCCGTCCAGAGCAAATGTACGGGGGCAATCCGCGACTGTGCGCGTGTCTTCGCGCGAGGAATCGCCCGGCCCCTGTCTCCTGGGAGAAGTCTGGGAGATGATCTTTCCCCAGAGGCCCTGCGACACCACCGGAGACCAATCGCCACCAGCGCTCTGCCCTGCATGGATAGCCCGCACCGCAGGCAGGATCTCGATCCGACCTCATTCGGGACAACGAGGTCGCGAGTTCAGGATGCCGAGCGTTGGAGTCGGCTGGTGGCCTCTTGGAGGGTGCCGTCCCTCTTGCAGAAAGTGAAGCGGACCTGGCTGCGGCCGGCGTCGGGATCGTCGTAGAAGACCGAGTTGGGGACGGCGACGACGCCGCAACGTTCAGGAAGGGCGCGACAGAAGGCGTAGGCGTCCTCCTCGCCCAAAGGCGTGATGTCGGTGGTGATGAAATACGTGCCCTGAGGCTGGTAGACCTCGAACCCGGCCGCGCGCAGCCCGTTGCCGAGCAGGTCGCGTTTGCGCCGCAGGTCGGCGTGGAAGCCGTCGAAGTACGAGTCCGGCAGGCGGAGAACGCCGGCGATTGCGTACTGGAACGGACCCGAGCTGACGTAGGTCAGGTACTGCTTAGCTTAGCGGTCCGGACCGCTGAGAGGATCGGGCCGTTCGCCGTGACTCAGCCAACCTTCCATCCGGTGAACGAGAAGGTCTTGCCGGCGGATGAGATGGAGACGGTGCGCTCACGCATGCCGGGAAGGGCCGCGATGGGGCGATGCGTGCCCTCGTAGACAAGGTGCTCGTACGCCTCGTCGGTAACAACGAGCAGGTCGTGCTCGACGGCGAGTGCGGCGATGGCATCCTGCTCTTCGGCGGAGAGGACCATCCCGGCCGGGGTGTGCGTGGTGTTGAGGAGCAGGAGGCGCGTCTGCGCTTCTGAGTTCGTGAAGCAGCCACCAACTGTCCCTGTCCTCGATGGGCCGTATCGCCACGTCACCTCTGAGGGGCGTCGCGGGGCGGCGCGTCACAGCGATGTGCGCGCCGTCGGGACGGGTGCTCAGCATGAAGGTGCCGGAAGGATGTGCCTGACCGGCGTCCGCTGGGCTTCGCAGGCGGAAGCTCTCCACGTGGGGAACTGGGAGGTCGAAGAGGTCGCTCGGAGCGATCGCGTCGACGGTGGGTCCTGTCGGCAGAGGAGGGAGCGAGCGTTCGGAACCGTTGCCCGTCTTCGGTTTGGTGACCTCGGCGAGTACCCGTGCTTCCCAGGACGGTTCCGCCGACGCCCAGTCGTCATGGAGGGCGTCGGCCAGTGCCACAGCCTGTCGCGCGCTCTTCTCGTAGAGGGAGGTCATCTCCTCGATGAGGCCGAAAACCCGGTGGTAGGCGGTGATGACGTCGGGCGGCGGCAGCGGAAACAGCATGCGGCGGAGGGTATCGAGGCTGATGGTGGGCTCGACGTGTGCCGTCACGTCCTCGTCGATCCGGGCCTTCGCCGTGGGCGTCTGCAACCAGATGTGCAGCCACCGCACGATGTGCAGTTCTGCGCGGACGATGCCGATCGACCTGGTCGCTGGCCATCGCGCGTGCTCGGAGGTGACCAACGCGGACTCGCCGACACGCCTGACGAGTACGACGGCCAAGTCACCCTCCCTGAGGGCGCGGGTGGCCGGAGGACCGCCCGGAACGCACTCATTCATGCGGGGTGAGAGGATCCTGCCGTCCCGGACGAACTCCGAGCCGACCACTCCTGGCGCTTGATCGGATGCCTTGTCGTCGACGACGCCGCAGGTCGTGTAGATATCCCTGCGGACTTGCTCGATCGCGATGGAGGTAGTCGGCCAAGCCGCCGGTTCCGAGTCGGTCTGATGGGTGTCGGCTTCCATCAGATCTCCCCCAAGGCATCCAGCAGCCGGAGTTCCAGATCGCGCATCCGGTCGAACGCATCGGCCAGCTCGAGCTTGAGCTGGTCGATCCGGCTTCGTGTGTCTCGTTCGGGGCTGGGAGATTCCACAGCGTACGAGGTTGGCATCAAGCTGTACCCGTGGTCGGCGATCTCCTCGGTGGAGCAGCTTCGGGACCAGCCGGTCTCGTCTTTGTACGGCGCGTCCGCGTCGCCGTTCTCGGAGAGGCCACGCCACGCTGCGAGGGTCTCCAGAATCAGTGCCGCGTTCTTCTCGCCCAGTCTGCGCGCTCTTGAGTTCGGGACCTGCTCGAAGGCTCGCCGCGCGTTGATGAAGAGCACCTGCCGGCGGCGGTCACCGGATGCCCCAGCCTGGACGCGCGCTCTTGTCCTTGTTGAGCACCCACAGGCAGGCGGTGGTCTGGGTGTGACCGAACACGCGGGGCGGCAGGGCGATCACGCACTCGACGAGGTCGTCTCGCAGGAGGCGTTCGCGGAGCCTTCGGGTGGTGGGCTGTCGGGTGTTGGCCACGGTGTCGGCCATCAGGAAGGCGGCGCGTCCGGCCGGAGCCAGTGCGTGCGCGATGTGCTGAATCCATGCGGAGTTGGCGGATCGATCCGCGGGACGGCGGTTCCTCCGGCCACCGAGGGTCGACAGGGACCGGGAGAGCAGGCCGGTGGGCGCTCCGCTCCGCCCTTTCCTCCGGCGCCCAGTCGCGCTGGTTGAAGGGAAGATTGGCCAGGATGATGTTGTGGGGCTCGCGTTCGGGTTCCGCAAGGCTGTCCCCGGGCGGGGAGACGTGGGCGGTGATCCCCCGCACGGTGAAGTTCATGCGGGCCACCTGTGAGGTGTAGGCGTGCTGCTCCTTTCCCTGCAAGGACATGGCCGGGTCCAGCTCGACGCGCTCGCGGACATAGCGGTGACTCTCGACGAGCAGTCCCCCTGAACCGCAGACCGGGTCCAACACTCTGTGCCCGTCGCGGGGAGCGGCCGCGCTGACCATGAGACGCGCCATGTCAACCGGCGTGAAGTAGTGGCTGCCGTCTGCCTGGTCTGCCGAGAGGTCCCGCAGGCACTGGTCGAGTAGGGGCCCGACCCGCTGGGTGGAGCCGATGGCCTGGATGAGAGCGTGCAGTTGTTCATCGGAACCGGGGGGCGGGACGGGCATCAGGCTCCTTGTACCCGCGTCGATGCCCTGTGCGTCGGTCGTGGGGAGCCAGTGGGCCAGACACTTGCTCACGGCAGCGCGGATTCCCGAACCGCCCGCTGCCGACTGACCCAGCAACCAAGACCATGTCGGTACGCCGGTGCCGGGAGCGGCGTGCGCCTTCCGGCTCAGGTACAGCAGCCCGAGGACCAGGCGAGTCGCGTCGTGGGCGTTCATCAGCCGCGAGAGGTGCTTGCGGTGCCGGTGCGCCTTAAGGAGAACCTCGTCGAGCGAGGAGAGATCCTCGGCCTGCACGCGCCCTCGAAGGGCACCTGCATCGCTCATGAGCCCACCACCCCCAGGGCGCCCATGACCACGATAAGGAGCGTCAGGGAGCCGGCGAAGGTGAATGCTCCCGCCTTGAAGGCCGTCGTGGGACGCCCTCCCTCCACGACGATCAAGAAGCTGCCGGCAAGAGCGGCGACAAGCGCCCGCGAGGACCGCGATGATCACATACATCAGCCTCAGATGCATGTGGTTCCTTCCTGAGGTCGGGGGAAATCCCAGCGGACGAGTGAATCCGGTGATCCCCGGCTTCAGGAAGGACAGTAGAAGACGTAGGCCTCGCGCCGATTGGTGCACGCTGTTTGGGATTTCCTAGAGCGCGCGCCCGGGAATCAAGCACTTTCGGCAAGTGCACGTTGTTTGGGGTTCAACAGTGAGTCGGCGAAGGGCGTGTTCGCGCTTCCGCCCCACAATCTGAATAGGTGGGCGAAGAAGCCTTGACCCAGCTACTGCGGCATCTCGGCGGCGGCCAGCGCTGGGCGGCCACGGTCGTGAGGACCCGGGCGACGGCGCCCCGCCCGACGACGTGTTCCGCGACCTCGCCCCTTACACCGGCCCTTACACCGACGAGAACTCCGCTGACCTCGACGCCTGGCTCGCCGAGAGCGCCTCGCCGCTGGCGGACGCGCTGCGCGCCGCCGGGCCCGGCGCGCGGCTGTGGCCCCCCGGCGGCACCACGGAGTTCTGGGCCCGCCGTTTCGCGCACGAGACAGACGTCCCACGAGACAGGCGCCCACCGGGCCGACGCGACTCTGACCGTGGGTGCGGAGTTCCAGGTCGAGGAGGCGGTAACTGCCGACGCGCTCGACGAGTGGATGGAGTTCGACGCGCTTCGACCTGGTGGAGGCCGCGAAGAAGGTCGCCATCGCGACGTTCAACCGCGACCCGAAGTAGCCGCCATGACCGCGCGGGCTGCTTCCCGCAGCTCGCCCCACCCCAGGGCGGCGCACCCCGGCACCGCGTCGGCGCACGCCGCCTGGTCGGCTTCCTCAGCCGCCCGCCGGGCCCGGGCGCGGACATCGTCGGCTGGAGCTCGCTACTTTGCTCCTGGCGCGCGAGCTGCGGACTCCGGAGCTGTGTACTGCAGGTTTGGTTTCCGAGCCGGAGCCTCAGCTGCTGGCCAGGGCGCGGTCGAGGAGGGGGAGCAGGCGGTCCCAGTGAAGCCGCAGTGCGGCGGGGCTGAAGGCGTCGGTGTCGGACATGGTGAAGCCGTGGATGGTGCCGGGGTAGATCTCGGAGGTGTAGTCGACACCTGCGGCGTCCAGGGCCTGGTTGAGCTCGCCGAGGGCCTCGGGCGTGATGGCGGTTTCGGCGTGGCCGAGGTGGACCTGGGCGGTGAGCTTGGCGAGGAGGTCGGGCCCGTCGGCGCCCACGGGGCCGTGGAATCCGGCGACGGCGGCCACCTGGCCGGGGTGGGCCGCGGCGGTGCGCATCACCAGGAGGCCGCCTATGCAGTAGCCGGTCACCGCGACCGGTCCGGGGCTGACCTCGGGCTGGGTAGTGAGGAACCTGAGGTAGGCGTCGGCGTCGCTCCGAACACGTTCGGCGGTGTGCGCCTCGATCAAGGGCATCAGCTGGGCGGTGACCGCGGGCCGGACCTCTTCACCGATGTGCTCGGGAAGTTCGATCAGCGGTGCGGGGCCGTGCCAGTAGAAGAAGTTGGGGACGAGTACGTAGTACCCGTGCCCGGCCAGTTCGCGGGCCATCTCCCGCAGCACGGGCCGGATACCGAAGCCGTCCGCGTACATCAGCACCCCTGGGTGCCGCTCGCCGTGGTCGGGGAAGGCGGCGAAGGCGTCGGCCTGGCCGTCCGTGGTGGGAATCCGCAGGGTCTTGGTGGGCAAGTGCTTCCTTCCTTGGAGTTCACTCGATAAACGTTTATTGCACTAACGTTCTCGGCGCGAGCGACCGTGTATCGTTAGTCGGACTAACGCAATGAGTAGGAATGGCACCATGACCAGAGCCGAAGCCGCGGGCACACCCGACGACGGCGCGCCCAGGACGCCCGACAGGCTGCGTCGACGGGCGAGCCGGCAGTTGTCGCAGCTGACCGCGCGGTCGGACCGGCTGATCAACGAGGGGCTGGCCCAGGTCGACGCCCGCAAGTGGCACTACGCCGTGCTCGCCTCACTGCAGGATTTCGGGCCCGGCAGCCAAGCGACGCTGAGCCGGCGCACCGGCATCTACCGCAGCGACATGGTCGGCGTGCTCAACGAACTGGCCGAGCGTGACCTCGTCGAGCGTGCGCCCGATCCCGACGACCGGCGCCGCAACATCATCACGATCTCCGCCCAGGGCCGCCGTCACCTACACCGCCTCGACAAGGTCCTGGACGACCTCCACGACGAACTGCTCGCGCCGCTGAGTCCGGCCGAACGCGACCAGTTCGCGCAGTTGCTCACCCGCTTGCTGGACCACCACACCCGGACCTCCTGACCCCTGCGCCGCCCCGGCGGGCTCGCCCTGCGGTGCCTTCGCCGCTATCCGCGCATGGCCTCAAGGCCAGCGAGCGTTTCGGCCTCGCTCAACGGGGTGGGCGTCGCCTTCATCAGCTGCGACGAGACAGGGTCCACCACCCCCGATTTCCCCTGATCCATCGCGTATTTCATATAACGGACCGCGTCCAGTACGTTTCCGGCGGCGCTGGGCGAGTCATCAACGGTCAGTTTCAGCTCGATCTCCAGCGGGGTGCCGCCGAATCCGTCGGCGGCGACCTGAATGTAAGCGGTCTTCCGGTCTTCCAGAAAGGGAATGTACTCGGCGCCGACATGCACATTCTCCGCGGGTAGATCCGCCGCCGCCGCCGCGCCGAACAGCCCTTGTGCCTTCGTCGACTTTTTGCTCGCCATGCGGTCGCTGTCCTGCATATTGAGGAAGTCCATGTTCCCGCCACTGTTGAGCTGATAGGTGTGGCGCAGCCGCACACCGTTGCTCCGCAGCACGTCCACCAGCGCCCGGTGCACCAGAGTCGAGCCGAACTGGCTTTTCAGGTCATCCCCCAGCAGCGGCAGCCCCGCCTCCTCAAACCGCTGCCGCCACTCCGCCGAGCGCGCGATGACCGACGGGACGCAGTTGACGAAGGAGCAACCGGCACGGAGCGCGGCGCTCGCGTAGAACTCGCTGGCGCCCTGGCTGCCCACAGGCAGAAAGTTGACCAGGACCTGCGTGTTCGTCGCGACGAGGTGGTCGGTGACGGCGTCCAGCGTGGCCCGCCCGTAGGGGTCGATCCGCTCGGCCAGGCCGTGCCCCACCCCGTCGCCGAGCGCGCCCTCGAAGACGGTCACGCCCAGCCGCGGGACCTCGGTGAACTTACGCGCGTTGTTGGGCGCGACCCAGATCGCCTCGGCGAGGTCCTGGCCGGTCTTCTGGGCGCCCACGTCGAAGGCGGAGGTAAAGCGGATATCCGCGACGGAATATCCCGCACACACCGGATTCAGCAGTCCGGGACGCTCACCCTCAGCCGACCCGTAATACTCCACCCCTTGCACCAGCGAGGAAGCGCAGTTACCGACTCCGACAATGCCCACATTGACCGTTTCCACGGCATCTCCAAGGACTCGCGCGAAATTCCTTGTTGATCATAGAGCCGGTTTCGGGGCAAGTCGATAGACGTAAGGCGGAGTACACCGCCGCCCTGACGAGCCGTCAAGCCGCGAAGTAGCCGGCCTTTATGCCTGCGACGAACGCGGACCAAGCCGACGCGTCGAAGATCAAGGCCGGTCCATGCGGGTCCTTGCTGTCTCGCACGGGCACCGCGTCGGGAACCCCGTCGGCGACCTCGACGCAGAGCCCTCCGTCGTTGTTGCTGTAGCTGCTCTTGCGCCATATCGCGGCGCTCAGATCCGGGGTGGTCAGCATGGCTTCCAGTCCTCCATTGCCGCTGTGATCACCGCCTCAGACTTGGCAGGTGACAGGGCGTGCGCCCTGAGTAGATCGTAGGACTCCCGCAGACCTGCGACAGCATCCGAGGATTCGATGATCGTCCCGCTGCGGCTGCCCTCCAAATAGGCGTTCAACGGCCGACCAGGGACGGTGAAGAGGGTCAGTGAGCCGCCCATCTCCGCATGTTCGCCTGCGTCGAACGGGAGAACCTGAATGGTGATGTTCGCCTGCCCAACGCGTTCAAGTAGCGCCTGCATCTGGTCGTGCATGACTCGTGGCCCGCCCACTGGGCGCTTCAACGCGGCCTCGTCGAGGATGAACCAGCAACGCGGAGGGTTGAGGCCGCTCAACCGCACTTGCCTGCCGACCCGAGCTGTTCGCTTCTCTTCCACCTCGGCGTCTGATGCGTGGGGGTGGCCACAACGTAACGACCGGCCCGCAAGTTCGACCGTCTGCAGCAAGCCTGGAACGGTGACACTTGAGTACGCCTCAATGACCGTTGCTTGACTCTCGATCTCCACCGCTCGGCGGTACTTCCCGGGGAAGGGCTCGCGCTTCGCAAGGGCGTACAGGCGGCTGAAGTGCCCATCAGTGCCGAAACACGCGTCCAGCTTCGGCGCTAAAGGATGTCCCGTAAGTGATCTCCACGTTGGTGTGGACACAGTCGGCTGCCGTGCGAGCTCGTCCCCTACCCGGCGAGGACGAGGTTGTGCAGGCGGGCGATGCCGAGCATGGCATGGTGGACGCCGTCGCCTTTGAGGCGGCAGTCGCGGAGGATCTTCCAGCCCTTCATGCGGGCGAAGGTGTGCTCGACGCGGGCGCGAACTCGCTTGTGCGAGCGGTTGTGTTCCTCTCTCCAGGCCGGGAGGTTCCTTCCCTTCTGGCGCCGGTGCGGGATGACCAGGCCGGTGCCCTGGTAGCCGCCATCCGCGATCGTTATCGTGGTTCCGACTGCGTCCTTGGCGCCGGACTCCGCCCAGCCGCGGGAGTCGTGTCGGTTGCCGGGCAATGGCCGGCCGATCACTACGACCAGGCGTGAGTCAGCGTCGATGACGACCTGGTGGGCTGTGGAGTATCGGTAGTTCTTGGACTGCTCGGCGATCGTGCGGTCGCGGGTGGGGACGAGGGTGCCGTCCACGATGAGCACGGTGTCCTTACGGAACCGCTGACGCGGCTGGAGCGCGAGGAGCGGGCCGAGGTGGTCGATGATCCGGCAGGCCGCCGATTTCGAGACACCGAACAGCGGCGCGAGCTGTCGCATCGTCAAGTTCGTGCGCCAGTACACAACGACCAGCAGAATCCGGTCCTCCAGCGACAGGCTCCACGGCCGGCCGCGATGTCCGTCGGCAACACTCTCGCGGCGCACGGCTGTCACCAACTTGTTGAAGCGGCGCGGGCTCAGCCCGGCAAACGGGGCTATCCAGGACGGTTCCGATGCCGTGATCACGCTAGCCACCGGAAGATCATCCCACCTGTGACCAGGTGCTACAGGAAGCCTTCTAGCGACCCGATGGTCGTTCGACAGCAGGGGTCAACGTCTCAAGTGCCCCCTCGGCCAGGGGCCGCAGGCAGAAGCTCCTCGTTCCCGCGCCGACGGCCACTCGGTAGATCACTCGCGTACCCTCAACCGCACTTGAGGTCCTACGTTCTTCGCATGACCTGCACGGTGTGCGGGCTCCACACTGAAGTACCTGGAGGGGACATTCCATGACGACCCAGCAGCTCTCCGACGCCGAACTCGCCAGCCAGCCCGCCGCGTACTGGACCGGTGTCGCCTACGAGGCGCTCATCGCGTACATCCGGGCCCGGCAGGCCGAAAAGGGCTACACCCAGCCCCAGTTCTGGCTGCTGCGCAACCTGTCGAAGAACGACATCTCGCCCGACGGAGAGGGGATGACCCTGCCCGAGCTGCGCCAGGCCATGACCTCCTACATCCGGCCCGAGGACGATCTGGCGGCGGAGGCCGAAGTGCTCCTGGAGCGCAGCTGGCTGACCCGGGACGCCGAGAACCGGCTGTGGCTCACCGCAGAGGGAGAACAGGCCCGCGTCGACATGGCCAGTATCGCGCCCGCGATCGGAGCCGTCCTCCACGAGGGCATCGACGACGCGGACTACGTCACCACGGTGAAGGTGCTCCAGCGGCTGATCCGCAACGCGGGCGGGACGGCCGCCTGACAGGCCGCGAGCCCGGGGCAAAGCGCCCCGGGCGTGACCACATCTCAAACACGTCTTGGGGCCGAATGCGCAAACCGATCTTTGCGGGACAGCCCTTAAAGCGTGTTGCATAAGGCCGTGAACTGGGCATCTCTGGTGTATGGCAGGGGTGTTGAGGGCCGAGCGAGTGTGGGTGGAGACGTTCGCCGGGCTGCAGGTGACGCAGTTTGCGCGACTGCTGAAGGCGGTGCGGGAGCGGGGCGGCAACGGCACCCTGCGGGGCCGTCCGTGGAGTCTGCCGCTGGCCGAGCGGGTACTGATCGTTGCGGTGTACTACCGCACGAACCTGACCATGCGGCAGCTGGGCCCGCTGTTCGGCGTCTCCTCCGCGACCGTGTGCCGGGTGATCCAACGGCTTGGGCCACTCCTCGCACTCGAGCCGGTCGCCCGCCCGGCGGATGCCGCCGACCGGTTGTGGATCGTGGACGGCACCCTGATCCCGGTCCGTGACCGGCACGTTGGCTCCTCCAGCCGCAACTACCGGTTCTCGGCGAACGTGCAGGTCATCGTGGACGCCGACACCCGCCTGGTGATCGCGGCAGCCCGCCCGGTGCCGGGCACCACCGCGGACGCCCACGCCTGGCGAGCCTCCGGCCTGGCCGAGCACTGCCAGGGGATAACCGTCCTGGGCGACGGCGCCTACCTGCACTGCGGAATGGTCCTCCCGCACCGCAAACGCCCCCGGCGAGTCCTGCTGCCGGGCGAGGAGGACGACAACGCGGCCCACCGCACAGTCCGCACGCGGGTGGAGCACGTGATCGGCCGGATGAAAAACTACAAGATCCTGCGCGACTGCCGGCAACGGGGCGAGGGCCTGCACCACGCCGTCCAAGCCGTCGCCCACATGCACAACCTCGCCCTCACATCATGACCAGAAGGCTGCCCTCATAAGCCCTGACCTGCCCAAACACCGCCTTATGCAACACGCTTTAGATCCAATGCCGTTGTTTTACGGGCCTGCGGCTTGGGGTCTTGTGATGAGGATGGCTTGCGTGCCCGTGCGGGTCGGATGCGGCCAGAGACGG
>NZ_JBWLKN010000018.1:0-150906 GCF_059026195.1 Streptomyces sp. A01 | reverse complement strand
GGGGGGGGGGGGGGGGCTCAACTGAGACCAGGATGAGGACCCGGCCTCCGAAGGAGGTGAATCGGTGAACATTCGATTGATCACCCAAGCAGGACTCGGTTCCGCGAGAACCCGACACCGCCAGGAGATGCCGTCGGCCTGACAGCTCGGCGTCGCCCCCTCACCGCGTTCCCCGGCCGGTGAAATCCGATCCGATCCAATCTGTTCCAACCCAACCCCGGCCAACCTGATCCACCCAACTCAATCCGATCCTTATCGACCTCCCGAAAATAGCGCGTCGATCCACGTCGTCGGATTGCGGAAATTGCCCGGGCTGGAGCTTGTACGCGAATTTCTTCCGGCGCTCCAGCATTTCAACGAGGAATGGCTTGTGTAGTTAGTCAAGCGAGGAACGAATCTGGCGCTCACTGTCCAAGGTCCGGCGAATGGGAATCCGCTCATCGATGCCACAACCGGTGGCTTCGGCGACGAGTATCGGCACACTCCGCGCGAGTGGGAAAGCGCGCCCCGCGCACCACGGCGTTTACCGGAAGGCGAGGGTGTGCCGCAGCGGGGCCGGGGAAGACGCAGGGGGAAAGTCTGGCGATGCGCTGATGGTCGACTGGGGCGGATGATGGAAACAGGCGGGCCTCGCCAGAGGGGGACAGGGCACTGCTGCACACCATGGAGCAACGATGAGCGACGAGATGGCTGACGATGTGTACCAGCCCACGGGAACCAACGAGGAGCAACAGGACGCAGCCCCACTGGATCTTGAGGACGCATTGGACGAACGGGGTTACGACGAGATCCTGGACGAGGGCTACTCCCCGCCGGAGAAGCCGCTGGGCGTCAACAAGATCGGCGTCACCGCCGAGGAACAGAACCTCGGAGAGACGCTGGATGAGCGGTTGGTCCAGGAGGTCCCCGACGTCACCGCACCGGAGGGCGACGGCAGGGGGGACCTTCCTGGTGGCGAGGGCGAACTGATCGACCGCGAAGCGGGCACCGACCGCGCGGGCCGCCTCCTTGCCCCCGACGAGGGTGCCCACCCCAACACCACCGCGGGCCTCGTCGCCCAGGACGTCGGTATCGACGGCGGCGCCGCGGGCGCGGAGGAAGCCGCCGTGCACGTCACCGAAGAGCCGGACGTCACCGACTCCGAGTCGGATGACCTGGAGTAGTGAAGCCCCCGACGGGATACGCTCCCGGTCCATGACACAGCCCACGTCGAACGCGCGTCCGCTGCCGGACCGTCCGAACCAGCTGTGGGGCGCCGCCGTCGCCTCGTTCGCCGTCTTCCTCCTCACCTGGGGCCTGGCTTGGGGCAAGGCGAACCTGGCCAACGAGGACCTGCATAACGCCTGCTACCGCATGCGCAGAGGGACGTTTCCACCGGAGGAGGCGTGCGTCTCCGGGAACGGCGCCGTCTCCGGTGCCAACGCCTGGTGGGTCGATCCGCTGTTCTTCACCTCGGTCACGCTGTCCGTCGTGTTCGCGGCATGGGCGCTCACCCTGGAGATGACCGCCGCCGGCCGGAAGAAGAAGGGAACATCCCGCTGACCGGGCCTTCGGCAAGAGGCCGGCGATCAGCGCGCCCGGAGGCTCCCGGGCTGGCTCCCAGGCTCATGACCGCCCTCCCGTGCGTTGTCGTCCGAGCGAATATCGGCGACTTCTCCCAGTCGTTACGCGTGGCGGTAGGGGGGAAATACCCAGGCCGGTCTCTTTACGCCCATTCCTTCGGCCGCTTCTCAGCCTGCGGCAGCGGCCCGCCGGGAACATTGGGCTCGTAGGCGACATTGGTTGCTTCCCCGCGAGAATATCTGCCCGGTCGAGCCTGCCGCCCGCCGATTTCCGACGGCAACGCCTTTGGTCAGTACGCTCTCCGGCAAGGGTTGCTAAAGCGCTTTTTAGGGCCATTGTGACGGCACGGACAGCAACGTCCAAGTGCTGTGCCCCGGGTGTCACCAGTCCCGGACCGGGACCCGGCCGGGGACTGCCCGCTAGTGACTCGCCCACCAGGCCGCCCCGCTGCCGGTGGCCGTTGTCACCAGCGTGATCAGCCATACGGGCACGCGTTGGATCGTCAAATGCAACCCACCACAGCGGAGTTCGAACTGTGGACGATTGCCGATGGTCTCGGGTTTCATGGATCTAGCACAGCAGTTACTCGCCGGTAGGCAATTGTCGCCCCCCGTCAAAGCCGCCCGCGGGCGGCATGTCCGATCGCGCATCCGTTCGATGCTGTGGCTTCGCGGAGTGGCGGAGGTTCCGCTGACGACGAGGACAGGCACACCGTCCACGTATCGCAGGCTGAGCGCGCCCACGTCTTGGGGTTTGATCTCGGACGCCGGGATCAAGTCAGGGCGATGGCAAAGTCTTGGTGATCTTGTAGGTGTGCAGGTCATGGACGTGCGGCAGGCGGGTCCGCTCAGGTGAGGAGTTTCGCGAGCTGGGCCATCTCGGTGGGCGGGTCGATCACCGGCTGGATGAGGAGTTCGTCGACGCCGACCTGTTCCAGGGTGGTGATGCGGGCGAGGAGGTCGTCGCGGGTGCCGACCAGGGCCAGGGTGTTCATCAGCGAGGGCAGAACCAGGTCCCGGTCCTGCGGTGCGATCCGCCCGAGGTAGTTGGGGTAGAGCTTGGTGTGCCGGTCCGGCGCGGTGGCGGTGGTGCCGCGCCGGTCGAGGAGTCGCCACACCGCCTCGCGTTCCTCGGGGCCGAGTTGATCGGCGAAGGCGGGTGTGTTGGCGGCTGTGTCGGCGGCGAAGGCCAGCAGCGACAGGACGAGGTGGCCGGTCGCGTCCCGGGCCGCGTCGCCGTGGGGGTCCTCGTCCTGGTCGAGTAGGTGGAGCGAGGTGACCACGTAGGAGTCCGTGTGGGAGTCGGGGTCGCGGAGTGTGTCCTGGGCGGCGTGGCGGCGGGCGTCGTGCAGCGCGTGCCAGGCGGTGGCATCCAGCAGGCCGAAGGAGATGAGGCCGGTGCCGCGGCGGCCGGCGACGGCGGCGGCCTTCGGTCCGAGCAGCGCGGCTACGACGAACCCGATCGGGTCGGCGGTGTTCACGTGCGCCCCGGCGTGCAGGAACCGGATGTCGCGGACCCGGTCACCTTCGCGGTACTCGGTCGAACGTCCGGCGCAGAGGTCCTGCAGCGCGGCGGTGAACTTCTCCAGCCTGGCCGCCGTGGTCGGCCGCATGCCCAGGGTGCGCCGGGCGGTGTTTCCGGTGCCGACTCCGCAGATGATCCGGCCCGGTGCCAGGGCGTTGAGGCCGGCGAGCCCGCTCGCGGCGGCCGGGGCCGAGCGCAGCGCCGGTGAGGTCACGCCGATGCCGAGCCTGATACGGCTGGTGGCCTTCGCACACAGGCCCAAGGCGACGAAGGGATCACCGTGGACCATCGGGGTGTCGTTGACCCAGAAGCTGTTCAAGCCCAACTCCTCGGCCCGCACGGCGAGGTCCTCCACACCGGGCCGCGCGCTGACCACGATGCCTGCACGCATCACAACCCCCAAGGTGTGCGACGGAATCGAACTCGCTCAGCATGACAGGTCCCGGCGCAGGGCCGTTGCGGAGTCGCGTAATTCTGTTGCGACGCAGGTCGCGGTGGCCGTGCCTGACGCAACGGAACCCCGTTGACGCAGATGGCCTTCCCAAGTCGTCCGCCTGCAACGGAGCTTCGATGTGCCGTCAGTCTGCCACGCCGTGTCTCGTCAAGACCCTGCCGCCGCACCATCCGCTGACGGGCTGGAGCCGGACTATCCTGGCGCGGTCCAGGCCGCCCGGATCAGGCGCTTTCGCGCGAACGCCAGAACCGGCCGACTCACCCGCAAGACGATCTACGCGGTCACCTACTTGCCCTCGACGCAGGCGTCGCCGCAGCAGCTCGGCGAACTGGCCCGCTCGCACTGGGGTATCGAAGGCCGGCTGCACTTCGTGCGCGACACGACCCTCGCCGAGGAGGACGCCAGCCGCATCCGTACCGGCCGCGGACCGGAGAACATGGCCACCTTGCGCAACCGCGCCGTCAGCACCCTCCGACGGGCCGGGCACCAGAACCTCGCCGCTGCCCTCCGGCATGTCTCCTGCCAGCCCTTCACCCGCCCGCTGGACCTCCTCGGCATCAGCTGACCAGCACAGCGACAGATCACGCGACTTCGCGACAGCCCTGGGGTCAAGCCCAGATCGGTGGTCCCGGACGCTGGATCGGCACCCGGCTCCGCTCCTGACCCGGTGGACGATCCCCAGGAGGCGTGGTTCAGCGGCACAGGGCCGTGTCCACGACGTTGTCGACACGCTTCCTGGCTGCCTCGTCGGTCAGCTGAATGGTCACCGATACGTTGGCGGCGCGGCCGTCGTCGGTGGCCCCGCCCCGCGTCTCGTATCCCGGGAAGCTACCGCCGTGGCCCCAGGAGACGCCGCCGCACGGCAGTGGCCTGCTCACGATCCCCAGTCCGTAGCGGGCGCCAGAGCCAAAGGTGCCTTCAGCGGGGACGCTCATGCGCATCTGGGCGAGCTGGGCCGCCGGGAGAAGGCGGCCGGCCAGGAGCGCGGTGAAGAACCGGTTGAGGTCGGAGTTGGTGGAGATCAGCTGGCCTGCCGCCCAGCCCCAGGAGGGGTCCATTTCTGTGACGTCGTGCAGAGGCGCGCTGGCCGAATCCCGGTAGTAGCCCTTGGGATGGGGTTCTCGGATGGTCACGTCACCGGGGGCGGGGAAGTAGGTGTGGCGCAGCCCGATGCGTTTGATGACGCGCCGGTCCATCTCCTCGGCGAGGGGCCGGCCGGTGACTTTCTGGATGATCAAGCCAGCCAGTATGTAGTTCGTGTTGCTATATCCCCATTTCGTCCCGGGGGCGAAGTCGGCCTTGTGCTGGAGAGCGATGTCGAGGAGGTCGCGGGGTTCGAAGTGCCGGACGTCGTCCCCCAGGTAGTTGGTGTAGTTGGGAAGTCCGCTGGTGTGCTGCAGGAGCTGTCGGACGGTGATGCAGCGCCCGTCGATACCCTTCCCGCGGACGAGGCCCGGCAGATAGGTGTCGACCGTGGCGTCGAGGCCGATCCTCCCTTCGCCGACCAGTTGCAGCACGACCACCGCAGTGAACGTCTTGGTGTTGCTGCCGATCCGCACCTGACCGTCCCTGGGCACCTTCGAGCCGGTGGCCAGGTCGCCCACCCCTGCGGTGTAGGTACGGGCGCGGCCCTCGCGGTCCTCTACACTCGCCAGCGCAGCGGGCAGGCCATCGGAGTGCACCAGCGCGCTCAGGCCCTGCTGGACGCTGTCCGGCCTGGCGGCAGCGGATGCCCCGGGCGGTGCCAGGACACCCACCGTCATGACGCCCACGGCCACCGCGGCCGCGGTCGGCACGGCCCCGCGCCGACCACCCCGCCGCCGCCCGGAAGAACAGAACCTCTGCCATGCCTGCTCACGCACGAGCCAACTCCTATGGAATCGCTGGGAAACCAGCCGTATGTGCCGGGCCCAGCATTTCCGGATGCGACCGCCCCGGACGATCCTGCTACCCGCCCAGCTCCGGGTAGGGCTAACCCCCGGTACGCCCAGTCGATGGAGAACGGGGGCACGGATGAATGACGAGGTCACGGTGGCGGCGTCAGGAGAGCAGATCGCCACCTACGCGACGGTCCCTGTAGCGCCGTCTGACGCCAGATCGACTTGTCGCAGCCGATGGGCCGACCGCCGGCACTGCCGCGGTGACGGCGGTTGACCCGCTGCATCCCGCGCTCGGGCATCGTGTGCTTGGCATCATGTGCTTGATCTGTTGTCGGCGCGGGTTATCAACGTCCCCAGTCCCGACCGTCACCGGCGCATCAGGCACAACCTGATGGTGGGCGGGGTCGTAGTGCGTCTCGCTGAATGGCTGCTACGCCACGCTGTCGGCTCGTTCGTAAACGCTGATGTGACGCCAACTCGCGGCGGTGTACGGCTCACCGTTCCAACCGCCCCACCGTTCGCGTAGCCGAAGACCAGCGATGCGGGCCATGAGGTCGAACTCGGGCGGGTGGGCCAGGCGTAGCCTGATGGGGGAGAGCCTGATACCCCCGCTGCTGATGCGGATGTGGTTCAGGTCGAGGACCTGGGTCAGTGGGTCGTACTGGCCGGCATCGAGGTCAACGTAATCGAGGCCGACCTGCTCGGTGTCGAGGTACTGATGACCGGGGCGTGCGGGCGCGGTGGGGACGCGACATTCGAGGACGAACACGCCCTCGTCGGTCAGATGGTCGGCGGCGTTCTGGAAGCATTGGACCTGGTCGTCTTGGGTGAGCAGGTTGCCGATCGTGTTGAAGACCAGGTAGACGAGTCCGTACGCGCGGCCGGTGGTGACGCGGGACATGTCGCCCATGGTCACGTCGACTTGATCGCCACCTGACTTCTCGCGCATCCGATCGACCATGTCTTGCGACAGTTCGATCCCGTCCACCCGTACCCCGGCCTGCATGAGGGGCAGCGCGATCCGGCCGGTGCCCACGGCGAGTTCCAGAGCGTGTCGTTGCCCTGCGAGCTTGGCCAGGAACTCGACGGTCTCGGCCTCATCACCGCGTGGATCGTCGTCGTACTGCTGGGACACCTCATATCCGAAGCTCGTCTTGGGATCGAACCCCTCCACCTGACGCTCCTCTCATAATCAGCCGGATCGCTTGGCCAAGCCTGATGAAAGCTCGTGTCCGGGCCGGACCTTACCGCCGGAGTTCCTGGCACTGCCACGCCTTTGGTGAGTCGACTGATCCGGTGCCAACGGCTCGATCCGCTCACTTGCGCGTCAGCCAGTGGCACCCGCGGGCCAACGATCAGATGCTCCCCGGTTCGGCCGTCAGCCGCGCGCGGGGACGGATCAGGACCCGCCGAAGCGGCGTTGGAGTTCTTCGGCCAGGTCGGCTCCCGCCGCCGTGGCCAGGCTGACGGCCACCGGGTGGAGCACCAGGGCGCTGACGGCTGTGGCCAGGGCGGGCAGGTGGCGGGCGAACCAACCGCGGACGTAGCCCATGGTGGTCAGGTCGACCTCGCCGGTCACGGACTCCTCCAGCTCGTCGAGGAGTTCCCGCGCACGGTCCGCCTCGGGTTCGTCGTCGGGCACCAGGGCACGCACGCGGGCGAACTCGGCGCGCAGCCGTGCGATGTCCCGCTCGGTCACCGGGGCGGGGTCGGCGGTTCCGGTGTCGGTCCGGATGACGGTGTTCTGCTGGCCGATGACCACCTGTCCGGAGACGTCGCGGGTCCGTACGTCATAGCGGTCGGCGTTGTTCTCGCTCATGCCACGGATGTCCTTCCGTTGGACTTGCCGGTGTGTGCGGAGGTGTGCGGAGAGGCGGAGGGGCGCGGATCGGGGCCGGGGCCCAGGAGAACGGTCACTGGTTGCCGGTCAGGGGAAAGTCCACGAACTGTTTGCCCTGGAAGTCGAGCACCTTCACCGTGGCCGCGTAGGTGCCGGGGCCGGGGGCCCCCTGGAAGTTGACGGCGAACTCGCAAAATTCATTGTCGGCGGAGGGGCAGGAGGTCCGCGTCGCCGTCCACGAGCCTTCGCCGTCGATCGAGAGGGTGTCCACGTCGTCACACGGGCGCAAGGGAAAGGTGAAAGACCGGGTCTCACCCGGCAGGAACGGCCCGTATTTGCCGTCCGTCGGTGTGGGGGTGGCGGAGGGGCAGACCTGCTCGTTGGGGTCGGGTTGACCGTTGCCGTCGTTGCCCGCGGTGTCGCCGGGGTCCCCGTTCGCGCCGTTGCCGCCCTCGTTGCCGCCGACACCCCCCACGCCGGGATCATAGGTGGTCGGTTCCTCCAGTGGCGGCTCGTCCCGCGACGGTGACGGCTTCTCGCTCGTGGTCGGCGACGGTGACGTCTCCGCCGGGGCGGACGGTTTCCCGTCCGTCGTGCTGGGTTCCGGGGAGGACGGCGCGGCGGAACCCTCCGTGGCTACGGGAGCCGCGCCGGTCCGGCGCGGTGACTCGTCGCCGCCGGCGACGGCGAAAGCGAAGACGCCGCCGGCCACCACCACGGCCAGGGCCGTGCCGATCACGGCCGGGCTCCCTGCCACCGCGCCCCCACCGGACTTGGCGGATACGGCATGGCCGAGCGCTGTCCCTGTGCCCGTCCCGGCCCCGACCGCCAGCCCCGCGGTCAGACCGAGCGCGCGTCTGCGTACGCCGTTCTCATGGGCGAAGTACGCCTCGTCCTCGGACGCTCCCAGTTCGCGGGCCGCCGCCTGGCCGAGCTCCAGGACCACGCGCCAGGCTCCCCAACGCAGCGTACGAGCGAGCATGGGCGCCGTGGCCCTGGCCAGGTCGCGGACGGCGGTGTGGTTCCGCGCCCGGGCCGCCGCGGTGAGGGCGTGCCGCAGGACGGCGGCGTTGGCTGCGATCTCCGTCCGGGTGGCCCCGGTGCGTACCCAGGCCGCCAGGGCGGGTACGTACTGTGCCGCGTCCCGCGCCGGGCCCACCTGTCCGGCGACGAGCGCGGCCAGCCGCCCACAGGGCCGCAGGCCGTCCCCGGCTGGGGAGACGAGGTGGAGGGACGCCAGCTCGGCGGCGGCCGTACGATCCACACCTTTGGCGAGGACGCCCAGCAGGGTGTCGGAGACCGGCAGGGGGGCGAAGGCGTGGAGGGTGTGCAGCAGTGTCGCCGCCGACTCGCTGAGCTGGCCGGCGTATCCCGTGGCGACTGCCTGCTCGTCGACCGTGAACCCGGTGGCATCGGACACGCCGGGCCGCCGGTCCGCGGCCCGTACGGCGGCGGCTGCCTGCGCCAGCGCCAGCGGATTGCCCTGCACCGCGGTGATGAACCCCCTGGCCCGCCGCGACTCGTCTGCGTGCAGCGGGCGGCCGAGCGTGCGGGTGAGGAGGCCGAGGGCGGCGTCCTCGGCAAGCCCGTTCAGGCGCAGTGCCCGTCCCTCGGCTTCGATGTGGTGCTCGGCGCACGCGACGACGACGTCGCAACCGGGGGCGGCGTCGAACAGTTCGGCCAGATCCTCGTCCGAGCCCTCGAAGTCGTCCACGACGAGCACGGCCTGGACCGCGCCCATCAACCGCCGCCGCCGGGTGGGGTCGGGCTTGTAGTCCTCGGCGTCGTAGCACGCGTGGAAGAGGTCTTCGAGGACGTCTTCCACCGGGTGTCCGGCGGCGGCGAGGAGCACCACGTCACGGCCGGATGCCGCACGGTCTGCCGCGAGGTGGCGCAGCAGGGCCGACTTTCCGCAGCCCGGCGGCCCGAAGACGTGGACGGGGTGCCCCTCGGCCAGCCACCCTTCAAGCTCGGCCAGTTCGTCGTCGCGGCCCAGCAGCGCGACGCCGCGGCCGGGCGCGGCGCGGCCGACGGGACGGCTGCGGCGGCGGACCGGGGGCGGGCCTGCGGTCCGTAGGTTCACGGAGGAGCCGCGTTCGGCGTGGACGACGACGTTCTGGTCGCCGACGACGAACTGCCCTCCGACATCGCCGTTCACATGAATGCTGCTGTTGTCCCCCATTTTCCCGCCCCCCGGGACACGCACGTGAGAGGGACAAGTCAAGCAGCCGAGTCATGCGAGGAGAGACTGTTTCGGCTATTGATTGCACCTAGTCATTCTTCGACCAGAATTGGGCATCTTCCGACAGAAATGAAGCACGCGGCGGAGCCGACTGTCGACTGCGGCGTGCGGGCTCCGGTGCTGCGGGAGTTCGCTGAAGTGCTCGGTGGCCGGGGTGCGTTCTGCCATGGTGATCGTGTCGTTGGCTTTCCACGACGGTGTCGGCCGTGGCGTAGGTGACCCCTTCGCCGGGATGTTCGATGGCACGACCGTGACGCCGCCGCGGGACCGGGCGGCGCTGCCGGCCAGGGGAATGCCGGCCAGAGGGATGCCGGCCAGGGGAATGCCGTCGATCGCCACCATGGCCGCACGCCAGAACCGCTGGACCGGAGTGCTGTGAGCGCCCAGCGGCACCTCGCGTCGCCCGGCGCGCCGACCGGTCAGGCCGCGGACGCCCGGGACGTGGCCGGCTTGCTGCGCTCCCGAGATGGGTACATCCATGCCGGAGGGGAGGGCGGCGTGATGGACGAGCAGCTCGCCCTTCGTCTCCGGATCTTTGCAGAGAGTTCCGCGCGCCCCGGAGTCGTCGATTTCGTCCGGGCCGAACTGGAGGCCCTGGCCGCTGAGGGCCGCACCATCACCGACGCCACGGCGGGCATGCTCACCAGCCACCTGGTCATGGCCCTCACCCGGCTCCTCGACGGTGAGCAGGCCGGACAGGTCCTCACCGACGCACAGGTCGCGGCGGAACTCGGCGGACACCCCGAGGCCGTCGAGCGGGCGCGGGCCGTCTCCGCGCGGGCCGAGCGGGTCTTCGGAGCGCCACTCCCCAGCTCCGAGGTCAACTTCCTGAGCCTGCACCTCGCAGTGCTGGCCGACAACTCTCCATCGTGAACCCTGAGAAGAGAAATGAGCGGTCATGGCGACACAGATCCTCACGGGCGGCCTCGGCAAGCACGAGGTCGCGAACGCGGTGAACAGACTCGGCCTTGAGGGTGTCCAGGCCTCCGTGTCCAACGACATGGACGCGGCGGTCACACTCCGATCCGGCCGCACCGCCTACTTCCTGGGCACCTGCCACACCGGAGCCGGAGCGTCCCTGGGGGTCCTCGTCGGCCTCCTGGGGCAGTCCGCCTGCCATACCTTCGGCCGCTCCGTCCCCACCGCGGAGGAGGTCGAGGACCTGGTGGCCGGGGGCACGAAGGTCTTCGGGTTCGCGGTCGACCAGATCGACCCCATCGCCCCGCTCCTGGCCCGCACCATCGCCGCGCGGACCGCCTGAGCCTCCGCCAGGCCCCTGCCCCCGGTGCGAAGGAGTCCTGGTGAGCAGCGTTCTGGTCGCGGCCCGTGCCAGTCTCGATTTCTCGCCGCCGCAGCAGCTGACCGTCATCGCCCTGTGCGCGCTGACCGCACTCATCTCCCACATGGCGCTGGCCGTCTTCAACGACGGCGTACGGCCGTTCATGGGTGACTTCATCCACACCCGCACCACCCGCGGCGCCACCACGGCGGTCTCCTTCGGTCTCTCGGCGGGCTTCATCTTCGGCCTCGGCGCGCCGATGGCCCTGGCGACCGGTGTCCTCAACCCGTGGCTGCTCTTCCTCCCCACCGACATCCTGGGCATCCTCGCCCCCCGCAAGTGGCTGGCCGCGCTGCTCGGCGGGGCCTGGGGAGCGGTGGCCGTCTTCCGGCTGAGCGGGGCGAACGACCTCGCGCACGACCTGCCCGTCGACTTCATCACCGCGATGCAGCAGATGTCGACGCCGATCCTGTTCCTCTTCACGCTCTTCCCGGTCCTCGCCATCACCAGGCAGTTCGGGCGGCTGCGCGGCGGCATCGCGGCCGTCGTCGAGCTCGCCCTGGTCGTCACCACGATGAACGTCTGGCCGAAGATCTTCGCGGGTGCCCTGGCCATGGCGGCGGGCGTACTGATGCTCATCGCCTGCGCGGTGGCCAGGGACGCCCGGCAGCGTCGGGCCGACCGGGCGGCGGGCGCCGCGGGCGGCCCGGTGGCCGCCGGTGAGGTGATGGAGTCGCTGTTCAGCGCGAGCGCACTGCGGCTGCGCCGGCACCTGCCGCTGTTCATGGTGCTGGGCGCGGGCGTCTGTGTGCTGGCCCAGACGCACATCTTCGGCGGCGGGGAGGCGACGAGCTACCTGATCGCCAAGGGCGAGTACACCGAAGCCGCGCAGGTCGACTTCTACCGCGCCTTCGGATTCATGCCGCTGATCGCCACGACCGCGCTCGCCTCAGGCGCGTACGGCATCGTGGGCTTCACCCTGGTGTACCCGATCGGTTATCTGCTGCCCAATCCGGTGCTGGCGGCCGTCGCGGGCGCGGTCGTCTTCGCCGCCGAGGTGCTGGCCCTGAGCTCCGTCGGCAGGCTGCTCGGCAGGCTGCCGAGCGTCCGCGAGTCCTCGGAGTATCTCCGCGGCGCGATCGGTGAGGCGCTGGGGCTCGCGATCCTCGTCGGTTCGCTGATGGCGGCGAACGCCATGGGCGGCGGCCTCGGCATCTTCCTGTGCGGCGGCCTCTACCTCCTCAACGAGGCGATGGGGCGTCCCGTCGTGAAGATGGCGGCCGCCCCAGCGGCGGTCGTCGTGGGCGGGATCGTCCTCAACCTTCTCTACGGACTCGACCTGTTCACCCCGGTCACGGGCTAGGGCGGCACGCACGCCAGGAAGGACACGGCCCCTCATGCACGACCCCGCCACGCTCCAGACCGTCACCGGCCCCCACCCGGCCTCCGCCGTGGCGGGCCCGGTCCTCGCCCACGAGCACCTGGTCGTGGACCTCGACCGGACGGGCGAGGGCGCCGCCGTCCTCAGCGCCCGCGACCACCGTGCCCAGGTCACCGACGAACTCACCGCCTTACGAGAGGAGGCCGGCTTGAGCCTGGTCATCGAACTCACCTGCCGGGGCATGGGCCGCGACCCCCGGGCGCTGGCCCGCATCTCCCGGGACAGCGGTGTTCCCGTCATCGCCGCCACCGGCTGGTACTACGAGCCCTTCCACCCCAGGGACGTCGCCACCCAGGGCGCTGACCAGCTCGCCGCCGAGCTGATCAGCGAGATCCACGGCGGTCTCGCGACGACCGCCGACGTCGGTCTCGCGGCGACCGCGATCCGGCCGGGCGTGCTCGGTGAGATCGGCAGTCACGGCGACCCGCCGAGCCAGCCCGAGGCCCGGTGCCTGAGGGCGGCGGCCCTCGCCGCCACCGCTACCGGCCTGTCGGTGGCCACCCACGCGCAACGGGGACACGGCGGGCTCGCCCAACTGGACCTCCTCACCACTGCCGGGCTCGCGCCTCACCGGATCTCCATCGGCCACCAGGACCTGCTCAACGACCCCGGCACCCACCGTGCCATCGCCGCCACCGGCGCCTACGTCGCTTTCGACACCGTCGGCAAGGAGCACTACCAAAGCGACAGCACCCGCATGAGGCTGCTGCTGACACTGGTGGAAGCGGGCCACGCCGACCGGGCGCTCCTCAGCTGTGACATCTCCCGCCACAGCTACCTGGCGTCCGAGGGCGGCCAAGGCTACGCCCACCTCTTCCACTCCTTCGTGCCCCGACTGCGCGCGGCGGGAGCCGACGACGACCTCATCGACCTGTTGACCCGCCGCAACCCGCTGCGGTTCCTGACCGGCACGGACACGGAAGGGACCTGACATGCGGACCACACCGGTGGACCTGCCCGCGACCTTCCCGCTGCCGACCGTGCCGCTCCCGGCGGCAGTGGCCACGCAGTTCAGGCTCCTGGAGTGCGTCAGCGCCCACTTCCCGGGCGAGGAACTGCTCAGCGCGGACGCCGGGGTCATCCCGGGGCTGGGCCGTCCGCGCACCACCGCCCGCGTCGAGGCGGTCCTCGCCGCCTTCTTCGGAGCCCAGGACGCCGCACTCGTCCAAGGCGCGGGCAGCGGCGCGATCCGCACCGCGCTGCACGCCGCCCTCCGCCCCGGCGACCCGCTCCTCATCCACCGCGCGCCCTGCTACCCCACCACCGCCGTCACCCTGCGCGGCCTCGGCCTCCGGGTCACCCAGGCGGACTTCAACGACCCGGCAGCGCTCCAACACGCCTTGGACAGCGGTGAGTTCGTATGGGCCTACGTCCAGCACACCCGGCAGCGGCTGACCGACGCCTACGATCCGGGCGCGGTCATCACAGCCTGCCGGGCCGCAGGCGTACGCACCATCGTGGACGACAACTACGCCGTCCTGCGAACCCCCGCCGCAGGCGTCGAAATGGGCGCCGACGCCTCCTGCTTCTCCCTGTTCAAACTCCACGGACCAGAAGGCACCGGAGCCGTCGTAGGAGCCGGTGACCTCATCGCCCGCGTCCGCGCGGACAACTACTCCGGCGGCGGACAAGTCCAAGGCCACCAAGCACTGGACGCACTGCGTGCCCTGACCCACGTCCCGGTGATGTGGTCCGTGCAGTCCCAGGCCGGCACCGAGATCGCCCAGCGGCTGGCAGCCGGGGAAGTTCCCGGCATCACCCAGGTGCGGATCGCCAACACGCAGGACCGCTGCGTGCTGGCACGCCTGACGCGGCCCCGCGCCCGCGACCTGCCCGCTGCCGCCGCCCGCCACGGCGCCGCGCCCTACCCGGTGGGCTCCAACTCCCGCTACGAGATCGCGCCGCTGGTCTACCGCATGTCCAGCTCATCCCTGGCGGACCGTCCCGCGCTGGGGGAGTGGACCGTGCGCGTCAACCCGATGCGCGCCGGAGCCGACCTGGTCATCGACATCCTCCGCCGCGCCCTGCGCGACCTCACCCAGGACTGATCGTGTTCCTCGACACCCTCCTCGCCCGCAACCCGGCCCTGGTCAGCGCGGCGACGGACCTGCACCGCCGCGGTGCCATCCCGCCCGACACCTACGTCATGGACCTCGACGCCATCGAGGCCAACGCCGCTCTCCTGGCCACACAGGCCCAACGCGTGGGCGTCGGCCTCTGGTTCGTGGCCAAACAGATCGGCCGCAACCCCGACCTGATCCGGGCCATCGCCCGGCACATCCCCCGCTCCGCGGCCATCGACGCGACCGAGGCCCGCGCCCTGCTCGCCGCTGGAGCCCTGCCGGGCAACCTCGGCCATCTGGTCCAGATCCCGGCCCGCGCCCTGCCCGAGCTGCTCGGCCACCGCCCGCGGACGGTGACCTGCTTCGACCTGGCCAACGCCCGCGCCGTCTCCGACGCCGCCCAAGCCCTCGGCCGCGTTCAGGACATCCTCGTACGTGTCGAAGGCGCCCCCGGTGCCGTCTATCCCGGCCAGGAGGGCGGCGTCCCCCCGCGTCAGATCGCCGCCTTCGCCCAGCGCGCCGAAACACTGCCCGGCGTCCGCATCGCCGGAGTCACCGCCTTCCCCTGCGTCCTGTGCGATCCCGTCACCGGCATCCCCGCCCCCACCCCCACCTTCACCCTCGCCAACCGAGCCCGCGAGACACTCACCTCCCGCGGACACCACCACCTCATCCTCAGCGCCCCCGGCGCCACCTCCACGGCCACCCTTCCGCTCCTGGCCGACCTCGGCGCCACCCACGGCGAACCCGGCCACGCGCTCACCGGAACCACCCCCCTGCACGCCGCCGACCCTCACCAGCCCGAAACGCCCGCCTACGTGTACGTCACCGAAGTCGCGCACACGCTGGCCGACGGCCGCCCCGCCCTGTACGGCGGAGGCTTCTACCCCCGCGCGAACGTCCGCACCGCCCTGCTCCCGCGCACCGGCGCCCGAGCGCCCGTACAGGACGCCCCGGCAGCGCACATCGACTACTACCGCCTGCTCGACCCCTGCCCCGCACAGGCCGGGGACACCGCCCTGCTCGCCTTCCGCACCCAGATCTTCGTCACCCGCTCGACCGTCGCCGTCCTGGCCGGACTCTCCACCGGCAGCCCCCGGCTGACCGGCCTCTACGACGCACAAGGCAAGGAGCTGCGGTGAAAGCGGTGATCGTCGTCATCGACGGGTTCGGCATCGGAGCGATGCCCGACGCGGGCACACCGCGCCCCGGCGATGTGGCCGCCGATACCTGCGGCCACGTCCTGGACCACTGCCACCACGCCCTCGGCCGCCCCTTGCGACTGCCGGCCCTCGAGGCGCTCGGACTCGGCCTCGTCCATCCCCACCGCGATCTCCCCGAGCGGCCGCGGCCACCGGTGACCGCGTCGCGGGCGGCCCTGGGCTACCCCGGGGCGGACTCCTTCGCCGGTCACCAGACGCTGATGGGCGCCGACTTCAGCCAGGTGACGGTGGCTCGGCTCGCCGCCCACCTCACCGAGGTCACCCACGCACTGGAATCAGCCGGCCGCCGTGTCCAGCCCCTCCACGACCAGCGGATGCTGCTCGTGGACGGCACGGTGCTGGTGCACGACAGCCTGGAGGCCGACCCCGGGCTCAACTGGAACGTCTCCGGCCGCCTGGAGGACGCCCCGTACCAGCAGATCCTGTCGATCGCCCGCACCGTACGGACGGTCGCGCCGGTCGCCCGGGTCATCGCGGTCGGCGGCCACACAGACGGACCCCTCACCTCCTTCGTCCGCGAGGGAGAGGACGGCACCATCGGCCTGGACACGCCCCTGGCCGGCTTCTACCGCACCGGCGGACTCCACGTACAGCACCTGGGCGCGCGGATGGACCACCGGCGGCAACTGCCCGAACTGGCGGCGCGCGCCGGCATCCCGGTCACACTGATCGGCAAAGCCGCCGACCTCCTGGTGTGCGAGGCGGCTCGACGCCGGCCCGCGGTGAGCACCGCCCAGGTCCTCGCTCACACGAGGGACGCCGTCCGCGCGGACGGCGACGCGCTCGTACTGGCAAACGTGCAGGAGACCGACCTGGCCGGTCACGACCAGGACTCCGCCCGCTACGGCCATGTCCTCGAACAGGTCGACGCGGGCCTGGCGACCCTGATCCCCCTCCTGTCCGCCCCCGACCACCGGCTGATCGTCACAGCGGACCACGGCAACGACCCCACACTCGGCCACGCCCACCACACACGCGAGTACGTACCGGTCCTCCTGCACAATCCAGCCGCGACAGGCGTCAAACACCTCCCCGACGCCCACTCCCTGGCAGACGTCGGAGCCGCGGCGGCAGCGGCACTGGGACTGTCCCCATCGGACCCCAGTACCTGCTGATGAAGCAGGCGGGAGAACCGCGAGGCAGGGGACTCCCGGAAGAAGGGGTGGCGCGCACTGGGCAGCAGGGGGTGCCGGAAGGGAACCATGTCCGGCCGCAGGGACGGGAACACCAACGACCTGCTGCCCCGGGCGAAGCGGGACGCCGACGCGACGCGCGACGACATGCGCGCCTACGTGGTGGCGCGCGGGAACCAACGCTGAGAGCTCACTGCTGGCGAGGCTGGTTGAAGCGCAGCATGTTGCCGGAGGGGTCGCGGAAGGAGCAGTCGCGGACGCCGTAGGGCTGGTCGGTCGGCTCCTGCAGCACCTCGCCGCCCGCGGCGCGGATGCGCTCGAAGGTGGCGTCACAGTCGTCGGTCGAGAAGATGACGCCGCGCAGCAGGCCCTTCGCCAGCAGTTCCGCCATGGCCTGCTTGTCGGCCGGCGAGGCGTTCGGGTCCGCCAGGGGCGGTTCGAGGACGATATTGACGTCCGGCTGTGAGGGCGACCCGACGGTCACCCAGCGCATCCCCTCGAACCCGACGTCGTTGCGCACCTCCAGGCCCAGAACGTCCCGGTAGAAGGCGAGCGCCTTGTCGTGGTCGTCGACGGCGATGAAGCACTGTGAAAGCTTGATGTCCATGCGTTTCACGCTACGGGCCAGGGTCAGGTTTCGCTTCTCCGTTCCTGACCGGTCGCGTGTGGATCTTGGCGACGCAGGGCGGGATGGCGGCACCCTCGTCATGGCGGCGGGCCCGGTACGAGCTCGGGCTCTCGCCGACCAGTTCGGTGAAACGCGAGCTGAACGACCCCAGCGATGTGCAGCCGACCGCGAAGCAGACCTCCGTCACCGTCAGGTCACCCCGGCGGAGCAGTGCCTTGGCCCGCTCGATCCGGCGCGTCATCAGGTAGCTGTACGGCGTCTCCCCGAAGGCCGCGCGAAAGCTGCGGGAGAAATGGCCCGGCGACATGAGCGCGACGCGCGCCAGCGCCGGAACGTCCAGCGGCTTCGCGTAGTCGCGGTCCATCACGTCACGGGCCCGGCGCAGCCGGACGAGGTCCTCCAATATCACGTGACCACCATCCCACAACGCCAGGCGCCGCCGATGCCGACGCGGTGGAGGCCCCCGGTTGCTCGGAAAGCGCGGAGCGCCGAGGACACGCCCAGCCGACGGCCGCGAGCCGCAGCCACCCCCGGCCCCCTGGACGACCCAGCACCACTTTCAGTAACGCATTGGATACATTGAGTTTCTCGCTTTGGGTTTCTTGCTTCTGTGATCGAAAGGGGTTGAGCATGGCGGTAGTACGGAGGCCCGGCATCCTGATGGCGGCTGCGGACCACGATGCCCATACGCGGGCTGTGGACCGCGCCTGATGGCGGCGCCCTCGGACATGGCTGACGACACCGCGGAATCTCTCGTCTCGCCGGTCAACTCACACAACGAGTGGGACCCGCTGGAGGAGATCATCGTGGGGCGTCTCGACGGCGCGACGATCCCCTCCAGCCATCCGGTCGTCACCTGCAACATCCCACCATGGGCGGCGCGGTTGCAGGGGCTTGCCGCCGGCTTCAGATATCCGCGCATGCTGATCGAGCCGGCACAGCAGGAGCTCGATCAGTTCATCGCTCTCCTGCGGTCCCTCGGCATCACGGTCACCCGCCCGGACGCGGTCGACCACAGGCAACGCTTCGCGACTCCCGACTGGTCGTCGCGCGGTTTTTGCAACACCTGTCCGCGCGACAGCATGCTCGTGATCGGCGACGAGATCATCGAGACCCCGATGGCATGGCCGTGCCGGTATTTCGAGACCCACTCCTACCGCGCGATCCTCAAGGACTACTTCCGGCGCGGCGCGCGCTGGACGGCGGCACCGAAACCGCAGCTGACTGACGCACTGTTCGAGGCGGATTTCCGTGTCCCCGAGCTCGGTGAGCCCATGCGCTACATCCTCACCGAGTTCGAGCCGGTGTTCGACGCGGCGGACTTCGTGCGCGCGGGACGCGACCTGTTCGTCATGCGGAGCAACGTCACCAACCAGATGGGCGTCGACTGGTTGCGCCGCCACCTCGGGCCCGGCTATCGCATCCACGAGATCGAGAGCCGCTGCCGGACGCCCATGCACATCGACACGACGTTCCTCTTGCTCTCGCCTGGCAAAGTACTGGTCAATCCCGAATACCTCGACGTCGACCGCCTGCCCGACGTCCTGAGCTCGTGGGACATCCTGATCGCCCCCGAGCCCAACCCCATCGACGAGCGCTTGCCCAAAATCACCTCGATGTGCGGCAAGTGGCTCAGCATGAACATTCTCATGATCGACGAAAAACGGGTGATCGCGGAGCGGCACCACACCGACATGCTGCGCGCACTCGAACAATGGGGATTCGAGCCGATCCCGTGCGACCTGCTGCACTACGCGCCGTTCGGCGGCTCATTCCACTGCGCGACGCTCGATATCCGGCGTCGCGGCACCCTCGAATCCTATTTCCCTTGATCCCACCGCACTCGCGCGCGATCGCCCCCTCCGCTCCACCGTTCCGGGGCGGCCGGGAGCGGGAGCACCAACAGGAAACGCCCCCACCGCCACGGCTCTCACGGGCAGTTGGGCGCGCCGCAGCGCATTCGGTACGCCGGTTTCTCGTCCGTACCCCCGGGGGGCGCAGGCAGTGGCATGCCGTCCCCTGACGTCGGCTTGGGCAGGTCCGGGAGTCCTGGTTCGGACACCAGCCGCAAAGTAGGTCGCGGGTAGCGCGGCGCCGGTTCCCTGACCTGTCGGAAGAGGTCCCCGGTGCTCGGCTCAGCGGCCCGCCGCTCGTCCCCCGAGGGCGTGACAGTCCGGCTGGGGCCCAGGTCACTGACCTCAGGTCAAGCCCCGTTGAGGCCCGAGTCGGCCTGTAGTGCGCAGGCACCAGGACTCGTGAGCGGCTGGTCCGGGTGCACCAGGGGAAGACGGTGGCCGCGGACGATGCCCGGCCGGGGCGCCGGAGGCAAGTGTTGGAGGCGCGCGAATCTCACGCATCCCCCTTGCCAGCGGTGTCTGGAGTGATCGACAGGTGATGAAAGGGACGTCTGCGTCCGAAGCTGTGGTTTCCCCGGTCCGCGTCGGGAGGCTGGCGATCGGTGCCCTCGGCCTCTTGGCACTCGCTCTCGGCACCCTGCAATCAGTGGTGGAGCCTGCGCTCCCGCTGCTGCAACGTGAGCTGGGGGTCGGTCCTGCCGAAGGAGCGCTGGTCGCCAACACGTTACTCATCACCGGCGCGGTCGTCGCGCCCGTCGCGGGCAAACTCGGTGACCGCTACGGCGGAAAGCGGGTGCTGGTCCGGCTGATGGGCGTGGTCTCGGCCGGTGGTCTGTTGGCCGGCCTGGCGCCGAACCTGCCAGTGTTGTTGCTTGGTCAGGTATTGCAGGGCGTCATGGTGGGTGCGTTGCCCCTCTCCTTCATCCTGGTGCGCAAACACCTCCCGACAGGACAGTCACGGCTGGCCATCGGGCTGGTCATGGCGCTGTTCACGGGCGGCGGCATCGTGGGAACGCTGATTGCCGGGCCGATCGCGGAGGGACTGTCCTGGCATGGGATGTTCGCGCTGCCGACGATCGCAATCATCGCGACGACGTTGGTCGTGACGCGGCTGATGCCGCATGATCCGCCGATCCCATCGGACGACAGGATCGACTGGCCTGGCATGGTTCTGCTGAGCGGCACGTTGCTCACGTTCATGCTCGGGCTCGTGAGGGTGACGGGCGCCGGCCTGCCGCCACTCGCGGTCGGTGCCATCGCGGTGGTCGTGGCCGCCCTCGCGACCGGATGGGTCCTCGTCGAGCGCCGGGCAGCCTCGCCGATGGTCGATCTACGCATGCTGGCAAAGCCTGCGATGTGGCATGCGTGCGTGCTCACCTTCGTCATCACCACCAGTTTCGGAATGGTGACCTTTCTGCTGCCTCAGCTGTTCGCGGTATCGGCCGACGGGTACGGCTTTGGACTCAGCACCACCGACATCGGACTGTTCCTGCTGCCCGGCGCGATCGCCGGGGCGGTAGGCGATTCGGTCGGCGGGATCGCGGCGCGGCGTTTCGGTCTGTGTGCCGTGCTTATCATGGGCGCTGTCGTCACCGCGGCCACAATGATCGCCCTGGTGTTCCTGCACACCGCGGCATGGCAGCTCGTCCTCGCGAAGGTGCTGACCGCTGTCGCCGCGGGCGTCGGTACCACGGCGTTGCTCACCAACGCCGCCACCGCCGTCGGGACCAGGGACACCGGCATCGCCACCAGCCTGCTCGTGGTGACACGCGTGATCGGCGTGGCCCTGGGCGTCCAGGTCGGCGGCGCGATCCTCGACGCCGGGGCCGTCCCGATGACGGGTCGGCCCACCGAATCGGCCTTCGTCACAGGTTTCGCCATCGCCAGCCTCGTTGCCGCACTGTCACTGCTCGTCGTCCGTATCAAGCGGAAAGGAACCCAGGCATGACACCTGCCGGCCTGTCGATGGACGTGAGCACTACCGCGAAGCGCAAGGTTCTGATCTCCGGGGCCAGTATCGCCGGACCCGCGCTCGCGTACTGGCTGCACCGGTCCGGATTCGCGGTCACAGTGGTGGAGAAGGCAGGCGCGCTGCGCGACGGCGGTTATCCGATCGACGTCCGCGGTACCGCGATAGAGGTGGCCCGGCGGATGGGGATACTGCCGCGACTGCAGGACGCGCACATCGACTCGCGTCGCTGCACTTTCCTCAACGCGGATGGCAGTGAAGTGGCCTCGGTCAACCCGCGTGCCGTTGCCGGCAGTGTCGACGGACAGGACCTTGAGGTGCGTCGTGGGGATCTCACCGCGATCCTCTACGCGATGGTTCGCGACGACGTGGAATTTCTGTTCGGCGACTCCATCAACACCCTCGACCAGTCCGACCAAGGGGTCGATGTTGCTTTCCACAGTGGGCAACGCCGCACGTTCGACCTGGTGGTCGGCGCCGACGGTATGCACTCACCCACCCGGGAGTCCCTGTTCGGCCCCGAAGAACAGTTCCACCGCTACCTCGGCTACTGCTTCGCCATGTTCACCATGCCGAACACCCTCGGGCTCTCCCGCGAGCTCATGTTGTGGAACACCCCGGGGGAAGCCGCGGCCCTCTACGCCGTCGGGGACAACGACGAGCTGCACGCCTTCCTGAACTTTCACCAACCAGAACCGCCGCTCGATGCCCTCCGGAACTCCGACGCCCAGCGGGACCTGGTCGCCACGGTCTTCGCAGGCGCGGGATGGGAGGTCCCTGGCATGGTCAACGCCATGCGCGACGCGGATGACCTGTTCTTCGACACGGCCGGTCAGATCCGCATGCCCCACTGGTCCAGTGGCCGCGTCGCGCTCGTCGGCGACGCCGCGTACGCACCCTCGTTCCTCACCGGACAAGGCTCAAGCCTTGCGCTGGTCGGTGCCTACATGCTCGCCAACGCCCTGGCCACGAACCGGGCCCACACTGCGGCCTTCGCCGCCTACGAACGCGACCTTCGCGAGTTCGTAGCCATGAATCAGGCACTGGTCGGCAACGGTGCGGCCACGCTCTTCCCCACCACGGTGCGGGCCCTGGAGCGACGCAACACCATGCTGCGTGACCTCGTCACCATGCCCTCCGCGCCGGCACGACCGGCCCACTCAGCTCTTACGCTGCCCGGATTCACCCCGGTGCCGTGACCTGACCCTCGGCGGACGCGGGCCGGGGTGAGCTTGCTCGCGCTACGACAGGCGGCCGGTGCCGCCGTCGGGGGTGGCGTGGGCCAGGCCCGTCCGGTAGGCGATGACGACGAGTTGCGCCCGGTCGCGGGCCTCCAGCTTCGTCATGGCGCGCTGCACGTGGGCGCGGACGGTGAAGGGGCTGAGGAACATCCGCTCGGCGATCTCCTGGTTGGACAGGCCGGTCGCGACCAGAGCCACCATCTCGCGTTCGCGCGGGGTGAGCACGGCGAGCTGTTCGGGGTGGTGCGGCGAAGTGTCGTCCGGTGTGGCCAGGAAACGGGCGACCAAGGAGCGGGTCGCGGCGGGGGACAGAAGAGTGTCGCCGTCAGCGATCGTACGCACGGCGTCCAGCAGGTCCTCGGCCCCGATGCCTTTGCCGATGAAGCCGCCGGCCCCCGCGCGCAGCGCCTGAGCGACGTACTCGTCGGTCTCGTACGTGGTGAGGATCAGGATGCGGCTGGCACGCAGTTCCGGGTCCGCGCAGATCTCCGACGTGGCGGCGAGACCGTCCACCTCGGGCATACGGATGTCCATGATGACCACGTCCGGGCGCAGCTCCCGGGTGAGTCTCACCGCCTCCCTGCCGTCGGCGGCCTCGCCGACCACGGTGATGTCGTCGGCGGTGTCGAGAAGCATCCGGAAGGCATCGCGCAGCAGGGCTTGATCGTCGGCGAGCAGCACCCGGAGCGTCACGGCGCACCCCCGGCCTCTCCGTCGTCTGTCCGTCGGTCGCCTGTCGCCCCGTCAGCCATGCGCCCCTCAGCGGCTGTTGCTCCGTCAGTCCTCCGCGTCATGTCCTTGGCGGGCGGGAGAGGAAGCTGGGTCGAGACGAGGAAGCCGCCCTCCGGGCGCCTGCCCGCGGAGAGGTGTCCCCCGATCGCGGTGGCACGTTCACGCATCCCGATCAGACCGTAACCGGGCGGGCGGTCAGGCACCCTGGAGCCACTCGGTCCGGTGGATACGGTCGGCGCCGTACGGGCACCCCCTCCGTCGTCGGCGACGGTGATGGCCACGCGATCGCGGTTCCAGGCGAGGCGCACCCGGGCGCTACCGGTACCGGCGTGCTTGGTCACGTTGGTCAGGGCCTCCTGGACGATGCGGTAGGCGGTGAGGTCCACTCCCGGCGGCAGCGGCCTGACCGTGCCCTCCTGGTGCACCGACACCTCCAGACCCGCGCGGCGGAAGGACTCAAGGAGCGTGGGCAACCGGGAAAGCCCGGGCGCCGGTTCGGCCGGCGCAGCCACGTCCCCGGACTGACGCAGCAGACCGACCGTGGCCCGCAGGTCGTCGAGCGCGTCGGCGGTGGTCGCGACCAGCTCCTTCAGGCTCTTGCGGGTCTGCTCCGGGCGGGCGTCGAAGAGGTGGGCGGCGACTGTGGCCTGCGCGTTGGCCAGGGTGATCTGATGGGCCACGAGGTCGTGCAGTTCCCGGGCGATGCGCACCCGTTCCTCGGCCACTCTCCGGCGTGCCTCGCTGTCCCGGCTCTGCTCGGCCCGCCGGGCCCGCTCCTCCACGGCCGCCAGGTAGGCCCGTCGGTTCTGCGCCGAGTTGCCGAGTACGCCGGCCACCAGCGGGAACGCCACCACCGCTCCCATCCTGCTCGCATCCTTCCATGAGAGGTCCTCGAAAAAGGGCGTGGAGGCGACAAGCAGCGCCGCGGAGGTGAGCAACACCGCGCTCGCCGCGCGCCGTTCGGTGCGCACGGCGAGTGAGTAAGCGGTGATCACAGCGGGGGCCACGATGAGCGGGGTCAGCAGGAGGCCCAAGGGCGGCACCAGCATGCCGCACGCGGTGGTGGCCGCCATGGCGGCCAGGGGCGCCCGGTGCCGCACCTGTAGTACGACACAGGACACCACGGCGATGAAGTAGGCGGCGGCAGGCGGCGCTGACAGTGTGTCGTCGACCTGCATCACGCCGCCGAGCAGACAGAGCGCGAACGCCGTCGCCGTGATCGCTCCCTCCCGCCACCACGTGCCGCGTGGTCGCGGGCCGCCGCCACGCGTGGTCGTCATGGCGGGCTCAGTGCGGTCGCCGGCCGACGGGGAGCCGCGGCACCGCCGCGTCCGGCACGCTCGCGGAGGCCGGGACATGCCTGCTCAGTGCCTCACCCTCGATATCCACATTCGGCAGCACGCGGTTCAGGATACCGGGCAGCCACCAGGCCCGGTGGCCGAGCAGTGCCAGGACCGCGGGTCCGATCGCCATCCGGACCACGAAGGCGTCGAAGGCGACGGCGGCGGCCAGGCCGACGCCCATCGTCTGGATGGTCGGGCTGCTCATCCCGATGAATCCGGCGAACACGCTGACCATGATGATCGCGGCCGCGGCCACCACACGTCCGCTGTGCCGGAAACCGTTGACGATTGCCTCGTCGGGGGACGCGCCATGGACGTAGGTCTCCCGCATCCGAGTGAGGAGGAAGACCTCGTAATCCATGGCGAGGCCGAACACTATTCCGATGATGAGAATCGGCATCAGCGACATGACCGGTCCGGTCTGCTCGATGCCGATCAGGTCTGCCGCCCAGCCCCACTGGAAGACGGCGACGAGGACGCCGAAGGCGGCGCCCACCGACAGCAGGAAGCCGAGCGCGGCCTTGACCGGGACCAGGACCGAGCGGAAGACCACCATCAGCAGGAGCACCGCCAGGCCGATGACCACGGTCAGATAGGGGATGAGGGCGTCGGACATGGCTTCGGAGATGTCGATGTTCAGCGCGGTGGTGCCGGTCACCAGGATGTCAGCGCCCGTGTCGGCCTCGACGCCCGAGACCGCGCTCCGGATCGCGTGCACCAGATCCTTGGTCTCGCCGCTGTTCGGCGCGGTCTCCGGGACGGCGGTGAGGACGGCCGTGTCCTTGACGCGGCTGAGAACCGGATCACCGACCGACGCGACCCCCTCCACTCCCCGTACGGTCTTGACGACCAGGTCCGTGGTGGCCCGGGTGTCCGCGGACTCCGACGTGTCCACGACCACAGTCAACGGGCCGTTGAAGCCGGGGCCGAAGCCTTCTGACAGCAGGTCGTAGGCACGGCGCTGGGTGGTCTCCACCGGCCTGGACTCGTCTCCGGGCAGCCCGAGTTCGAGGCTCAGCGCCGGTAGGGCGACGACGCCGAGACCGAGTACGGCGATCACCAGCACGGCCACCGGCCGGCGCAGCACGAACCGTGCCCAGCGGGTACCGAGCCCAGGCCGGCCGGCCGCGGTGGGCACCGGCTGCGGGCGCTCGCTTCCCGGCCGGGTGGCCTTGCGGACGGCGCGGGACAGTACCCTGCCCCCAGCCCTCGGCTTCGCTCCAGCAGGGGATACCCCCTTGCCGGAGAAGCCGAACAGCGCGGGGATAAGGGTCAGTGCGACGAGTACGGCAAGGGCCACGGCGCCCGCGCCGCCCATGCCCATCTTGGTGAGTTCGGGGATTCCGACGACCCCAAGGCCGACCAGGGCGATGCACACGGTCGCGCCGGCGAAGACGACGGCGGAGCCGGCCGTGCCCACCGCCCGGCCGGCGGCCTCCTCCGGCTCGCTGCCCTGGGCGAGCTCGTCGCGGAAGCGGGAAGTGATGAAGAGCGCGTAGTCGATGCCGACCGCAAGGCCCAGCATCAGCGCCAGGATGGCAACGGTGGACGTCAGGCCCAGCGGAACGGCCAGCGCGGAGACCAGGCCGAAGGCGATGGCCACGCCCACGAAGGCGGTCAGCAGCGACAATCCGGCCGCGACCAGCGACCCGAGGGCGAGGACCAGCACCACCGCCGCCACCGCCACGCCGATGATCTCCGTCGTACCGCCCGGTTCCTCTTCCGATTCCAGAGCCGAGCCGCCGATCTCCACGGTCAGCCCCTCGTCCCGGGCCTGGCTCGCGGAGTCCTCAAGGGCGGTCTTCGTCGTCTCGGTCAGGTCGACGGCGTCCGCGGTGTAGATGATCGTGGAGTAGGCGATGGTGCCGTCATTGCTGACAGCGCCGGTCTCGTAGGGGTCGGTGGTCGACGCGACCTGATCGCCCCCGTCCAGCGAGCCGAGCGTGTCCTTGACGGCCGCCTGGTTCTCCCTGGCCGTCACCCGCTGCCCGTTCGGGGCCTGGAAGACCAAGCGGGCCTCGGCACCCTGGGAGTTGCTCTCGGGGAAGCGCTCGTCCAGCAGGTCGAACGCCTTCTGCGACTCGGTGCCGGGCATGGAGAGGTCCTCTTCCTCCCCGGTCGGCGCCATGGCAGCGGCGACCCCGGCCAGCACCAGGGCACCCAGCCACAGCCCCCCTACGAGCCGACGCCGGCGGAAGGCCCACCGTCCGATCCGGTAAAGAAATGTCGCCACCTGTTGATCACTCCAGACACCGCTAGGCAAGGGGAACGCGTGAGATCCAACGCCTCCAACACTCGCCTCCGGCGCCCCGGCCGGGCATCGTCCCCGGCCGCCGTCTTCCCCTGGTGCGCCCGGACCAGCCACTCACGTGTCCTGGTGCCTACGCACTACCGGCCGGCTCGGGCCCGCCCCAACTCGCCAAGACACTCAACGTGCTGCCCTCTCCCGTACGCAGGCCACGAGGCCGCCCGCGGACGCGGCAAGACCATGGGCGGCGCCGACGTCACCGACAACGACACGCTGTCGTGATCCCCGCTGCTTTGCGGCTGTTGTCCGAGCTAGGACATCGGGGCCGTGTACGGACCGCTGGAGAGCAAATGGAGCCACCACCACGCGACGCACTGCGGGTGCGGACAGGACTGGCTCACCGCGCACGCCGTCCCGGCCGGGTTCACCGTCCTGCCCCGGGGCAGGACCTGCTACGTGGCCCGCGGCAGCAGCGGCTTCTCACCCACCTCCCACCGCGACAGCGTCGGCAACGGGCCCTTCATCGCGGTGCCAGTGGCGAGCGGTTGCCGCGGCGGTACCGTGGCCGCAGGACCCGCCCGTGGGGTCGGCTCGCTGCACGCGCCAAGCGAGGCGGTGCCGAGGGTGCGGGCGCCGCGGATCTGGGTCATCCTGTCTGGGAGGCCTTACGCTGCGCGTTCTCCTGTCCCGGTGACATGCTGCCGCGCGGTGCGGGGGACCGGTCGCATCGAGGCTGCCCCCTGCGATGCGGGTCTGGCGAGCGCCGCGTCGTGCAATTCCTCCGGAGTGCCCGACGGGAACACTTATGCATGTGAGGTTCCATGACGCACCACATCAGCGTTCGCCACAATTTCGAGACGGCGCACCGTCTCCCCGTGCTGCCGGGCAAGTGCCAGAACCTGCACGGTCACTCCTGGTGGGTGGAAGCGACCGTCAGCGGCCCGCGCCTCAGCAACTGCACTCTCGTCGAATTCGGTGCCCTCAAGAGCCGCCTGCGGTCCTGGATCGACACGAATCTTGACCACGGTGCGATGCTCTCGGTCGACGACCCCCTTGCCGAGGTCCTCGCTGCGCACTCCAGCAAGGTCTTCCACTTCGGACGGCAGGACGCTGACGGCGATGAGCGGTTCGCCGCGGACCTGGAGTGGCCCACGGTGGAAGCGGTGGCGGTCCTCCTCGGCCGGGCTGCCACCAGTCTTCTCCAGACCCTTCCCGGCGCCCCCGGCACCTGCGTCTCGCGCGTTCAGGTCCAAGAGACCCGCACCAACACCGCCCAGTGGGAAAGGTGCACCGATGCAGCCAGCCTCCGGCAACTGGGCCAGGCAGGATGAGCGTCACCGCGCCGCGGGGCAGTCTGTCGCTACTGCGACAGCCCACGCGCAGGCGATGCTCCAGGCGCTGGGATTCGACACCGAGGCGCCCGGAACCCGGATCACGGCGCACCGGCTGGTCAAGGCCATTACCGAGATGACCGCCGGCCTGCACGTGGACCCCACTCGCCATCTGACCGTCAGGTTTCCCTCCGAGGGGCCCGGCCAGTCACTGATTGCCGCAGTGGGTGTTCCCTTTGTGTCCTTGTGCGAGTATCATCTGCTGCCGTTCAGCGGCCAGGCCACCATCGCCTACCTGCCCGCCGACGGTGCTTCGATCGTCGGGCTGTCGAAACTGGCCCGGCTCTTGCAGGATTACGCCGCCCGGCCCCAGATGCAGGAACGGCTCGGGAGCCAGGTGACCTGCGCATTGGACACCTGCCTGACCACCGGCGGCTCAGCCTGCCTCATCCGCTCCGTACACGCCTGTATGACACTGCGCGGAGTCCGCGCCCACCAGGCCGCCATGGTCACCAGCCACCTGACCGGACAGCTGGACACCGACGCCTCGCTGCGCTCGCAGGTGCTCGCGCTCGCTCCGGACGCCACGCGATGAGCTTGTCGCTCCGGGAGGGAGCGCTTGGCCGTCAGGGGGCGTCAGTTGGTCCGGGCGGGGGGCAGGCGGGCGGGATCGCTCCGGTGATCCGCATCGTGACACCTCCATCCGTGGCCGTGGCGTGGCCGTGGCGTGGCCGTGGCCTCTCACCGTGCCGGGTCCGGCCCTGCCGCCGGATCAGCGGGAGCCAGGCCGTGCGGGGCCTGGAGGGCTTGTCGTGCGGACCTGGAGGGCCTGGCCGCTCACATGTCCCACCGCTGCTCGTGGAGAACCTCGGGCGGGATGCCCAGCCGGTCGGCTGTGTCATCGTCGAAGCTGTCAAGAAAGCCGCTCAGCGCGTCTTCCAGGTGGTCCATGGAACGGGCGGTGAACAAGACCGGCTGGTAACCCGAAATCCGGAAGGGGATACGCACCATCGCCGGTATGTCCCAGTCGTGGATTTCTGTCCCCGGCAGGCGGGCCAGTTCACCGTACGACGACAGCAGCGCCGCGCCGTAGGCCTTCGTCTTGCCCGCATCGGCCACCACGCCGTACTCCAGGGTGAACCAGAACACCCGGCTGAGCAGTTCCACGGCCTCCTCGGTGCGCACCCGTGAGGCGGCGCACCCGAAGAGGCGGTACAGGTGGGCGAACCAGGGCGACGCCAGTTGGGTGCAGTGCCCGCACACATCGTGGATCATGTCCGGTTCCGGGGTGTACAGGGGCAGGGCCGGGTGACGCAGGTACTGCACGGCGTAGAAGTACCCGTGTGGCAGCGCCTCCAGGGTGCGACGGGTGGGCACCAGGCCGTCGGCCGGAGCAAGGCTGAACCCGGTCAGGGCCTTCAGCCGGGCCGTCACTTCCGCGTGCTGCGGGATGTGGTCGGCGGGCAAGGCCACCTCCTCGCGCGCGTGGAGCACAGCGGCGCAGGCGTGGGCGTCCTGGGCGGGCGTCAAAGCCGTGCGTACCGCACTCCACAAGCGGTGCTCGTCGTCCCGGTACACCACGGACGGCGACGGATCGCCTGCTTCACGTCCGCTGACCAGCGCCGCCACCGCGTCCCGCCGCTCCCGGTAATGATGATCTCGCAGGCTCGGGTGGCGATCGGCCGGCCCCAGATCACCGTGGGGAGATATCGGGGTCAAGTGCATCAATGTGTGCATATCTTTTTATTACCCCCTGGGCGGCGACCTCACCATTCGCAGGCGGGAACGGTGTCCGCCCTCCCTGTATGGTCACCCGCCGTCCATCTCCGACAACGGGAGGGCGAAGTGCAGCCGCACTCCCTGCCAGCCGTTGGCGGAGACCTCTACCCGGGCAGGGCGCAGCCCTGGCGCGACAGCTCCTCGACCGGGGACCGGGCCAGCACCTTGAAGGAGTCCGCGCCGCAGCCCGGGCGCTGGTGGGGGGCAGCCAGGACTACGTCTGTGCACTCGTGAAGGCGCCGCTGTCCGCGTCGGCGCGGCGCAGCTCACCGAGCTCCTCCAGACGCAGGACGCACACGGCCAGGCGCATGGCCTCGCGCACGGTGCCGATCTTGAGCCGTTCACCGATCTCCGACAGCCGGGCGGAGGAGCCGGGGATGGTGCGGAGTATCCGGCGGACGTCGTCGCTGTAGTCGTGGGAGGCGCTGATGTCCTGTTCGGAGAGGAGGTCGCGCCACAGGAAGCCGTCCTTCGCGGGCGCGTAGCTACTCAGCTCGACCCAGCACTGCGGTTCGGGCGCGGCGTCGAGGTGGACGATGTCCAGACTCATGGGCGGTGGTCCTTCCGCGGGGCATGCGCGGGCAGCCGGAGGTGCCGAGCGCCTGCCGACGTGCTCGGCGCGAGAAGCGCCCGCGGCATGCCGGCCAGCGTCAGGCTCATGGGAATGCTCGGCCCCAGGCAGGGCCGCCACGGCGAGGGGAACACCCTGCCGGTGCCCATTTTAGTGAGCCTCCCGCTCCTGCCAAGCGGATCGGCGCCTGTGAACTCGGAACTTGATGCTCGAAGTACGGTTCTGGGCGCGGGTATTGGCCCGAACAGCTCCCCACGCTTCGTTCGCCTCCGGCCCCGCTCACCACGGCGTCGGCGGGGCCGACCGCACCTACCCCGATTGTCAGTGATCCGCTGGCATCCGCCCGGCGGGACGAGCGCCGTCCTCGGACTCGTCCCGCCGGGCGGTGCCGGGGCTCACAGCATGCGCTTGATCTCCCCGCGGGCGCGGTAGAAGCCGCCGTGGGCGGCGGGGCGGACTTCGGTGACCACGTAACGGGCTCCGGTGACCCGGAGGTCCTTGGGGAACTGCACGCGCCAGCCCGGATCGAAACCAGGGGAGACGACACGGACGCGGATGCGGTCGCCTTCCGGGAAGCACTCGACCACCACGCCGTCCGCCGCGTCGGCGGTGACCGTGTCCAGGCTCTGCGAGGGCACGACTCGCTCCCAGCCGGTCGCCTTGATGTCGGCCGTACGCGGCAGCCGCCCGCCTTCCGCTTCGCGTACGGCGGTCTCACCGGCGTCGATGCATGCCAGTGATCCGTCGGTGGTGACGATGTACAGGTGTTCGTCGCGGTACTGCATGGAGTATGCGGAGCCGCAGCCGGTGCCCAGCTTCCACAGGCGGGTGCCGTCGGCGGTGAAGCAGTAGATGGAGGAGTGGTTGTCCCCGGCGAAGACGTACCGGCCGTCCGGGGACGTGGCGCAGGAGAACACCGCGGCGTCACATCGGTATCGGGCCCGTTCGCGGCCGTCCGCCTTGGCCATGCGGTGGACCCAGCCCTGGCTGGTTCCGGCGAAGACCTCCTCGGCCTCCTGCCAGCCGAACAGCACTGATCCCTGGGTGGGCGTCGACCACAGCGGGACGCCATCGCGAGCCCCGTACCGGGCGACTCCACTCGAATCTCCGTGGTAGACGCCGTCGTCGTCACAACGGATCATCCAGGCGCTGGTGCCGCGGCCGTTGCGCCGCCACTGGAAGTCGTCCTCGTGGTCAACGGTGGTGACGCCGCCGCCCGCGTCGGAGACGCCAAGGATGCCGTCGTGGATGTCCAGCCAGTAGATGTCGACGTCCTCGGCTATCTCGTAGGCGACGTGCGGCACCTTGCCGCTGAGGTCGTACACCCGGCCGTCGTCGCAGCCCGCGTAGATCCAGAAATCGTCGGCGACGATGCACTTCACACCGTCGGGCAGGCCGAACCGCCCGGTGACCCGGCCGTCGTGGGCGAGTGTGAAGACGTCGCCGTGCTCGTTACCGACCCACACGTGCTCGGCGTCGACGAAGATGCCGAACGCGGCGGCGCCGGAGGAGAACCGCCATACCACCGGGGCCTGACGAGCTGTGGACCGGCTGCTGACGATCTGGCGGCGCGTGATCGGACGGCTCTGCCGCACGCCGCGTACGGCCGGGACGTAGCCCTTGCGTACCTTCTCACTGACCTTGCGGGCCGCGGCCTCCGCGGCCTTGGCGGAGGTGGGGAAACGGGAAGACCGGACCTGGCCCTTCTCTCCGATCCGCCCGAAGGAGATCGTCACCTCGGTGCCGGCGTGCCGCACCTCGTAGAACTTGTGCGCACCGCCGCCCTCCTCGGACAGCTCCAGGTAGGTGGTCGAACCGGTGACAGCGGGCATGGCTGACCCTTCTTCAGGCAGGACAGGAGACAGGCAGAGGCCGAAGTGCCCCGGTAGAGCGGCCCCTTGGCGATACAACGACCCTAGGGCCGACCACTGACAATCAGGTCCTCGCACGGAGCGGGTAGCTGCTCGCCGCGGCCTGGCGGCTACGGACGCGCTGAGCCGGTGTCGATGACCCGACCGGGTCTCTCGTTCGTGGTGGCGCTTTCCGCCGGGGTCCAGGGGCCAGCAGGTCGGAGGCGCGCAGGATCAGCGGCGTCGCGGCGGCGTTGCCGACCTTCGAACGCCGCGCATGCCCCCAGCAGCTTGCCGAGACCGCCCTCGTACAAGGAGCCGGGACGATGTCCGCATCTTTGTGGCTTCTGCCTAGTACGACGGTCTGCCGGGGTGCGCGAGACTGCCCGCCAGAGGCTGCGGCGTGTCCCGGGAGCGGGAGGCCGAGGTCAAGGGCATGACGAAGCACAGGGGAGGACAGCACGTGAGCGTGCAGCAGTATGACGAGATCGGTGAGGCGTACGAGGGCTTCAAGTCCCTGCCGCTGGAGCACTACGCGGCAGTGCCCGGCTTCCTGGCCATGGTCGGGGATGTGCGCGGCAAGTCGGTCCTCGACCTGGCCTCCGGCACCGGCTTCTACAGCAGGGAGTTCAAGCGGCGCGGTGCCGCGGACGTGCTCGGAGTCGAGATTTCCAGCGAAATGGTCGCCGTGGCCCGGAAGTTGGAGGAGCGCAATCCGCTGGGTGTGCGCTATGAGGTGGGCGATGTGTCCGCCCTGCGGCCTCTCGGGCGGCGCTTCGACGTCGCCACAGCGGTCCAGCTGCTCAACTACGCGGAGGACATCGCCGCCATGGAGCGGATGTGCCGCGCCGTGCACCGGAGCCTGGCGCCCGGCGCTGAGTTCTTCGTGCTCAACCAGTCACCCGACTACCGCTTCGACGGGCCGCCCATGGACAAGTACGGCTTTCGCCCCGAGCTGACCGGCGAGGAGGCCGAGACCGGACCGCGCGTCCGGCTCACGGCGCTGCTCGACCCGCCGATCGAGTTCGTCACCACCCGCCCGCGCCGCGAGGTCTACGAAAAGTGTCTGCGGGCGGCCGGATTCGGCCAGGTGACCTGGGTCCCACTGAACGTGTCCGACGCCGGCGTGCGCGAGTTCGGTGCGGACTTCTGGGCGGACTTCCTCGCCAACCCCCCACTGGAGATGCTGCGCTGCCGCGCCTGACGGTGGACCGGACACCCGGTGGCCCGACCTCTGGAACGCACCTGAACGGGGGCCGGGCCGTCACGGCCATCCTCACCGAGGCCGCGGCCAACCGAGGGCCTGGACGTGGCCGGAGTCCGCGGCCGCGGCCGTGTCGGCGGGCGCCCCACCGCCGCCCCCAGGATCATCTGAGCCGTCCGCGACATGCTGCCCAACCCCGATAACTCGATCACCTCGATCGACTCGATCGCCGAGCTCCTCGCCGTCCTGTCGTGCCGACGAGCGCCGCGCTCCCGCTGAACCCGCCAGCGGGCCTTACGTCGGCACGGATGTCACCCGGTGGAGGCCAGTCGCTCACGCCACCAGTCGACTGTCGCCTTGACCTGCTCATCGACGGGGGTGGCTCGTACCGCGAATTCGGCTTCGTAAGCGCTCGAATCGACGACGAACGGATGGTCGAACTGGTAGCGAATCTCCTTCAGTTCGCGAAGCGGCGGGGAGAAGACCGACACGACACCCAGCACGATCGGCGGCAGTCTGCGCACCGCGGCCGGCCCCGTTGCCGACTGAGCGGCAAGGCGGTCGACCATCTCCCGGGTGGACAGCGCCGGCTCCGTCGGGGCGTGCCAGGCCCGTCCCCAGGCCCGTTCCTCACCCGCGACCTCGACCAGAGTCCTGGCCACATCGGGGAGATAGCTCCAGCTGTGGGGGACGTCCGGGTTTCCGAGCGTGGAGACCGGCTTGCCGCGCAGCAGTCGAGGCATGACCCGCGCGGCCAGGTGCCCGCCGTCGGTCACGCCGGGCCCGAAGAAATCCGAGGCCCGCACCTCGACGGCCTTGATGCGGCCCTGCTCATGCAGCTTCCGTGCCTGCTCCCAAACGCCGGTGCGCACCTGACCCTTGGGGCCGGTCGCCGCGAGCGGCAGCTCCTCGGTCATGGGACCGTCCACCGGACCGTAGCCGTAGAGGTTGCCCAGCATGACCAGGACGGCCCCGGTCTCCTCAGCCGCCGCGCAGACCGATGAGGCCAGCGGCGGCAGTTCACTCGCCCAGCGATGGTAGGGCGGCGCGGCGCAGCTGTAGATCGCGGCCGCGCCCTGCGCGGCCTCGGTCAGTCGCTTGCTGTCCGCCGCGTCCAACGTGATGTGCTCGATGCCGGGCTCCGGCCTTCGGCCCGACTTGGTGACGACCCGTACCGAATGACCCTCTTCGGCCAGCAGCCGAGCAGTGGCCGCCCCGGCGGGCCCGAAACCTAGAACAACATAAAGGCTCGCGCGCGGAGACTAGCGCGAGAGTGTGAGTGCTCTTGTGCCAGGTAAGTCAGGGGTACGCCGCGCGGAGGTGCATGCAGTGGCCTCGGTCAGCTTCACGGTGGTCCGTCCGGGGTGCCTGAATGCGCGATGTGGTTCGTCCAAGAACTCGGCGAGATCTCGGCCAGGATCTCGGCGACTCTGCGACGAACAGACACGCAGACACTCATTGGCGAGCTCCTGCCCGTACCGTCCCCTCACCTGTGTCAGGCTTGTTACCGGAAATGTGACCCCCGTCATGACATGTATGGTCTAGTCCTGATCGACTCGGGCGTATGCGTACCGCCTCCGTCCCTCTCCCCGTCGTCGCGGTCTTCCTGCTGCTCACGGCTTGCGGATCGCAGAATGCCGATTCGCGGAGCGACGGCTCGGCGCCGACGCAGGGGCCTGACTCCCCGGGCGCCCCCGGCACGTCCTCCTGCGGGGCTCGGACTTCCGGCACGCCATCCGCGCCCAGCACTTCGGACCTGCCTGGCGACCCTTCCGACCTGGCGAAGGACGGAGTGAAGATCACCGGCTTGGGCGGCGGCACCCGCGCCTGCGCCGAGTTCGAGGTCACCAACCGGGAGTCCGGACCCTTCACCTACACGATCACCTTCGAGTCGCGGTCGGATTCCGGAGAGATGCTGACAAGGACGCAGCAGACAGTGCCGTCCGTCCAGCCCGGTCGGACCATGAAGCGCACCGTCACCATGGAAGGGCTTCCTCCGGGCGTACGTGGCAAGGCACGCGTACGGATCGCCGAGGTGAGGAGGATACCCACCGACGAAGCACCCTCCCAAGGGGGCTCCTGCCCGCCCTCGGGAGTACGGGTGTACGCCGACGATGGCGATGCCGCCATGGGCCTCCGCGTCATGGGCCTCCATCTGGAGAACTGCGGCACTCGTACCTACCGTCTCAACGGCTACCCGCAACTCCAACTCATCGGCGAGGACCACAAGCGCGTCAACAGCGTGAAGCTCCTCCATGGCGGCAGCGCCATCGCCACCGGCACCGGAGCCGACGGCGTACCCCAGCCACTGGTCCTGAAGCCCGGCGAGCGCGCCCACGCCGGTCTGGCCTGGCGCAACACCGTCGAAGCAGGCAATCCCGTGAGCGTCCCCTACGTGAGGGTGCGGGCGAAGCCCGGTGCCGATCCGGTGATGGTGACCCCGGAACTCGACCTGGGCACCACGGGGAAGCTCGGTGTCGGCCCCTGGAAGAAGGACGCGACGACTGGGCCGGTCCCCGGCGGTTCGTCCGGCACGCAGTCCGCCGAATCCGCATCCCCGCCCGCCGTCCCCACACCCTCGTGAAGGGCCCGCGACTGCCCCCGACCCGCCCGCCCACGAAGACTCTGACTTCCCGGTGAAGGAGCGTCACCCAGCATCTCGGTCGGCGGGTCAGCACCCGAGTCGGCGAGGCTGAGACTGTCGGGCAGTGGAGCATCAGGGTTCTCCTGCCGTCACCCAGCAGTCGCGTTCCCCTTCCGCCACCTCCAGTGCCAGAGCGTGTCGGCCGGTGGTCGTGCTCGAAACCGGCACGGAGAGGCCCCACCGGGAGCGTCTGTACTGGGAGACGCGGCTGCAAACCCTGCCAGACACGACTGCCGACAGTACGGACGAGGCTCTCCGCGAGAGTTGGGCTGCGCGGTCGCGGGTGAATCACGCGATGAACCGGCTGAGACTGACGACGCAGGACCGTCGGGTCCTGGATCTCGCGACCCAGACGCGCAATGCGACCTTCGGGGTCCAGACTTCCACGCACACCCCGAGCGAGGCGAGGGAGCAGCAGTACGCTCTTTTGGCCGCGGTAGCCGCATTGACCAGGGCCTGAAACGGCAAGCTTCGTTCCTCGAACGGTGCGTGCCTTTCCGCTCTCGTGACGGCGCGCTTTGGCCTCGGTCTCCGTGGATCTCCTTCCAGGAATGGTCTCCGGCTCGGCAGGTCGGTGACGGCGCGGTTCGGTGGTTCGGTCGTCCGGCAGGAGCTCGCCGGAGCTTTGACCGCGCCACGTCGTCCCCGTCGGCGGCGCGTGCAAGGAACAGGCATAGGCATAGGCAGCGCCACCGGGCGACGGATACCGCTCCAGGCATGCCAGGGGCCGCGCGTTGGGGGAGTGGGCCAGCGGTGTATGGACGGCCGTGCAGCCATGCGACGCTGTAATGGCGGGGGACACGACCGTCCATCATGCTGTCTGTACCGCTGAACTAGCGAACCGCTGAACTACTGACGGATCAGATGGTGATGGTGGTGCCGTCGAAGCGGCTGAGGGTGAAGTGGGCGTCCTCCAAAGTGACGTCCCTCGCCTCTCGCAGGACGCCGATGGCCACTTCCTCCCCGAGGCGCACCGATTCTGTGTAGTCGGTGCGCCAGTGCACGCCGCCCATGTTGCGGCCGATGGCCACATTCGCCGCGACCTTGTTGAGCTCACCGCCGACGGTCAGCCGGTCGTGGCCTGGTCCGTCGTACGGGACCAGGGCGGTGCCGTCGGCCGACGGGACAACAGGCTCGGGGAGGTGGTACGCCTCGTCGAACCATGCCTTGAGGATGGTCACGCAGGCACCCGCCACGGTGGCGTGCCCGGCCCCGTAGGCCGGATGTGCCGGGCTGCCTTCGGGGAAGGCCTGCGGCAGCAGATACGTGCCGTGCTTTTCGAAGACGCGCTTGACGGCGGCAGAGCCCAGCACCTCGGAGTCGATCGGGTACTCCCGGCGGCCGCGCAACTGCTGGTGAATCCGGCCGCCGAACTCCTCAGGGCGCAACCGCCGGTGCACGCTCCACTTCTGGAACCACACGGCCTTCAACGCCCGGCTGGCCACCTCCGCGACCAGCGAGAGGACATGCGGGCCTCCGTAGGTGCCGAAGCCGATCTGATTGCGTGAGAAGTGGTACGGGTTGCCCGCGTCCACCGGCGCGCCGTTGCCGAGCAGGATGAGGGCGGCGTTGACATACGCCTCGTACAGCGCGTCGAAGTGGACGTAGTGGGCCATGTCCCGGGGCGTCTGGATGTAGCGACGCGTGGTGAGGTCCCGCTCGTCCGGCTCGGGCGCAAAGCCGTTCTGCACCTCCAGCCAGTCGTCCCAACCGGTCAGGTGGTCGACCGGACGGACCAGGGTGTCCTGCCGCTGCGGGATCAGCAAAGTGCCGTACGGAATGTCCTTGAGCAGGAACTGCGACACGTAAGGTCCGGTCAGATCGCCACGGGTGGTGCCGCGGAACAGCGTCCGCGTCGTCACCTGGCCGTCCTGCTTGGGGCCGCGGAAGTCGGAGAGACCGCTGAGTTCCGTCGCTGCCTCCGCGGCGAGCTCGCTCGCGTCCAGGCGTGTGAACAACACATCGCGGAGGAGCGCCATCCAGTACAGCTCGACCATTTCGGCGGAGTTCTCCGCGCCGTCGATACGCGGTGCCGGCCGGATGGCAAGCGCCTGTGCGTCCGGGCCCTCCAGGTCGAAGCTGAAGCCCGCCTGCGGGTTGACCAGTTTGCGGGTGCCACCGAGCGGTACTTGCTCGAAGTCCCCACTGCGACCGGTGCCCAACGCACGCAGCAGCAGGCGGTAGGCGCCTGGGTCTGCCTCGCCGAACTTGTTGTGCGGCAGGGCCTTGGAGTAGTTGGCGACGAAGGGATAGTCCGTTTCCTCTCCGTTGCCGACCTGAAGCGGTACATGGCGCGCGAACTCGGCCTCAGCGGCCCGTTTACGTGTTCCACGCGCGACGAATCGACGAGTGCTCATCATCTCTTCCCCCGTGTTTCCCCGTGCTTCCCCGTGTGAACGAAGTGCGGTATCGCACTTATGTCCCTGAGGACTCCCAGCCCGTGCCGCGCGTTGCACGAAACAGAAAAATCATCGGGCATCTCCACATTCATGACATGGAGTTCCGCTTCAGGCGCGGGGGAGGACGGCGCCGCCGTCACCATCGCCTGCCTCAGGCTATGGCTGCCCTGACATTGCGGCCCTGTCTGGCGGAGCGGCAACTTCAGGATGCGGTGTCGCGATGAAGTCGGGCAGGACCCGGTTGAGTTGATCGGCGTGAGTGATGAAGACGCCGTGCCGCACTCCGGAATGCTCCTTGCGGGACTGGGCTCGCTCTCGGGCGAGCCCCGGGGGCGCGGCGGTGGTGCTCAGGAGGCCACGCCGAGGGTCTCCTTGGCCAGCTCGAACGCCGGGAGCATCGCCTTGTGCTCGTCTGCGTTGAGCCCTCCGAGATGGATGACCACGCCACCGTGCTTGGTCATCACGGCCAGCGCACGTTCGGGCCTGACCTCGCCGGCGGACAGGTCGGTGACGGTGTAGGTGGCCTCGGTAGCAGGCAGGTCACCGGCCTTGACCTCACGGAACTTGACGTTGCTCTCGAAGTTCTCGGCGGCGACGAACGTCTTCATCAGGGCGCGGGATGTGCCGCCGGGCGCGGCGGCACCCTTGGTGCCGGACCACACGATGAGGAAGCCGACGTGCCCGGCGGGCTTGGCGTCGAGCTCGCAGGCGGGCGTGAGCGGCCCCTGATGGCCGAGCGGGCCCATCTGGTCCACCGTCGCCTGCGTGATGGCCTCCGCCTTCCAGGACGTCGCGAGCGTGAAGTGCACGGACAGTTCGCACGCCGTGCCCTTGTCGCCCAGCTTCTTCTCGGCGACCTTCTCTTTCTCGCCCCCGTCCCCGCCCCAGCCGAACGAGCAGCCACTGAGCACGCTCATCGCGACCACCGCGCCCATCACGGCCTGCGATACCTTGCGCATTCCGGGATTCCCCCACTCTTGAGCATGAAGTTTCGAAAATTCGCCGCAGCTTATACGACAGATTTAGTCGCGAACCACACCGTTTTTCCGATGCCGCAGGGGCAGGGTGGTGCATGCTCATTTGTCCGGCAGCGCGGAGATCGCGCCAGCCCGCGTCCCGACTCGTCGTCCGGCGAGTCGCGACGCGGCCGTGGCATCCCGCTGTCCGCGTCCGACACCTCGACGCGCATCTCTCGCAGCCTCATCAACCATGGGGCCACGGCCGAGGGCCCGTATCGAAAGTGGCTCGTTGTGACTCTGCGGCGTGTGTTTCTCTTCCGGTGTGACCATTGAGAGCTCCGGGGCGCCTGGTGAGAGGCCGGGCCGCTGTATCCGGCGGAAGGCTGCCGGACTGTGGGTCAGAGGCTGAGGGCGAGAGCCACGAGGCGGTCAACGCGATCAGAGTGGCGACGGTGACCTTGATCGGGTCCTTCAGGGCGGGGCGGGTGTGGGTCAGGTGGAACACGCCCCCGAGGACGGGCGAGCAGGAGAGGCTGAGGGTCAGGAGGAGGAGGGCGGTTGTGGTGGTCACGGCAAGGTCCTTCACAGGTGTCGGGTGTGCTCCGGGTTCCTGTGGAAGGGGGACCGGAGCGGGATGAGACACACCGTGAGGCACCAAGGGGTTAGCCCCGCAAGTCCACCCGTTCCCGAGCACTCTTGCACCTGACAGGCCCTCACCACATGTCGCCTACCTGGGGCTTGTGCATCTGCGTGGTGTGGGGCGGACGCGTATACACGACGGTGGGGCTAGCGGCGCAAGGGCGACCGTCGGAGGCTTGAACGGGCTGCCCGGCGTACCGTCTCCCCCTGTCCCGGGCGGCTTGTCTGCGGCGTACGGCAGATATGGCAGGGCGCTCTCGATGACTCACTCTGATGGAAGCGGCTACAGCCCCCCAGAGGGTGTTCGCGCGGCTCCGCCGCACCGGCGCGCAGCCGGCGCTCTCCCGAAAGCCCGGCCACGCCCTCGGCAGCGCTGACCCCGCCGCAGCTTCCCGACAGAGCGTTCAAGCGCGGCAGCCGCGAGTTCCGGGGAGCGCCGCCGCACGACACCCGTCCCGGCCGGAGCCCGACGACCCATCTACCTCCCTTGGTGGGCGGCGCGGGGGCCCTGGACTCGGGTAGACCGCCTTCGAGTTGGGGAGGCAGAAGGGGGCATACAGCCGGAAGCAGGGGGGCAAGAACACATGGGGACAGTGCTGCTGGCGTCGTTAGCCGTCGTCGTTGCCGCAGTCGTGGTGACGAGCCTGGTACGCGCAGGGCGCCGAGAGGCGCAGGCCGAGAAGGCGCGGCTTGCTGAAGAAACACAGCGACAAGCGCGCCGGTCGCTCGACGCGGTCTGGGCGATGGACGACCGGCAATTCGAGGAATACGTCGCCGAACTCTGCCGCCGGGACGGCTGCACCGACGTCAAGCGCGTCGGCGGAGCCGGCGACCTGGGCGCGGACGTCACCGGCCTCCTCCCCGATGGCCGCCGAATCGTCATCCAGTGCAAGCGGTACGCCAAACACCGCACCGTCGGCAGCCGCTACATCCAGACCTTCAACGGCACCGCTCGCGCCGAGCATGGCGCCGACGTCCCCGTCTTCGTCGCCTCCTGCGTCTTCACGAAGCCGGCCCGCGACTTCGCCGCCCGCCACCAACTGAGCCTGATCGACGTGAACCTGCTCGGCTTCTGGAACAGCGGAACCGCGCTGACCTCGTTCCTGGACCTGGAAATCGGCCGCTCCGGTACCCACCGCAGACTCCGCCCCGACCGCGACTGACCATAGACGCGGCTTAAGTGGCTCCAGCTCGTCCGGACCGATCCGGCGCATCGGACTGCGGCTGCCGATCATCACACCGCCCGAGGTGATCGCGTAGTAGTGCGCCTGCCGCGAGGCCCACTCCTTCTGACGCTTCTCGGGTTCCTGCTCAACTTCCGTGGTCGGTTACTGAGTCGGTTACTGAGAGCCCGGATATCGATGCGAGGTAGGCGTGAAGGGAGCGCGCGATTTATTCCACCAGATCAGCTGCCATCCGCTATTGTGGGGGTCTTCTGAGTAAGGCGAACACTTCGGGTCCGCGCAGTTCCTGAGACAGGTCTGATAGGCGCGGCATCACGTGGAAGTGCACATGCGCGAAGCCCCTGACCTCGGTGATGTGCTACATGCGTCTTGACGCAGCCCGTCACATCGTGAAGTGCTCGGGGCAGTCGCACCTGCCACATTCCCAGTGTTGCCGCCTCTACGTCGGTGAGCTCATGGACCGCTGTGACATGGCGGCGAGGCAGCAGGACCAGCCAGGGAGTGCGGTGCCCGTACTCGGCGGAGAGGTCGCGCCACGCCGCGAAGCCCAGGCATTCCTTCGGTGGCGCTCTTCGTGATCGTAGAGGGCTGCGATCACGATGTCTGGGCGGACATCAGGAGTTCGTGAGGATGACGAGTTGCTGGGTCGCTCGGGTCATCGCGACATAGCGGTCGACCGTTCCTTCGACACCCTTGCCGAACGTCTCCGGGTCGATGAGGACGACGAGGTCGAACTCCAGCCCCTTCGACAGCTCCGGAGCCAGCGACCGCACGCGGGACGTCGCCCGGAACGTGGGATCGCCGATGACGCAGGCGATCCCGTCGGCATGCGCGACGAGCCAGGTGTCGAGGATCGAGTCCAGAGCCGCAACAGATCCGTGTACGACGGGGACGCCGCTGCTGCGGATGGAGGTCGGCACATTGGCGTCCGGGAGCACGGCTCGGATGACCAGCTCGGCTTCCGCCATGACCTCTTCCGGCGTCCGGTAGTTGATGCTCAGGGAGGCCACGTTGATCCGGTCGAGCCCGATCCGCTTGAGCCGTTCCTGCCACGACTCTGTGAACCCGTGCCTGGCCTGGGCGCGGTCCCCGACAATGGTGAAGCTCCGGGACGGGCAGCGGAGCAGCAGCATTTGCCACTCCGCGTCGGTCAGTTCCTGAGCCTCGTCCACGACGATGTGCGCGAACGGGCCGGCGAGGAGGTCCGGTTCGGCGGTGGGCAGTGCGGTCTCGTCGATCAGGCTGTCCTGCAGGTCCCGTCCGTGCAGCATCCCCAACGCGCCTTCGCTCTCGTCGATCACGACGTTCTGCAGCAGGCTGTCCATGACGTCGGCCCGGCGCGCGCGTTCGGCGGCGACAGCGGCTTCCTGCCGACGCTTACGCACCGACGCCTCGGGGTCGCCGAGCCGCTGCCGTGCTGCGTCCAGGAGCGGCAGGTCGGACACCGTCCAGGCCTGGGCGTCCTCGCGTTGCAGCTTGCGAACGTCATCGGGGCTGAGCCAGGGAGCGCACTTGCGCAGGTAGGCGGGAACCGACCACAGGTCTCCGACGAGGTCGGTCGCTTCGAGTATCGGCCACGCGCGGTTGAGGGTCCCGATCAGCTCTCTGTTCTGCAGCAGCGACCTCCGGAGCAGGTCGGGTGAGACGTTGTCCTCGTCGTGCTTGTCCATCAGGATCGTGAACAGCTCTTCCCGGACCTGGTCACGTGCTTCGTTGTGTGGAGTGCCCGGTTCCACCGCTTCGAACGCCGCGGCCCAGTCGTCGGCGCTCAGCCAGAGGTCGGACCAGTGGGTCGAGACCGTCATCCCCTTGGTGGGCGGCTCTTCGTAGATGCCGACGGCCGGCTCGATCACCTTCACCATGTCCGCGGACGACTTCAGACGGGCCACGTCCGGGTCGGTCTCGATCGCGGCAGTGGCTCCCTCGGAGACGAGGTCGCGCAGCGTGCAGGTCTGCACGCCCTCTTCGCCGAGGCTGGGGAGGACGTCGGAGACGTAGGTCAGGTAGGGCCGGCTCGGGCCGACGAACAGCACGCCGCCGTGGCGGTGACCGAGGCGGGGGTCGGAGTAGAGGAGGTAGGCGGAGCGGTGCAGAGCGACGACGGTCTTCCCCGTACCCGGACCGCCGTCGACGACGAGCGCGCCGCGGGACCCAGCCCGGATGATGGCGTCCTGATCGGACTGGATGGTGCCGAGTACGTCTCGCATCCGTGCTGACCGGTTGCTGCCCAGGCTGGCGATGAAGGCGGACTGGTCGTCGAGCGCGGCGTGCCCTTCAAGCCCGTCCGAGGTGAACACCTCGTCCCAGTAATCGCTGATCCGGCCGCGGGTCCAGCGATACCTGCGGCGGCTTGCCAGACCCATCGGGTTGGCGTGGGTCGCCGCGAAGAACGGCTCAGCCGCGGGCGAGCGCCAGTCGAGCAGCAGCCGACGCCCCGCGCTGTCGGTGAGGCCAAGCCGTCCGACGTACACGGGCTCGGGGTTGTCTGTGCTGACGATGTGTCCGAGGCACAGGTCCAAACCGAAGCCACGCAAGGCGCGCAGGCGAGCGGTCAGCCGGTGGATCTCCATGTCCCGGTCCATCGCCTCCCGGCCAATGCCGCCGGGCGCCTTGCGCTCGGCATCGAGGCGGTCGGACAGTTCGGATATCGCTCGCTCAAGGCTTTCCTCGATGGCCGCGAAATGCTGCTCGTCACCGTTGATCAGCGCCGGGTCGGCCTTGGGGGAGAGGTGGTCGGGAAGGTCGAACGCGCTGGTGGTCAGGGAGTTCATGTCACCAGCTCCGGTCTGAGGTCGCGCTCGCGAAGTCCAGCGGTGCGCACACCCGCGCCTCGGCGCCGAGTGCCCGCGACCGCGGCGCGAGTCTCACCACTTGCTCGACGTCACCGCACGGCCTATAAACCGACAACAACACACGCACTTCGTGAATCTCCCATTTCTGCAGGTTCTGGCCTCGGCCAGTGATTCTGCGGCACGACCTGGGTCTTGCCGCAAGCCCCCCGGTGCGCTATAAGTTGAAAGTGGCAAGGAGTGGGTTCCTCGTTTGCCTTCGCCCGCTGTGGACGGACACACCCTTCGCTAGGCGGCGACGCGCCACGTATGGCGGTTTTGCCGGCCAGGAGAATCTCCCCCCGGGCCTGTTTGCAGCCGCAGAACGAGAAGTTCTCACCCTCTTCCCCTTGAGCAAGGCCGGCTTGAGCATCGTTGAGAGCGCCGTGCTGAATCGTGCCTGAGCGGCAGATGTACCCGAGGCCGCCATCTCTCACCTGCTGAAACTCGTCATCGTCGCTCTCACGCACGCGTACGCGTTCTCCACCCGCACAGAATGACGGTCACGCTCCGCCCGGAACGGAACCGAGCAGCGCGTCCCACCACGACAGGGCGAGCGATGCCTGATTCGGCACTGGCTGGCTCCATTCGACCGGCCGTGCCGACCGGTCCGGGAAGGAAGGCGAAGGTCACACGGGGGTGGACAGCTGAGGAAGGTGTGTCTCCCCGGCACGCGAGCGGGCCCCCCGATCACGATCGGGGGGCCCGCGTGGGCTCTACCTCTGCCTGCTGTTCACGCCCGACGCAGTGCGGAGCGGCCCGCGAAGCGCGCCGAGTCGCCCAACTCCTCTTCGATCCGGATCAGTTGGTTGTACTTCGCCGTGCGGTCGGAACGGGAGAGCGAGCCGGTCTTGATCTGACCGCAGCCGGTCGCCACCGCCAGATCCGCGATGGTGGTGTCCTCCGTCTCGCCCGAGCGGTGCGACATGACAGCCGTCCAGCCCGCCTGGTGGGCCGTGGCCACCGCGGCCAGCGCCTCGGTCAGGGTCCCGATCTGATTGACCTTGACCAGGACCGAGTTGCCGACGCCGGTGCGGATGCCCTCGCGCAGCAGCGTCTCGTTGGTGCAGAACACGTCGTCGCCGGTGAGCTGGCAGCGGTCGCCGACGCGGGCGGTCAGCTCGCGCCAGCCGTCCAGGTCGTTCTCCGCCATCGGGTCCTCGATGGAGACGACCGGGTAGGCGTCGATGAGTTTGGCGAGGTAGTCGGCGTTCTCGGAGGGGGTGCGGCGCACCCCCTCGCCCGCGTAGTCGTACACCCCGTCGCGGAAGAACTCCGACGACGCCGGGTCCATGACCAGGCCGATGTCCGTGCCGGGGCGGTAGCCGGTGCGCTCGATGGCGGTCATCACGAAGTCGAGCGCCTCCTCAGCGGTGCGCAGCGCGGGCGCGAAGCCACCCTCGTCGCCGACGCTCGTGGAGTACCCGGCGGCCAGCAGATCGCGGCGCAGGGTGTGGAAGACCTCGCTGCCCATGCGGACGGCTTCGGTGAAGGTGTCCGCGCCCACGGGGGCGATCATGAACTCCTGGAAATCCAGCGGATTGTCGGCGTGGGCGCCACCGTTGACGATGTTCATCATGGGCAGCGGCAGGAGGTGGGCGTCGGCGCCGCCGAGGTAGCGGTAGAGGGGCTGGCGGTGGGCCGCCGCGGCGGCCTTGGCGGCGGCGAGGGAGACGCCGAGGACCGCGTTGGCGCCGAGCCGGGACTTCGTGGCGGTGCCGTCGAGGGCGACAAGCGCGGCGTCGAGACCCGCCTGGTCCGCCCCGTCCCGGCCGCGCACGGACGCCGCGATCTCCCCGTTGACGTGGGCCACCGCGCGGTCGACGCCCTTGCCGTGCCAGCGTGCGGGGTCTCCGTCGCGCAGCTCCACGGCCTCCCGGGCACCGGTGGAGGCGCCGGAGGGGACAGCCGCGCGCCCCAGGGAACCGTCCGCCAGGACGACGTCGACCTCGACCGTGGGGTTGCCCCGGCTGTCGATGATCCGGCGGGCGGTGACGGTCTCAATGGCGGCGTTGACGGTTCCGGCTGCCTTTACGGACATGGGAGTCCCTTCCCGTTGTCGTGTGCCGTGGCCCCGGCTGCGACGACGCTGGCGCTGAGCCCGACAGCGCAAACCATACAGCAATGCTGCTCAGTTTTGCTGCACAGCATGGCTGTGCAGTATTGCTGTGCAGGTCAGGTGCACAGCAATACTGCACAGCGGGGTAAAGTGCCCTATGCCCACCTCGGAAGCCGCCGCCATCGCAGCCGAACTGCGCACCGCGATGAGCAAGCTCACCCGACGTGTCAAACACGAGGACCGCACCCCGCTGGGTCAGGTCGCCGTGCTCGGTGCGCTCGACCGCAACGGCGCCATGACCACCAGCGACCTCGCCGCCGATCAGCGCGTACGCCCCCAGTCGATGGCACGGGCGGTGGGGCTGCTCATGGAACAGAACCTGATCACGCGCCGGGCGCACCCCACGGACGGCCGTAAGTCACTGGTCGAGCTGTCGGACGCGGGCCGGGCCGCGCTCGAAGCGGAGCGCGGCCGCAGGGCCGGTTGGCTCGCGCAGGCCATCGAGGCCGAACTCACGGATGAGGAGCGGGCGTTGCTGGCGCGGAGCGCCGCCCTGCTGGAGCGGCTCGCCACACGCTAGGCCGGCTCGGCGGGGTCGTGGGTGATCAGGTCTCCTGGCTGACACTGGAGGACATCGCAGATCCTCGACAGGGTTGAGAAGCGGATGGCCTTGGCCCGCCCGTTCTTGAGTACGGACAGGTTAACGACGGTGATGCCCACCTGCGCGGACAGTTCGGTGAGCGTCATGCCGCGCTCGGCGAGGAGTCGGTCGAGGTGAACCCGGATCGTGTGGAGTTCCTCTTCGGCCATCAGATGGTCCCTTCGAAGTCCTCTCGCATGCGCACGCCTTCGCGCATGATCTTCCTCATGATCACTGCGGCGAGGCCGGCAAGGACGAGCGCCTGCGGCCCGGTGGCCGTCGGTTCAGAACCCGCGACCGGCGCCATGCTCCCGACGGGCCAGGGCTGAGACCAGCCGACGACGAGGCCGGCCAGCGGCGTACCCACGGCGACGAACCAGCCGAGAACGGAGAGCCGCTGCGACACCACGTCAGTGAACGGCCCCTGCGGCAGGACGGCCTTGAGCGGCCGGGAGAAGAGCAGCAGCGCGAGGGAACCGAACAGCAGCCAGGGCAGTTCGCCCCCGAGGTCCGCGGCGTGCTGCCCCACGGAGGGGCTGTCCTGGCAGAGGCGTGTGGCACTGCTGGACGCCTCCACGCCCTTGCCGATCGGCAGGTCGTCCGGGGCAAGTGAGGCGTTGCGCCAGAAGTCCGTCTCTACGCAGACCGCCCCGTCGTCGAGCGTGTGCGTGGCCCTCGTGCCGAAGAAGGCGAGCCCGCAGAGCACCGCCAGTACAAAGGTCCCCGAGGCCAGGGTCCTCGTGAGTCGCGTGTTCACCGCATGCCTTCCCATCGATTATCGATACGCCCAAGACTGGAGGGGCATATCGATAATCGACACGTTCATGGTCGCCGACGGGGACGCTCCGATGGGCTGGGAGGTCGGCTTCCATCTGGGATCGGCCGATGGGTGTGCCCCAGATCCGCGTCAAAGGGGCAATGAGTTGATCTTGAGCTCTGCCGGGCGTCCGGGCTCACTCGGTGCTCTCGGTGCTCTCGGTGCTCTCGGTGCTCTCGGTGCTCTCGGTGTCCTCGGTGTCCTCGGTGTCCTCGGTGTCCTCGGTGTCCTCGGCGAGGATGCGCTAGGCGGTGGCGACCGAGGTGCGGCTCATTTGTTCCGGGAGCGGCACCGGCGGCGCGATCAGTACGGGGACGCCGAGTTGTTCTCAGCCCAGAGCTTCTCGGCGTCGGAGCCTGCCGGGGGCGGCACGATGCCGTTGATCATCCAGAGGTCGTCGCTGGTCTCGTCGATGTGGAACTCCCAGTGCAGCCCCGCGCTCCGTTCGAGGTGGGGCTGCAGCATGCCCTTGATCCACTGGGCGGTCCGGCGCCGGCTCTCCCGGTCGGGGTTGCGGCGGGCGATGTGGTCGATGGCGATGCGGACCCCGACCGAGGTGGGCTCCCCGCCGACGTAGAAATCCTCGGGCCGGGTCTCGTGGAACAGCGTGACCACGTAGAACCGGGGCAACCCGAACTCTTCGTAGTGGTCAGCGATGTGGGAGGCGAGTCGACGCTTTTCCGCGTCGGTGAAGGTTCCGGGCGTGTGGTGAATCGTCCACAGTGGCATGGCGGTTCGCTACTCCTCGAATGTTGGGTTGGGTTGGGGTGTCAACGGGCGGCCGGGAAGGCCAGGCGCTCCACGGGGCCGGACAGCGCCGCCTTGGCGGCGACTGTGGCGTCGTCCGTGAGCACTTCCGTGGCCTCGGCCTCCAGGCCGTCGACGATCCGCGCGGCCACCTCGGTCGGCGTCGCCTTCGGCAGCCAGAAGGCGGAGACCATCTCGGTGTCGATGAAGCCTGCGTGCACGCCGACGGTCTGAGTGTTCTGGTGTGCCAGTTCGAGTCGGAGCGAGTTCGTGACGGACCACGCCGCCGCCTTGGATGCCCCGTAGGCGCCGCTGCCGGCCAGCCAGGACAGCACGGAGTGCATGTTCACCAGTGCGCCCCCGCCGTTCGCGGCCAGGATCGGCGCGAACGCTCGTGCCACCCGCAGCAGCCCGAAGACGTTGACGTCGAATGTCGCGGTGACGCGCTCGAAGTCACCCGTGAGCAGCGGAGTCGGCAGCAGGACCCCAGCGTTGTTGAACACGATCTCGACATCGCCGGCGACCTCCGTGAGGGCGGCGACCGACGCCGCCGAGCGGACCTCCAGTTCGGCGGTAACCACCTCTGGACGGTTGTCGATGTACGCCGAGCGCGCGGTCGAGTACACCTTTCGCGCCCCGCGTGCCAGCACCTCATCCACCAGCGCCGCGCCGAGTCCCCGCCGGCCCCCGGTCACCACGACCGCCCTGCCTGCTACTGCAACCACAAGCACCTCCCACCTGAGTAACGTAACCGTTAGGCAGATGGAATCACGTCACGCTGGATAACGCAATCGTTAGTTACACTGGCGAGGTGGCGATGAACTTCGAGGAGCGGCTGCGCGACCGGGATGCGTGGTCGATCGGCGACGGATGCTCGGCGGGGCGGGTGCTGGACCTGCTCAGCACCAAGACGGTGTTTCTGGTGGTCCGCGAATGCTTCTACGGCACAACCAGGTTCGAGGACTTCGTGGATCGGATCGGAGCCTCGGCACCCGCGGTGTCACGGGCACTCAAACAGCTGAAGGCCGCGCACGTCGTCGAGCCCGTTCTGTACCGGGAGCCGGGGAGCCGGGCCCGCGACGAGTACCGGCTGACTCAGGCCGGCGAGGACCTGCTGCCGGTGCTCCTGTCGCTGACGCAATGGGGCGACAAGTACCTACAGGAAGGCCGCCCGCCCCTGTCGTTCGTCGAAGCCGACACCGGCCGCCCGATACGGGCCCGCGTAACCGCCGACCCGGCGCCGGAGACGATGTCCGACGACATCGAGGTCCGGCTGAACCCCGCCTGGCGGCGCGGCTAAGCCGACCGTCCGTAATCGTGATCAGTCTCAGCGGCCGATCCGGCCGACATCCTCGCCGTTCTCGACGAGCTGCTGGCCAAGCAGCTGCTCGTCCCGGACGGCGCGCACCTTCGCCCCGCGGCTGCAGGGCACGAGCTGATCGCCGCCGCCAGTGCGGAGACCGCCCCCATCACCGCCCGCATCTGGGGCGGGATACCCGCCGAGGACCTGGCCGCCGCCGGCCGCGCCCTCGCTCTGGTCACCGAGCGCGCCGAGGCGGAGCTTGCGGCGCTGACCGCCTGATCGAGGACCGGCCGGGACACCGGCGGGCGGCGGGTGACGTAGCCGGGCAAGAGCGCGGACGACTCGCTTCCCGTCCCTCCTCGCGGGGCCGACCCCTTGACATCGCGGCCCCTGTTGTGGCTGGTCAGGGCGGTGTAAGGGCCTTTTTGGCCCTCGGTCATAGTGGGCGCCATGGACTATGACGTAGTGGTGGCCGGAGGCGGCCCGGTCGGACTGATGCTGGCCTGCGAGCTCCGGCTCGGAGGCGCGCGAGTGGCCGTTCTGGAGCGTCTCAGCGAAGTGAATCCGACGATCAAGGGCGGGGCGATCACCACGCCCAGCGCCGAGGCGCTCTACCGGCGGGGCATGCTGCCCGCGCTGGCCGAGGTGCAGCGGCAGGCGATGGACCGCTTCCAGGCGTTCATGCGCGAGCGGAACGGCGGGGACGGAGGCGGGACCGCGGGCCAAGGGCTCGGGTTCGTCGGGCACTTCGCCGGGATCATGCTGCGCGCCGACCTGGTCGACCGTACGGAGCCGGGCTTCGGCGACGCCGGACCCGCCGCCGAGATCGCTTTCGTGGCGCAGCAGGACATCGAGCGGCTGCTCGGCGGGCGGGCGGACGAGCTCGGCGTCGACGTGCGCCGGGGAGTGGAGCTGACCGGCTTCGACGCGGACGACGGGGCCGTCACCGTGCGGACGAGCGATGGGGCGATACGCGCCGGCTGGCTCGTGGGCTGCGACGGCGGCCGCAGCGCGGTCCGCAAGCTCGCGGGGTTCGAATTTCCCGGTACGGAACCGGAGGTCACCTGTCACCAGGCTGTCGTGGAGGTGACCGGCGCCGAGGACCTGAAGGTCGGCTGGACCGCCACGGACATCGGGGTGTACGCCTACGGGCCGATGCCGGGCCGCGTCGTCACCGTGGAGTTCGACGGCCCGCCGGCCGACCGGGACGCGCCGGTCACCACCGAGGACCTCCAGGCGCGGCTGCGCCGCGTATCCGGCGTGGACGTCACGATCACCAGGGTGCGGACCGCGACCCGCTTCACCGACCACGCCCGCCAGGCCACCGAGTACCGCAAGGGCCGGGTGCTGCTGGCGGGCGATGCGGCGCACGTGCACTCCGCGTTCGGGAGCCAGGGGCTGAGCCTGGGTATCGGGGACGCGATGAACCTCGGCTGGAAGCTCGCCGCGGTGATCGGCGGCCGGGCGCCGGAAGGGCTGCTGGACACGTACACCTCCGAGCGGCACCCGGTCGGTGCGTGGGTCCTGGACTGGACCCGTTCCCAGGTCGCGGCTATGCGCCCGGACCCGCAGTCCCGGGCCCTGCGCGAGATCGTCAGCGACCTGGCGGGGACGGTCGTGGGCACCACGTACCTCACCGCGCGGCTCAACGGTGCCGGGGTGCGGTACGAGCTGCCGGGCGAGCACCCGCTGACCGGCCGCAGCACCCCGGACCTCGAACTCACCGACGGCGGCCGCCTCGCGGACCACCTCCACGGCGGCCGGGCGCTCCTGCTCGACCTCACCGACGACCCGGAGCTCCGGGCCCTCGCTGCGGGGTATGCCGGCCGCGTCGACATCCTGACGGCCGGCTGCCCCTCCCGGCCGGAACTGGCGGCGGTCCTCGTCCGTCCGGACGGCTTCACGGCCTGGGCGGCCGACGCGGGGGCGCAGGTGCCGACGTCGACGGCCGGGCTGGCGGAGGCGCTGGAGGAGTGGTTCGGAGTGCCGGAGGGTGCGGTGACGCCGGGCTGATCCGCCGCTCTGCTGGCTGACTCGAACCACGAGCCGATCCCACCCACGGCCGCCGCACCCACCCGGTGTGGCGGCCGCCGGTTCGCCGCCTCCCGCACGGAGGCGACCAGCCGGGCCAGCGTGGTCACGCCGGGCAGCAGCACCCGCCGCTCACGCAGCCACCCCGTCGCCGCGTCGAACAGCGCCTTCGGGCCCTTCCCTGGTCGTCCAGGCCCGCGCGTCCACCCACGCCCGCAGCTCCCGCCTCCGCGTCGGTGAACTCCGTGTACTCCAGGAGCTTCCGCAGCTCCTACACGTGCTCGAACCGGGTTTTCTCCCGTCCGCCGTACGCCTTCAGCACCGAGGCGTCCGCGATGCCCAGTTGCTCGGCGAGGTAGTCGACGACTTCGATCGGCACGTCGGTCGGGTCGTCCAGGAAACCCCGAGGTAGCGCACGGTCGTCAGCTGTACCGCGAAGCCGAGCCGGTTGTGGGACCGCCGTTTGGACTTGATCAGTTCCCGGCCCGCATCGTCCAGGAAGGAGAACCGCTCCAACCCCGTACGCGACGGCGCCCCGCCGTACGCCGCATGGCTTGCGGCCTGCTCATCGGTCAGAAACTCGACCGGCACTCCGGCACTCCGGCACTCCGGCACTCCAGACCTCCAGACCTCCAGACCTCCAGACAGTCAGTGATCAACACGACTGCCGAAGGCCCCGCCTCCGCCGAATCTCAGGTCAAAGCGCTCTCAGGCGCGCGAAGGGCTTAGCGCGAGTTTTCGTTCCGGTCTTCCTCGCCCCCCGTTTCAGCCACGCCCCAGTGCCGACCGGCTCTTGCCCTTCCCTCTCTTGCGGAGTTTGCGGATGCGCTCCCGGTGTGCGGCCGCACGCCGCGCCTCACGGGCGCGGTGGACCCGGTAGGCACCCCAGAGAGTGGCGCAGACGGTAACCAGGAAGGCGATGATCGACGGGCCCGCGCCCGCGACGGAACCGCAGTCGGGGTCGGAGGAGCGGCAGCCACGGGCAGGGCCGGCCGACAGGGCGTAGGAGAAGGCCAGCCAGGCCGAGCCCATGCACAACCAGATGCCGAGCAGCCGCAGCACGCGGTACATCCCGTGCGCCTGGCGTTGATGAAGGGCGTTGGCTCCCAGGGCCCCGGCCGCCGCGACGATTCCGCTGGTGGCGCCGAAGCCGATCGGACCACCGGGCCAGTCCAGCAGCAGATCAGGGGTCAACCGGATGAGCCACCGCGGCGAAGACACCGCCACCAGGAAACCGGAGAGCGCACCGACCACGAAGGCCACCGCACCCGCTGCCCTCAGCGCTGCGCGTGCCTTGGACCGCACGCCCCGCCACTCGACCATGTCCCCAGCGCCCCCTCACCGCCTGGCTATACCGGGCAACGATCCTAGGCACTGCCACGCCGCCGATTCGCCCCGGTGGCCTGCGTGGCCGCTGCCGGGCCATCCCAGTGCACCGGCCACCGGCCACCGGCGATCGAAGAACCCGTGCGTCACTGCCGAGACGGCGAGCCCCGCCGCCAGGCCGGTCGGTCGGTCGGTCGGTCGGCGGAAGACCGTGGTCCAGAATCGGAGCACGGGCGTCGCCAAGCTGCTGGAAGCCGCTTCCCTGCTGGTTCCGGAGGAGATCGCCACCGAGACGACATCACGGTGAACGATGTCCGGGAGTACCTCACCCGGGACGAGTGGGAAACGGCCCTCGGAGTGGTGGAAGAACCCGGTGACGACCAACCGCTTGCGCTCAGCTTCTGGGAAACCTTGGCCACCGCGGCCGAACAGACGTGGTCGCACAGCTTCTTCAGCTGGCCTGTGCGTCGTCGGCTTCCCGGGCCGGCTTGGGGGCCGTGTCCCAGCTGACGCCGATGAGACCAGCGTGGCTGTCCAGGAGGGCTGCCAGGGCGGCCGTCACGCGTGAGTCCCACCAGTCGGCGAGGACGTGCAGCTCGTACTCTCCGGAGCCGGTCGCGGGCCGGGCGTCCAGGACCCGCTCGCGGCGGGCGCGCCAGGTGACGCGGCGGGGCATACGCGGGATATCCGTGTTGCCGCCCTGAAGGACGGCGCCGAGGAGGACGAAGAGGACGAGCGGGATTTGCAACGGTGACAGCAGCCACCACGTCCACCACCAGCGGGCCCGCCCCTTGTAGCCGGTGACCGCCGGCTGGCCATGCTGCTCGACGTCCCACCGGGCCCGTACGTTGCCGCCGCTGAGGGCCCGCTGGCGGACGACGACGGCCAGCCGGTCACCTGCCGCGTCTCGCACTTCGTACGTTGCCGAGTGCTTGGCCGCGGTCTCCGTGGTGACGTGAGCGAGCACTTCCTCGCGGTGTGGGTCCGCCCAGAGCGTGAAGGCCCGGACCCCCTCCTTGCGGGCGGCGGCGTACTCCTCGGCTCCGCCGCCGGGCGGGCAGCGCCGCTCAAGGTAGGCCAGGGGCCGCTCGGACTCTGCCAGTTCCCCGGGTGTCCGTCCCTCGCTCAGCCGTATCTCCAGGCGCACCGCTCCCGAGTCCTCCGCTTCGCCCAATTCCAGCCACAGCCGCCGCGCCATCAGCCGCCCTCCATCTTTCGCAGCCCGTCCTTCCGGAGCCGGAACCCTACCGGTGTGCGCTACACGGGCTTCAGCTGGGCGTTCCAACGGGAAGCAGCCGCGGATACCCGCCATGGGGCGCGGGCCGCGCCCACTTCACGGACGGCAGCAATGGAGTACACCCGCTGGCGCAGTCGAGTCGCTTGTCGCCAGAACCGGAGGGCCGCCCGCCGGGCCAGCCGCAGTGCTGTACGAGACGTGAGGCGGAAACGCCGTGCTCCTGCCCCACGGGATACGCCCCCGGGGCGCCCCGGTTCCGGTCGAGGAATACCACCAGGCCGCTCGGGCCACCGGTCGGCCCTGGACATACGAGAAGGGAACGGCCTGTGGGCATGATGGGGACCGGGCGGGAAATTGGGCGCCACAGCCGAACTTCGGAGGAAGACGATGACCGAGTCCGTCACGCTGACCGCCGCGAGCCCAGACGGCACTCCCACGGAAATGCTGCACCCGCGGTTCAGCACGGCACAGCCGTACAAGGTGATGGTCGTCAGGGAAGGCCGCCCGGAGGCGGCGTACGGTGGGATTCACCTGCACGCCTGCCTGTGGGACCTGCGCAAAGACCTCGAATCCGAGGGCCTGTTGCTCTGCTGTCAGGGCGCCCGTCCCGATGTCACATTGTCCGGGATGCAGGCGCAGATGGAGGGCGGCCGGTACGCGTACACATGCGACGCGGAGTCCCGAATCGTCAACGCGGAACCTGATGAGATGGTGGATATCTTTGCCTCCGCAGCAGCTGAGGAGGTGGTCGGCACAGCCGTGCAGCGCGCCGCGATCTTCGCCTTCCACGGCCTGGAGGATCGGGCTGATAAGGCGACCTGAGCCATCCGCCACCTCGCGCACGGGTCCTTGACCACTCTCGACCCGCGCGTTGGAGCCGGGCGCAGGGTCCTGGCGGCACCGGCGACGAAGGTGAAAGGCTCGGCCAGTTCCTCCGTCGTCTGCTTGGAGGGCCAGGCGTTGAAGCCCGCCGTCGAGGGCGTCCCCGCGAACCGAGGCTTCCTCCGTATGCCGGTCAAGCCGCGCGGGCGGAGGCGCCCAGCGAACGCGCGAAGGCGGCAAGGACCTTGAAGTCCGGCTCCAACAACCCGTACCGCGCGTCGACGTGGTGGAGAAGCGCCGCACCGGAGTGGTGCGTGCCCACGTACGCCCGATCGGCGTCGCCCAGTTCGTCATCGACCCAGACGAAGTCCCTGCCCGCCGCGTACGTCACGAGGTAACGGGTCTTCCAGAATGTGCTGTCCGGCCCGACATCGTGCATCGCGGGCCAGTCCACGAACGGGAATTCCGGCAGTCCCAGCACGGGGGCGATGAAGGTGTGGGCCTCCGCGGCCCAGGTGGTTGCCCATACGAGGTCGTACCGCTCGGTCAGGGCCAGCAGCTGGGGACCGTGGTCGGGCTTGAGCCAGACGCGTAGCGGCTTCACGTACGCGCGGGGCTCGCCCGGGTGTTGCGCGAACCAGGCGTCCGGCTTCATACGATGGGTCGTGTAGCCCGCCGGACGCCGCTCGGGTTTCGCGGCCCAGGGGTTCAGCGGGCCGTCCACGTCGAGAAAGAGCAACGGGCAGGGCATGGTGTTGCTCCTCTCCATGCGAGGCAAGGCGGGCGTTCGCGGTCGTGTGAGCCTACCGTCGGCGGCGGCCGTCATTCCTCCCCGTTTTCGGTGGCAACCCGTTTCCACCATGTCGCTGTTTTCCGGCCGCGCCGATGGGCTGCCAAGGAAGCACCGGGCGATGTGAGCCTGGAGACGATGCTCACCGAGGTCGATGAGCTCCCGGCGGTGCGGGCGATCGGCCTGCCGCCGGGCCTGTTCTTTGGCGTTGCGCCGCAGATCGTGGCCAGCTGGGGGCGAGCGGCACCTGCCCCGGTCAGGTAGGAGTTTCGGGGGCGTCGACTGTGGACCCTGAGCGGTGGCTTGTGAGCAGTGTGGCGATCAGGGCGGCGCCGAGTGCGAGGAGGGTGGCAGCGACGGTGAGCGCGAGCGAGAAGCCCTCCGTCGCGGCGTGCAGTGGGCCGGTCGAGTCGGCCAGGGCGTCGCTGCGGCGTGCGGCCAGGGTGACCAGTACTGCCAAGCCCACGGCGCCGCCTACCTGTTGGACGGAGCTGAGGACGGCCGAGCCGAGACCGGCGTTCTCCTCGGTGGTGCCCGCGAGTGCGGCGACCGTCAGGGCGGGCAGGCTCAGGCCGCACCCGAGACTCGTGACGAGCATGCCGGGCAGCACGCCGGACGCGTAGACGTCGCTCGGCGCGATACCGGACAGCAGGAGCAGCCCCGCCGCGCTGATCAGGAATGAGATGACGAGGGTCCGGCGCATCCCGAGTCTGATCACCGCGTGGGAGGAGAGCCACATGCCTGCGAGGATGCCGGCGCCGAAGGGCAGGTAGGCGAGGCCTGCCTTGAGCGGGCCGTAACCGATCACGGTTTGCAGGTGAAGCATCAGCAGGAAGGCCATCGCGTACAGGGCGGCGGAGAACAGGAGGGTCGTGACGTTGGCGACGGCGCGGGTCTGGAAGGACAGGAACGACAGCGGTACCAGTGGCTCGGCGGTGCGTGCTTCGGCCGCGAGGAACGAGACGGTCAGGACGAGGGCGAGGATCAGGGGCCCGACAACGCCCGCGTCGGCCCACCCTGACTCCCCGGCCCGGAGCAGACCGTAAACCAGCGACAGGACGGCGCCGGTGCCCAGTACCGCACCGGGTACGTCCAGGCGTGCCTGGTGGGTGGCCCGGCTCTCGGGGATCAGACGTGGGACCAGGAGAAGGGCCGCGACGGCCACGGGCAGGTTGATCAGGAAGATCCACCGCCAGGAGGCGAGACCGGTCAGCGCACCGGAGATCACCAGGCCCATCGTGCCGCCCAGACCGGCGATACCGCCCCAGATGCTGAACGCCTTGGCGCGCTCCTCGGTACCGGGGAACAGGAGTGTGATCAGTGACAGCGCGGCCGGGCTGGCCATGGCCGCGCCCGCACCCTGGACGAACCGCCCCGCCACGAGTTGCCAGGGCTCCTGAGCGAGACCGCAGGCGAGACTCGCGGCGCCGAACAGGGCCACACCGCTGAGGAACACGCGACGGCGGCCCAGCAGGTCGGCCGCGCGACCGGACAGCAACAGCAGCCCGCCGAAGGCCAGGAAGTACGCGTTGACGACCCAGGCCAGGCCCGCGGTGCTGAAGCCGAGGTCGTTCCGGAGGCTGGGGAGAGCGACGCTCACCACGTTGTCGTCCAGGACGAGCATGAACTGCACGAAGCACAGCACGATCAGCGCCGGCCGACGGCGATTGGTGCTTGTGGCAAGGGCGGTTGCTGATGTCATGACGGTCGCCCCGTGGGCGTGGCCGACGCGGCCGCCCCGCGGTAGTGCGGGCGGCACGGATGGTTGAAAGGCATGCGATGACGCTATGTACCGGCTGAGTTGGCCACAATCCGCTATGGGGCCATGTCATAACGCGTTGAGGACATACGCTGGGACGCATGACCGAGGCTGTCGTAGGCGCCGTCCCGCCCGGGGTGGGGGCGATCGTGGTGGGAAACTTCCCCTTGGCGTCGGGGCAGTGGATACTCCCGCACAGCCACCCGCAGCACCAGTTGGCCTGGACGCCACGGGGTGTACTCGGCGTCGCCGTCGACGACACCTACTGGGTCCTGCCGCCCACCCGGGCGCTGTGGCTGCCCGCGGGAGTCGTGCACCGGACCGGTGCGACCCGCGACGCGGTGCTGCGCAGCCTCTACTTCGAACCGGGCCGGTGCCCTCTGAGCTGGACTGAGCCCACGCCGGTCGGCGTCGACGGGCTGCTGGCCCACCTGGTCCACTACCTCAACCGGCAGGACCTGGCTGATGACGTGCGACTGCGGGCCGAGGCGGTCGTACTGGATCTGCTGCACCCTTTGCCGACCATGCCCATCGATGTTCCACAAGCCGTCGACGAACGCGTATGCGTCGTGGCCGACGCGTTGCTTGCCGACCCGGCGGACCCGCGGAGCCTTGAAGCCCACGCACGGGCCGTCGGAGTGAGCCGACGCACCCTGACACGCTTGTTCGTCCACGACATGGGCATGAGCTTCGATCGCTGGCGCACCCATGTGCGGCTGCGCGCCGCCCTGCCTCTCCTCGCCGAAGGCCGATCCGTGTCCCGGGTCGCACACGCCGTGGGATACGCGACAGCGAGCGCGTTTCTCGCGGCGTTCCGCCGAACTGTCGGCATCTCCCCAAGGCGCTACCTCAACGGCGACACCGTATTCGAAACGTCTGATACGAGTGAGCCGGTGCCGGTGCCGGTGCCGGTCGAGGAGGAGCTGGGGCCGTGCCACAGCGAAGGCCAGCAGGGAGAGCTTCAGTCGTAACTGGGGCAGTACCCATTTCTGTACGATCCGGCGGGGTGCAGCCAGCCCGGGGCGACGACGCCGCCGATCTCCTCGCCCCGTCCCGGCCGCAGGGACCGGCGCCCTTGGGGGATACGCCCGATCACCGCAGGCGAATCTTGGCGATCGCAGGTCGCGGCCTCGCGTGATCGCTCACAGGTCGCGCGTGCTCGTGTTCTTCTACGTGTTCTGTATCCGTTACGTGTTCTGTCGCTGTGTGTTCCGCAGCGCGCTCACCAGTCCGGCAACAAGGTTCGCCCGCTCGGCCATGGCGTCGATCACCAGGTACTCGTGGTCGGCGTGAGCACCGCCCCCGACTGCTCCAAGGCCATCGAGTGTCGGCACCCCCAGTGCGGCCGTGAAGTTGCCGTCGCTTCCCCCGCCGACTGCCTTGCCTTCGACGTCGGGAATCAGCGTCTTGGCCACCGCGAAGAGCTCGGCCGACGCCGACTCAGGCATCGGGGGGCGGTTGACAGCTCCCCGAACCGTGATCTCCGCCTCATCGAGATGCGGAGCCAGGGCGGCGAACGCGGATTCGATGCGTTCCTGCTCATCGGCTGACTCGACCCGGACGTCGACGATGACGGTCGCCTCTGCGGGAACGACGTTGTCCACAGTTCCCGCGGAGGCGACGGTCGGGGTGACAGTCGTGCCGATGCCGGGTCGGCCAAGCGCCGCGATATCCAGTACTTGGTGTGCTGCTTCGATCAGGGCGTTGACTCCGGCCGCAGGCTCAAGGCCTGCGTGCGACGCCCGGCCCGCGACAGTCACTTCGAACGTGCCGCAGCCCTTACGGCCGGTCTTCAGGCCTCCGCCATCAGCGGCGCCCTCGCACACAAGTACGGCGCCGCAGGCAAGGGCTCGTTCTTCGATGAGAGCTCGCGAGGAACGGGAGCCGACCTCTTCGTCGGCAGTCATCAGGATCTCGACGCCTGACCGGTCGTCGAGCGTCGCCAGGCCATGAACTGCCTGTACCAAACCACCAAGCATGTCGAAGACCCCGGGGCCGGTCGCACGCCCGTCTTTGACCATGAACGGGCGGCGTTCAAGGGTGCCGAGCGGAAACACCGTGTCATGGTGGCCGAGGATGAGTACTTTGGGGTCGCCACCAGCTGACCAGTGGACATGCGGCCCGGCTTCACTCTCAACGAGGATGGCCTGCCCGCCAAGGCGGCTCTCGATGACAGCGGCGACAGCTTTGGCCGATGCCATCAAGGCGTCGAGGTCGCGCGATGGAGACTCGATTTCGACGAGTGTCCTGAGGTCCTCAATCATCGCGTCAACACTCACATCGACGGTCTTGTGCATCGTCATGTCGCAAGGGTACTGGGTACGCCGTGACGTACGCCGAGAAGGAATACGGAGCGAGGGCTACCTGGCCCGGGTCCTCGTTTCTTGCTCAGGGGCGCCGGGCGACCGAGTGGCTACGTGCGGCGCGTCGGTCTGGTACGAGTACAGGAGCAGGCCCCGCCGACGCACCGTGGGACGCCTGCATACGGAGCCGGGCGACGCCCCGACCCTCCGGGAGACGACGTTCGGTGGTGGCCAGGGCTGCTGTCGTTCCGGGTCGATGACGACGCTGAGATGATCCTCGTGGTCGCGATCACCTGGATCGGATAGCGCTCCTCTTGCTCCTGCGGGCCGGACACGCCGCTTGTACACCCTCCTCCCGGGCACGCCGCCTGTACACACTCCACCCGGGCGCGGCCCTCGTTGCCGAAGAGGGCCGTCGGAGCGGGCCGAGGCGGGCCTTGAACAAGCAGAACTCGCTGCCTTCGGGATCGGCGAGGACGTGCCAGGACTCCTCCCCCCTCGCCCGGCCGGGGCCGCCAGGTGAGAGCCCGTAGGTCGCGCAGTAGGGCAGCTGACTGCGAGACACGCCCTGCAGATCGCGAGTTGTCGACGCCCGCCTTTCTCTCCGAGGTCCACGGTCACCGGCCCCAGTGATGCTGTCCGCTGGACCAACCGGAAAAGCGTTTGACGCCCCTCGGAGCCCGGCGGTCGGATGGCACCCCATGAGCACAGGGCAGATGCATCCCGGCACGCACCCCATCGACGATGACCTCGTACGGCGGCTGATCGCCGGGCAGTTCCCGCAGTGGGCACGGCTGGCGGTGGAGCGGTTGCCGTCCGGCGGCACGGTCAACGCCATGTACCGGCTGGGCGACGGCATGGTCGTACGGCTGCCGCTGGTGAAGGGCGGGGCCAAGGACGTAGCGCTGGAGCAGGAGTGGCTGCCCCGCCTCGCGCCCCGGCTGGCCACGGCCATCCCCGAGGTGCTCGGGGTCGGGGAGCCCGCCCAGGGATATCCGTGGCCGTGGTCGGTGTTCCGGTGGCTGGCGGGGGAGAACCCCGAGGTGGGGGCGCTGAGTGAGCCCGTGCTGCTGGCCAAGGATCTGGCCGGGTTCGTGGCGGCGATGCGGGGCATCACCTTGCCGGGGGCGCCAGTGGCCCACCGTGGCGGGCCGGTCGCCTCGCTCGACGCGTCGACCCGGGCGGCGATCGAGGAACTGCGGGGAATCCCGCAGGAGGGCGTCGACTGCGATGCCGCGGCCGCTGTATGGGAGGACGCGCTGCGGACCCCGGAGTGGGACGGGCCGCCGGTGTGGCTGCATGCCGACCTGATGCCGGGCAACCTGCTGGTGGAAGACGGCAGACTGTCTTCGGCGATCGACTTCGGGTGCATGGGGGTGGGTGACCCGGCCTGTGACCTGTTCCCGGCGTGGAATCTGCTGCCGGCCGACGCAAGGGAGATCTTCCGCGAGACGCTCGGCGTGGACGACGCGACCTGGAACCGGGGCCGGGGGCGGACGCTCTCGCAAGCGCTGATCGCGCTGCCGTACTACCGAAGGACGAACCCGGCGATGGCACACAACGCCCGGCATGTGATCCGGGTGGTGCTGGGGGAGGGCTGAGGCGTCCTGGTACTCCAGCAGGGCTTCGACGGTTGCCCTGGTCAGAGGCGGGCGGGGTAAGCGTCGTAGGTTGATGGACCGTCAGAAGCGGTCTTCGCTGGGCCTCCCCTCGATCGTGTACGGGCGCCGTTGGCAGGGTGGCACGGCGGCGAGACCGCGCGGGCCGCCCCCGACGGTAGCGGCCCGCGCGATCTTGCTGTGGGGGCAGGGACTGTCTGTCCGCGAGTCGGCTGCAGCGGTTCGCGTCCGCGCTGCGCGAGCTGAGCGCCGATGCCGGTGGGCTGACGTACCGGGTGATGGCCCAGCGGACGCCGTATACGGTGTCAACGCGGTTGCGGGTCGCTTCGGGTGAGCAACTTCCGTCACACCAGGACATGTTGGCGTATGCGGCCGCGTGTGGTGGGCGATCGCGAGGAGTGGGAGCGGCGCGGGCGAATGGGCAATGACGTGGTGCTGGCGAGGCTCGACCACCAGATCAACAAGAGCACCGCTCCCCTCGCCGACCGCGTGATCTCTATGCTGACGACATGGTCGACATCCCTCTTTCAGCGCTGGAGGTCGCGGTGGTCCAAAAGGGCGCCCGAGCCGTGGATACGCTGCGGGACACCGCGGCGTTCGCACAGGGACTGGAACGGCTGGGCTACCACCGGATCTGGTACGCCGAGCATCACCACTCGCCCGCGATCGGGGCGTTCCCACCAGTCGTGCTGACCGCGCACTCTGCCGCTTCGACCTCGGTCATCCGTCTCGGTTCAGGCGGAGTGCTGGCCCCCAACCACGCACCCATCACGTTGGCGGAGCAGTTCGGAACGCTGGCCGCCTTGCATCCGGACCGTATCGACCTGGGCATCGGCCGCGGTCCTGGCACCTTGGACGAAGCCACCGCACGGGCACTTCGCCGCGGAGCCGGACCGGCGACGGACGCGGAGTACCAAGGCGACGTCGCCGCGATCCTGTCCTTCCTGATCGACGAAGTCGCACTCGGCACGCTGCCGGAGCCATGGCTGCTGGCCTCCAGCACCGCAGGTGCCGCTGTCGCCGCGGGACTCGGCCTGCCCGTCGCCATCGCCCACCACATCCGGCCGGACAACACCCTCGCGGCCCTGGAACGCTACCGGGCGGCGTTCACTCCGTCCCGTTGGTGCGCGCGACCTCGGGTGCTGTTGTGCGTGGAGGCGGTGTGTGCCGAGACGGAGGAAGAAGCCGCGTGGCGAGCCGGACCGATAGACGTCGTCAAAGCCGGGCTCCTCAAAGGAACGAGTGAGGCACCCTTCCCCACGCCGGCGGAGGCCGCCACGCATCCCTTCACGGCGGAGGAGCGACAGGCGCTGGCCGGCTTCCGTGCACAGCAGGCCGTCGGGACACCCAGGACCGTCGTGCAACGGCTCACGGAACTGGCTGGTGAGACCGGAGCAGACGAACTGATGCTGACCACACCCGTCTACGACCTCCACGACCGCATGCGTTCCTACGAACTCATCAAGAAGTACACCGAGGCCACGACGGCAGCGTAGGAATAACGCGGAGGGCGGTGGTGGCCGCACGTCGCAGGCGCTCCGTGCCAGCACTCACCTGTTCTCGCCTGTGTCTCGCACGCGGTGTCGGCCAGAGTGCCCGGCGGGCCCTGGACTGGGCCGCGGGCGTGCCCTTGCCGGGCGCCGACCTCGTCGTCCACCGCGTCGTTCACCTCGTCGTCCACCGTGTCGTCCACCACGCGGACCGGGGTGGCTGGGGCATGTGTCACGGCATGAACGGGGGTTCGACGCTGGGAGCGGGGCAGGATGATGTCGGCGGCCGTGATGGCCGGGGAGCGAGTGATGAGGGGTGTCAGGGTTGCAGGAGCTTACCGAGGACGTACGAGAGCGGCTGGCGGCGGCGGCCGTCTGGTTCGTAGCGACCACAGACCCAGACGGGGCGCCGCACGTGAGCCCCATGTGGGTCGATGTGGACGGGGACCAGCCCTGGTTCAACACCTCGGTGGGCAGGGCCAAGTTGCGGAATCTGCGCCACGACCCGCGGGTGCGTCTCTCCCACCACGCAGATCCGTTCGACCGCATTCAGATCCATGGCCGTGTCGCCCGCTTCGTCGAGGGGGCGCAGGCGGAGCGCGACATGGACAGGCTCGCGCACAAGTACCTGGGCACGCCGTACGAGTGGCTGCTGCCAGGGGAACGGCGGGTGACCGTGGTGATCGAGCCCCTGCGCGTCCGCCGTGTCGTCGGCGTCGAGCCCTTCGGGCGGCGGTGACAGCCGGTCGAGCCGGAAGGCGCGGCACGGTGGCTGGAGCCGCGAAGGCGCTGCCGTCCGCGTGACGAGTGCTTCCTGCTGGGACCGCCGCCATGCGGCGCGGCCCCACAGCTTCGGACCTGCCACCGGTCATTGATCGTTCTCGGACGTCCTCACCTCATCCACGCCGCCGGCCCCTGGGAACTGATTCACACGGTTGCGTTGGTGAGGAAGGTGCTGCGGCTGGGGCAGGTGGTGTGGGGAAGGTAGAGCGCGTGGAGTGGCGCGTAGATCGGGGGTTCGAGGGTGAGGATGTGCGCTTTGCCCCCTGCGGCGGGGCCTGGCGGGGTGGTGACGAAGGCGATGCGGTGGGTGCCGATGACGGCGGTGACCGGTGGTGTGCCTTGGCGTTCGGCGCGGGGTTCGAAGCCGGCGTGGCGGCAGTGGGCGATGAGGAGGTTGGTGTAGTCGGAGTGGCCGGGAGTTCCCCAGACCATGAAGGGTTCGTCGGCGAGTTCGGGGAGGGTCACGGTGGTGCGGGTGGCGAGGGGATGGTCGGCGGCGACGGCGATGTGCAGGCGCTGGTGGCCGAGGGTGGTGCGGGTCAGGCCGTGGGCTGGTGCTGTGCCGCGGCACAACCCGACGTCGAGGTCGCCGGCGAGGAGAGCGGCTGTCAGCTCGGAGGGGTAGCGCTGGTGGACCTCGGGGACGATGCCGGGGTGGGCGTCGGTCACCGGAGAGAGCAGAGAGACGAGTTCGTCGCCGGTGACGGCGGGGGTGTAGCCGATGCGCAGCGTCTCGGTTTCGCCGCGCCCGATGCGCCGTGCGCGGTGCAGGGCGGAGTGCGCCATGCCCTTCAGGACACGGGCGTCTTCGAGCAGGGCCGCTCCGGCGGGCAGTACGGTGACGCCCGCGCTGCTGCGCTCCAGCAGGGGCACGCCGACTTCGCGTTCGAGGACGCGGATGGAGGTGGACAGGGCCTGCTGGGAGAGGTGCAGCCGGGCGGCGGCGCGCGTGAGGCTGCCTTCCTCGGCGACGGCTACCAGGTGCTCAAGCTTGTTCAGGTCAAGTCGCACATCAACGCCCCTCGGCTCGGTAGTGGCGGACGGCGAAGAGGTTGGCTGCCAAAGTGGCGCTCACGGCCAGGCCCATGCCCAGCACGGCGCTGCCGACCCCCAGGGCTGGTGCGCTGAAGCCCAGAACCAGTACCACGAGCGCACCGGCGACCACCAGCAGGGCATGGCCCACGGCTCCGGTGCTGGTGACCCGGTGCAGTGCGCCCAGGACGAGCAGCGCGATCACGACGGGGACGGCGACCGCCAGACCTGCCCCTCGGGTGGAAAGGTGTCCGTGGTGCTTGGTGGCGTCCAGGGCCGCCTCCAGGCCCGGGCCGATCGCGGCCAGTGCGGCGAAGACCGCATAGTGACCGTATCCCCATGCCAGGGCCGTGCGCAGGCTGGTCAGTCCCGCGTCGCTTCCGGTGAAGTAGATCCACCACAGGGCGAAGACCAGCAGCAGACCCCCGATGGCGATCAGGAGCACGGGAGCCGACAGGCCGTCGTCGGTCACGGCGGACCGGACGGCGGCGAGCGAGCCGAGGATCACCTCGCCGAGAACGATGATCGTGAAAAGGCCGTAGCGCTCAGCGATGTGTCCCGGGTGCCAGGTGGTGGGGCTGCCCCGGTACTCGGCCCATGCCGGCACGGCCAGCTCCGCTGCGACGAGCACAAGGAAGGTGGTCCAGGCCCAGACGCCAGGCGCCCACAGGCGGGCGATCCACCCCACCTGCACCACGGCGATGCCGGCGGCGTACCTCAGCGCGCCGGCTCTGCCCTCGGGGTGCTCGACGGCGGCCCGGAGCCATTGAGTGATCTGCGCCGCCCGCATGATGACGTAGCCGACCACCACGACAGTGAAGTCATCATGCTCGAACACGGCGTCCACGCCGGCGGCCAGCACGAGCACGCCGGTCATCTGCAGCAGGGTCAGCAGTCGGTAGGGCACATCGTCGGTGTCGTAGGCGGAGGCGAACCAGGTGAAGTTCATCCACGCCCACCAGATCGCGAAGAACACCGACGCGTATCCCGCCAGTCCGGAACCGACGTGCCCCTCGGCGAGTGCGTGATGGAGCTGGGCCGCTGCCTGGGAGACGGCGACCACGAACGTCAGGTCGAACAACAGCTCCAGCGGCGTTGACGCCCGGTGCTCCTCGCCCGGGTCCCGGCCGCGCATCGTCCGTCTCAGCGGTCCGGTCCGGATGGCATCAGCACCCTGACCGCTCATCACACCCGCCTCCTCGTGCACGTTTCCGCCACCGTCGGTCCCATCTTTACCGCTCGCCCGGGTCACGGGCGGCAGGGACGCGGCGGGGTGAGCGGGTCTGCGAGGCTCAGACGCCCAAGGAGTACGACCTGCATGCCTTGGCGGTTGTGCTGACCTCGGGGGTGCGTCGTACGGGAAGTCGCCTCCCGGCCGTGAGCCGGCGGGCCAGTCCGTGCGAGATGTGGTCCGGTGCGGCCCGCCAGGGGTGGGGGTCAGCGGGTGGTGTAGCCGCCGTTGGGGAACATCGTCTGCCCGGTGAACCACCAGCCTTCGGTGGTCAGGAACTTGATGACCGGGACGATGTCCTCGATGTGGGTGAGCTGGTTGCCCAGGGCCTGCGACTTGTGGAACTCCACCCTTTCCGGGGTCTCCTGCGGGTAGAAGAAGGGCGTGTCCATCGGCCCGGGTGCCACGGTGTTCACCGAGATGCCGCGGTCGGCGAACTCCTTGGCCGCCGCCCGGGTGAAGTGCTCCAGCGGTGCCTTGCCGCCGGCGTACGTCGAGTAGCCGTCCGTAAAGGCGGCCAGCAGCGACGTGCCCAGGCTGATGATCTTCCCGTGGTCGTTCAGCCGGCGCCCGGCCTCCTGGATGAAGAAGTACGCCGCCTTGGCGTTGATGCCGAACATCCGGTCGTACTCTTCCTCAGTGGTCTCCAGGATCGGCTTGCGCAGCACCATACCGGTGGTGTTCACGGCCACGTCGACGCCGCCGTAGGTGTCCAGCGCGGCGTCGAAGAGCCGCCGCACGTCCGCGACCTTCGTCAGGTCGCCCTGGACCGCGACGGCCTGTCCTCCGGCATCCTGGATCGCCTTCACCGTCTGCTCGGCGTCACTCTCGGAGCTGTGGTAGTGCACTACCACCTTCGCCCCGGACTCGGCGAACGTCCTGCTGATCAGCCCGCCCAGGTTCTTCTCGCCTCCACCGACGACCGCGACCTTCTCGCGCAGCGTGTTCTCCGCCATGCTCAGCACTCCCTCATGTCCTTGCTGGTGATCGGTTTGATCACGTTCTCCAGCCGAGACTAGGGGGCATTCCGGGCATTGGGTAACAGAAGTTTCGGGTCGCCCCACAAATACCGTCGATAGTGGCCCGGAGACCGGAGACCGGAGACCGGAGACCGGGGACCGGGGACCGGGGACCGGGGACCGGTGTGGGGAAGCCGGTCCCCGGCCCCGCCGGTCCCCGGCCCCGCCGGCGCGCGGCGCCCGCCGGCGCGCGGCTCGCGGCCGGCTCACGACAGCCGGCCGCGCGGTGCGGTCAGCCGACGCGCTCGATCCGGGCGTTCCTGATCAGGAACTTGCCGGGCTCGCGGACCTGCTCGAAGGCGGCGTTGTTGAGCAGCGCGCAGCTGCCGGAGCTGGAGGTGACGGACACGGTCGTGGACTTGTCGTTGTCCAGGTTGGTCACCGTCAGCTTGGTGCCGACGGGGAACTGGTTACTGGACGCGGCGGGGGACCCGCCCTCTCCGGAGAGGGTCACGGTGGAACCGGCACAGACGACCTCGCCGTTCGCGGCGCCGTCGGCACCTTCGCCGACACCTTCGCCGGCGTCGGCGGGCGGCTGCTGGCCGGAGGCGTCGTCCTGCGCACCGCTGCCCTGGTTCTGGCCTTGCCCCTCGCCCTGCCCCTGACCCTGGTCTTGTCCTTGGTCGCCGTCCTGCCCGGCACCCTGCCCTTGCCCGGAGCCTTCGCCCACTTCGCAGCCGGCCGCCTGCTGTTTCCGCTTGATCTCCTCGATGACGGCCTCCCGGTTGGCGATCCGCGCCTCCGACTGCGCGTCCGGGTTGGCCCGCTGTCCCGCGATGAACTTCTCGTTGTTGGCCAGCGCCTGCACCAGTCCGCCGCAGGCCGCCGACGCCTGCCCGCCGTCCGCCTCCTGCGTTCCGGCGTGGCTGTTGGCCGCCAGCAGCCCGGCACCGGAGCCGGCCAGTGCCACGGAGCTGATCAGCAGGGTCAGCTTCTTCTTCCGGCTGAGGGTCCTCTTGCGTGACATGCGTGACTCCTGTCCTCGACCGTGTGCCACGGCCGGGTCCGGTGGTGGTACCGGCAGGTACGGACCTGACTCACGCTCATCTCGGCCCGCACGTAACCCCATCCGGATGTGAGTAAGTCCTTGACCCTCGCGCATGGGCGCGGTATCCGAGCACGGGTCGAAGCCGAACGGCCGCTCCAGGCAGCGCTCGCGCGTCAGCTGCTTGGCGGTGTGCACCGCATGGCCTGACATGCCCACGGAGACAGGAGGTGCGCATGGCGGGGGTTATGTACCCCCGCCAACTCAGACTCTGACTCGCTTCTAGGCCCCCGCCATCCCCGAAGGGGGCGGGGATTAGGTCTGTGTCTCACAGACCTGCGGGCCTCGCCCAGGAGTGGCCGGCCGTACTCAGCCACCACAGCCGGCAGGCCGTCGAAGTACTCGTTCCGGAACTCGTCAAGGGCTGAGGGAGCTGCCCTGCCGACCCATGCCACGCAACAGTGTGTCGACCACGAGGGTTGCCAGTTCATCGACATCGTCGGCTTCGTCCGAGCGATTCTGGGCGGCCTCGTGAATGAGGGCGTAATAGACGCGGCGAGCCCACGCCAGGTCGGTGTCAGGACGCAGCACGCCGGCTTCCAGTGCGCGCTGGAACAGGCGCTCGCACTGATCGAGCACATCGGCATGTGCTCGTGCTACGTCGGGGTCCTCCGGTGTGGTCCTGCTCATCGCGAACCCCCACCCGATCTTGACCCGGAGGACGTTGGCGGTCGTTTGGTAGAGGGCGATCAGTGGTGGAGCGCTGTCGGGATGGGCACTCGTCACGGCTTCGTGGAACTGCCGCGTTGCCCAGGCTGCCAGAGCGTTCACCAGGGCCTCGCGGCTGGTGAACCGGCGGTGCACGGTTGTCCGAGCGACGCCCGCCGCCTCCGCGATCTGCTCCATCGTGGCCGCCGGGTTGGAGCTGAGGACACGCTCGGCAGCTTCGAGGATTGCCCTCACGGTCCGCTCCGCGTCCGCGCGCAGTGGCCGCTGCTGACTCTTCCGCTCCACGAGGCTCCCTCTCCCTGGCTCTCCGAGAAGAGTACGGGACAGTCGCCATTCATCCGTAACCTGCAACATGGATGTTGCAAGTCTTAGGGTTCTCGCATCGCACAAGACTCACCTTTGGATAGGGGTGCTGCATGGACCTGCAACTGATCAACAAGGCCGCTGTCGTGACCGGCGCGAGCCGGGGGATCGGCTTGGCCATCGTCTCCGCACTGGTTGGTGAGGGCATGCGGGTGGTGGCCGCGGCACGGACGATCACACCGGAGCTCAAGGCCACCGGCGCGATCGGCGTGTCCGTGGACCTTTCGCAAGCCGACGCCCCTGCCCGGCTCGTCGCCCAGGCCGAAGCCGAGCTCGGCGGGCTGGATCTCCTGGTCAATAACGTCGGTGGCGGCGACGCCGGGGAGGGCCAGACGGGCGGCTTCCTCGCCTTTACCGACCAGCAGTGGTACGACGCGTTCGACCTGAATTTCCTCGCCTCGGTCCGCACTACCCGGGCCGCGCTGCCTCACCTCACCAACAGCCGCGGCGCCATCGTCAACATCTCCTCCAACGGAGCCAGGGCCCCGCATGCGGGCCCTGTTACCTACACCACCGCCAAGGCTGCACTGACCGCGTTCGGCAAGGCGCTGGCCGAGGAGTTCGGCCCCCAGGGCGTGCGCGTCAACACCGTCTCGCCCGGGCCCGTCCGCACGGACATGTGGGAAAGCCCCGACGGCTACGGAGCCGAGCTGGCCAAGTCGATGGGCCTGGAGCAGGAACAGCTCCTGGCCCATCTCCCGACCGCCATGGGCATGGTCACCGGCAGGCTCGTAAGACCAGACGAGGTCGCTGCCCTCGTCTCCTACCTCGCCTCGCCCCTCGCCGGCAGCACCACCGGCGCGGACCACATCATCGACGGAGGCGCGATAAAGACCGTATGACCACAGCCGCGGTGCCGCCCAGTTCCCGCATGCTTCCCGGTCCGGCCCACCGGGCTGGACCGGGGCGGCACTTCGCCCGGGCTCCACTCGTCGGAGTGCAGTGCGGAGAAGGGTCTTCGCCTCGCGGGCCCAGGAGTCATTCCTGGTGCGGCCCCCCCAAAGGTGCGAAGATCCGCCACTGGCGCAGAAGAACAAGGTCACGCCGTGCTTCACTCCGACGAACGCCTCCTGGGCCAACTCCATCGAGGCCCACTTCGGGCCGCCGCGGCAGTTCACCCTCGCTCACTCCCACCACACCAACCAACACCATCCGGCCCCGGGCCCCGCACGCCTGCATGCGTTGGCGAAACGCGAACGCGCGACCCCCCGACGTGCTGGCCGCCCAGCGCAAGGAGCGCGCCCGCATCCGCAGTGAGAAAGGCATTCGCTGGGACGGACGCCCCCTCGCGGTGCGGTCTGACACCGCCTTGGTGCTAGTTGAAGGTCTCGGCTGCCTTGGTCATCGGTCCTCCCGCGTCGCCGGTATTGATCGTTCCAGCCGGTTCGAACAGCAGGATGGCGGTTTCTTCGTCCGCCACAGGGCAGTGTTCGACACCGCGGGGAACCACGAACAACTCGCCGGGTTCGAGCACCACATCACCATCCCTGAGCTGGAGGGTGAGCCGCCCGCTGATGACCAGGAACAGTTCATCGGTGTTCTCGTGGCTGTGCCAGACGAAGTCCCCCTTGAGCTTGGCCAGCTTGACCTCGTAGTCGTTGAGCTCTGCCACCTTCTTCTGCGACCACAGCTCGCTGAACTGTGCGAGCTTGTCAGCGAGGTTGACGGGGACGGGCAACGTGGGCATGCGGCATTCCTTCCTCAAGGCCGGTAGCTCCGGAGGCTTGTGCCTCCCGTTGTCCGGCCGGCGTCACGAGTCTGCCGCCCTTGAGCTCCGCTGGTCTTGTACGTTCCTGGCATGACCGCACAGCGCCCCCGCACATCCATCAGCGCCTGGCGGCCATCGGTCCCCGGGATCGCGGAGGTCTTCCACGCGCACTTCACCGACCACGCGTATCCGGCCCACACCCACGACACATGGGATCTGATGATCCTCGATGACGGAGCGGTCGACTTCGCACTCGACCGCCACCGCCACGGAGCGACCGGTGCGTCCAGCGTCCTCCTGCTGCCTCCTGGCGTCGCCCACGACGGCCGGACGGTCACAGCCTCAGGCTTCCGCAAGCGCGTTCTCTACCTCGACGACTCCGTGCTTCCACAGCGACTGGTCGGCGGCGCGGTGGACGGCCCGGTCCTCGATGACGCACTGCTGCGTTATCGGATACACCAGCTGCACGTTTCCCTCGGCCATGCGGGAGACGAATTCGAAGCCGAGTCCCGGCTCTCCTTCATCCGTGAACGGCTCCACTTTCACCTCGACGCGCTCCAGCCCCTCCCACCAAGCCGCGAGGCAAACCGGCTGGCGACCGAGTTGCGCGAACTACTGGACTCTCGGACATCGGCCGGCATATCCCTGCGCGAGGCGGCCGCCACTCTGCATGCTCACCCCACCCACCTGATCCGCTGCTTCAAACAGACTTACGGCCTGCCACCGCACACCTATCTCACCGGCAAACGCATCGACCAAGCACGCAGGCTCCTGCTCGATGGCCTCCGACCGGCCCAGGTCGCTACAACCGTCGGATTCCACGACCAAGCCCACCTGAATCGACACTTCACACGCCACGTGGGCACCACGCCCGGACGCTATACGCGCAGTCTCACCAACTCCGCCGAGATGCGCCCTGAGGCCGCGTCGGATGCACCCGACCCATCCGTCCCATCCGACCGCCCCAGTAATCCCCGACGCCATCACCGACCCGGCGAGCCATCCCGGTGGCGCCTGTCGGGTTGGGCTGGCGGCGTGTCAGGCAGGGCGCTCGGGAAGTGATGTGAGCAGGGCCTCGTACTGGGCGAACAGGCGTGGGGCCGGGGTTCCGGTGGTGGTGTGGGTGTCGGCCTCGGCGAGTGCGGTCCAGCAGGCGGCTGTGAGCCGGCGGGCATCGGTGCCGGGCCAGGGTTGCGGGAGGAGTTCGGGGGGCAGGAGGGGGTCCGGTTCCATGGCATGGGTGAAGGCCGCGGCGAGCTGGACGGCCATGGTCAGCTGCTCAGGACCGGTGGGGCTGCCGGGCTGCGCGAGCCGGTCGAGGTAGGTCCGGGCGAGGCCGGCGAGGCGGTCGTAGCGGGCGGCGATGTCGCCCAGGGGCCAGAGGGTGGCGGCCAGGGCGGGCGGGTCATGGAGGCCCCCGACGGAGAGGTCGGTGCTGGTGAGGCAGGTGACCGCGTGGGCGACGCCGAGGTGGCGGGCCTGGGCTGCGACGAGTTCTTCGATGGCGTTGGCGCTGACGTAGAGGCCGCTTTGGACGGGAGCGGCGCCGAGATAACGCAAGGTGTCGCGCAGGGCGTCGCGGGCGGTCCGGCTCGATTCGGGGATGGCGAAGGCGAACAAGTGCCAGACGCCGTCCCAGGCGGCGAGCCCGTGGTCCTGGCGGTAGGCGTGGCGGACGTAGGCGACGTTGGGGGTGATGGAGCCGGTGGCATCGGCGACCGCCCTCAACAGGGCCTTGCGCCCGCGGCCCTCGTGGGTGAAGCGGCCTTCGGCGACGAGCCGCTTGATGCAGAGGCGGACCTGTTGGTCGGTCATGCCGAGAAGGCCGGCGACGGTGTACAGCTCACCGGCGTCGACGGTGCCGTCCTCGCGGACCAGGGCGTGGACGAGCAGCCGGGTGGGGATGGGCACAGGGTCGGTGCTGTCCGCGTCGGCCTGCGTGCCCATCGGGGCGTTCGTGGGGGTGCTCATCAAGCCTCCCGGCGGGTCGTCGAATCGGTCGGCGTGACGGTCCGGTGCATGGTGGTGACGGCGCTGAAGCCCATCAGTTTGCGCAGGTAAGGGGTCTTCTCGGTGCGTACGGTGACGAAGTCGTGCCGTTCGTACAGGGCGCGGGCGCGCGGGTTGACGTCGATGACGTCGAGGCGGACGCGTCGGCAGGAGTGGTCGGCGGCCACGGCCGCGATCTCGCACAGCAGGAGACTGCCGATGCCCTTGCCGCGGTGCTCGGGGGCGACGGCGATGCCGTCCATCACGAGCTCGCCATCGGCGGGGCGCCGTTCCAGCAGGGCGAGAAGAGCCAGACGGGGGAGTCCGCGCAAGGTCCCGTAGGCGGACAGGACGTCGCCCGCGCCGCCGCCCGTCAGGCCGCGTCCGCCGAGCTGGTAGCCGGCCACCCCCGCCACCTCGCCGTCGACGACGGCGACCACGCCCCGGTCGTGGTGGAGATGGGCCGCGAGGAAGGCGCGGGCCTGGTCCGGTGGGTTCAGGGCGGCGCCCAGCTTTCGCCCGAACGCCTCCCAGTACAGCGCGGCCACACGTGACTCACTGCCCTCGGGCACGCCCCTGCGCACCCCCGGGCTACCCGGATTCTCCGGCATGTACCCCGGCTTCGTCGTGTCCATCGGCTCCATCGGCTTCCTTCCGCGCGGCGGGCCGCCGCACTTGCGCTATCGACTCTACTACGCTCATTATCGGCACGAGCGTAATATAGATGATAGTTACGGGGCCGTGAGTCGACTGGATGGCGCCGAGCGCGCGGCGTCGCCGCACCCTGACGCCGTCTTCGCCCCGCGATGCCCGTCCGCCCCCGGACTCCTCGCCGTCCAGCGCCACTTCGTCGAGCAGATCAGCGACCGCAAGGAGAACGTGTGACCACCGCGACCACCGCGACCACCGAGCCCCCAGCCCGCGTGGCCGGACGCCTCGCCCACGTCGACGCCCTGCGCGGCTTCGCGCTCCTGGGCATCCTCATCGTCAACATCGGCTACCTGGCCTCCACTTACCACGGCACGGGCTTCGAGGACCCCGGCTTCGCCTCGCCGCTCGACAACGCGGTCCGATGGTTCGTCGCGGTGTTCTTCGAGGCCAAGTTCTTCCTGCTGTTCTCGTTCCTGTTCGGCTACAGCTTCACCCTCCAGTTCGCCTCCGCCGAGCGGCACGGGGCCCGCTTCGCCCCCCGCTTCCTGAGACGCCTGGCCGGCCTGTTCGTTCTCGGCGTCCTGCACGCGGTCCTGCTGTTCCCCGGGGACATCCTCACCGTGTACGCGGTGCTGGGCCTGGTACTGCTCGCCGCCCGTCGCCTCCGGCCCCGTACCGCCGTGCGCACCGCTGTCGCCCTGTTCATCCTCACCGCCGCCGCGTACGTCGTGTTCGCTCTCGCCGTCCACGCGGCGGGCGGCGCCGGGGTGGACCCGGCTGAGGCGGCCGGTGCCCAGCAGGCCGCCGCGGCGCTGCGCGGCGGTCCGTCATCAGTGATCGCCGCGCACCTGGAGCAGCTGCCCGACGTGCTGTTCCTGCTCGTCTTCTTCCAGGCTCCGGCTGCCCTGGCCGCCTTCCTCCTCGGCCTCGCGGCGGGACGGCACAGGGCCCTGGGGGATATCGCCCGCCACCGCAGGACGCTGGGCAGGCTCCAGTGGGCGGGCTTCACGCTGGGGCTGATGGGTGGTGTCGTCTACGCCCACGCGAGCCTGGAGCACCCGGGCGGCGCGTACCAGATCTTCGCCCTGGGCCTCGACGTCATCACCGCCCCGCTGCTGGCCGCCGCCTACGCCGCGACGGTCCTGCGGTTCGCTTGCGGCCGGTACGGGGGTCGGGTGATCGCGGTGTTCGCCCCGGCGGGCCGCATGACCCTGACCAACTACCTCACCCAATCCCTCGTCTGCGCCCTGGTGTTCACCGGCTACGGCGCAGCCCTGGTCGGCGATGTGCCTCCTGCGGGCGTCCTGGCTATCGCCCTCGTGCTCTTCGCGGCGCAGGCCCTGGTGAGCCGCTGGTGGCTGCGCCGACACCGCTACGGCCCTCTGGAATGGCTACTGCGCGCCTGGACCAATATGACCCGGCGCCCGACGACGTCGGCACCCGCACCATGACGGTGCGGGGCCGTGTCCCGGCATGGAAGTTCAACGGGATCGGCCGCGGGTGCCCGCGTCGCCGGGATCGGCCGCGGGTGCTCACCGGGGACCGGAGGCCGGTTGATGTGGTGGTGGATTACCGCGTCGCGGACACCGCGGGTGCGCGCGTCGGCACCGGAAACGGCCCAGGCCGGTGCCGCTCCCTTGTCGCTGCGCCCCGCTGCGCCCCGTGGCGCCAGTAGCCGGGTGGCCCGGGGGACTCTCCCCGGGCCACCCGGCTCACCTTCCGGCTGGGTAACGGCCGTGTTCCGGCCCCCGCGCTCCCCCTGTCCCGCTGTCAATATCCCTCTGTCAACCTGTGCGTCTCCCGGCGGTGATGAAGCGCCAAGTCCAGCCGGTTGTCGGTCGGCAGTGTCGGCGGGCACCGCGCTGTTGCGGTATCGCCACGTCTGGCGGGTCCTCGTGGAGCCCTCACGGCGGCGGGGGAGGGGTGGTGTCGTCGGGGCCGGTTGCCGAGGTCCGGGTCGGTGCCGGGTCAGGACACGTACAGGCGGTCTGCCAGCCCCGCGGCGGTGAAGGCGGCCACCAGGCCATCGCGGCCCTCGGTGAAGTGGGCCCAGCTGTCGCAGTGCGCGGGGACGACTCGGCGTGCGCCGAGGATCGTGGCGGCCTCGGCGGCCTGGGCGCTGTCGAGGACGAGCAGCGCGCCGTCGAAGATGCCGGGGAAGCGGGGGGCTCCGGCGAAGAGTATGGCGGTGTCGACGGGGCCGAAGCGTTCGGCGGTCTGCCGGACCGCGTCGAGTGAGGCGTTGTCGCCGCTGACGTAGACCGTGGGCAGGTCGGTGGAAGTCAGCACGAAGCCGACGACCTGGCCGGTGATCGCCTCGACGTCCTCGCGCGCCCCGGGGCCGTGGATGGCGGGCACGCCCGTCACCGTCACGGTGCCGCCGTCGGGTCGGTCCAGGTCGATGGACTCCCAGTCTTCAAGGCCTTTGGCGCCCCTGCCGAGGCGGCGCCCGCCGCCGGGGGTGGTGAGGGTGAGCGGCACGTCGGCGAGCAGGGCCCGACCGGAGTGATCAAGGTTGTCGGCGTGCTCGTCGTGCGAGAGCAGGACCACGTCGATGCGGCCGAGGCCGGCGGGGTCGATGGAGGAGGGCGCGGTCTTCGTCAGCACCGGGCCGGCGGGTGCCGGGTAGTCGCCGGGCGCGTCGAAGGTGGGGTCGGTCAGGAAGCGCAGCCCGCCGTACTCGAAAAGGACGGTCGGGCCGCCGAAGACGCGGACGGCAATCTGTTCGTTGGTCGTGCTTTCAGCAGACATGACGCAGAACACCTCACGGATGGGAAGGGGCTTATCCGTGATGAACCGTAGTGGCTTCTCACGGATGAGCGCAAGCCGTAACATGAGATCCATGAAGGAGCCCGTGACCGCCGAGCCTGTCCTGCCGCCTGCGCCGGGCGCGGAGCAGTACCCCGCCCTCGACTTCGCCAACAGCGCCATCGCCCTGCCCGGCGGCCACTTCCTCGATCTCCTCGGCACCCCCGCCGCCGCGAATCAGTGGCTCACCGAGCGCGGCCTCGCCCCGGACGACGCCGGACTGCAGGAGATGTGTGCGGCGCAATTGCGGTCGCTGCGCGAACAGATCCGGGCGCTGCTCGCCTCGAAAGTCGACGGGCACCCCGCTCCCTCAAGCGCTCTCGCCGCCATCAACGACGCGCTGACCAGGGCCCCCGCGGCCTCCCTGCTGCACTGGGCCCCCTCCCGCGGCTTGTACCGGGCCGCTTCCCACCCCACCACCCAGATCGTCGACCACGCCCTGGCGGCCCTCGCCGCCAGCGCCGCCGACCTGCTCACAGGCACCGACGCCGAACGCCTCACCGCCTGCGGCTCCACCCCGTGCAACCGCTACCTGCTGCGCCACGGCCGCCGCCACTGGTGCTCCACCCGCTGCGGCGACCGCGCCCGCGCGGCCCGCGCCTACGCCCGCCGCGCCCAACACGGGACGCGCTGAAGTCCCCCGACCCCGCACCCCGCACCCCACACCCCACACCAGAAAGGTCCCCGCACCGGGGAAGCTGGAGAAACCGACGGGCGGGACTCTCTTTCGCTGGCCCGCGCGCCGCTGCCCGTAGGGGAGTCGGCCAAAGGCGAGCCGGTCGGCTGGCCCGCCCCGCGTCACCCCCTGGCGGGGGCGTAGGGAGTGCCGTCGGCCGAGGTGACCGCGATGGTCGTGGTCCGGCCGCCGGGCTCGATGCGGATGACGGGGATGGCCTTGTCCTGCGGGCCGCCGTCGCCGCCGATGGTGATCCAGCCGCTCGCCCCCGGGAGCCCCGTGCCCTCGCGCAGCGCGGACAGTGTCCGGTAGACGTCGGTGGCCGTGGGATGGGACACCGACGGGGTGCTGCGCAGGGCCCGGGTAGCGGTCAGGAGAGCGTCGTACATCATGATCGCCCGGCCGTCGTCCAGGTCACTGTCCGGGAAGGCGGCGGCGAAGGTGCCGTCGCGGAACGGGGCGATGGCCTTCGGGGCGAACGCCTCGGGGGCTGTGTCCCATGCGCCGGGGTGGGCCAGCCCGGTGTAGACGAGGTCGATCCTGCCCGTGCGCAGGGTCTTGGCCAGCTCCTTCGCGCCGAAACCGGCGGTGCGCGTGACCTGGGTGGTGTCGTCTGCCGAGAGCACGGTCAGCGAGCGGCCCGCACACGGGCGTTCGGCGAGCGCGGTCAGGAAGGCGGGCAGTGAGGTGCCGCGGCCCGCGAAGTAGACGACGTCCGGCTTCCGGGCGCACAGCTCGGCGAGCTGCGCGCGGAAGGTGCCGGCCTGATCGGGTTGGGACGAGTCGAACAGCGTCGGCTCGTCGTCGACCAGGCGCTCGGTCGGCACCCGGGTGCGGAACTGCGTGGCCAGGGTGCTGGTGTACTGGTCTCCCGCGGCGACGTCCTGGACGAGCAGGACACGAGCGTCGGCGTGTTCGCCCGTTGACAGGAACCGTACGGCGGCGGCGGCCTGGTCGGCGTTGGCGGGCGCTACCCGCACCAGGCCGGGGGTGCCCGCCCAGGAGTCGGCGGTGAGCACCGAGCCGAACGCGGGCAGGCCCCCGGCCGTCAGCCCGCCGATCATGTCCTGGCTGGAGGCCGTGCTGCCGCCCAGGCCGACCGCGGCCACGATCCGCTCGGCGCGCTGGCGCCGGAGCACCTGCCTGATCGTGTACTCGCGCTGATCGGCGGTGCCGCCCGTCTGAGCGAACAGCAGCCTGATCCGGGCCCCGGCCGCGGTGGCCGGGTCGCGGTTGGCGCGATGCTGGGCGAGATACGCGCCCTCCAGGTCGTGCCGGACGGTCTCCATCAGGTTGGTGCCGTCGTACTCGGAGGTGATCGGGGTCAAATACACGATGGAGGCGTACGGGCGGCCGCCAGGCTCGGCGGCCGCCGCGACCGCCCGCTGGTTCTCCGCGTCGATCCGTTCGAGTACTGGCGCCAGGTCACTGCCCGAGGAGCCCGACGAGTCCGAGGAGCCCGACGGGCCGGAGGCGTCGGACGCGCGCGAGGAGCGTGAGGAGTCCGGTGGCGATGAGGCGACGGTGAGCAGGCCGACGCAGCTGCGCGTCCTGCCGTCCCCGATGCTCCGCAGGCCGTCGGCGCAGCCGGTACCCCCTGGCGGTCGGACGGAACGCGGCGCGTCGCCGCCGATCACCAGGGCCGCGAGCACGGCCAGCACGGCGGCCGCCACCGTAGCGCGCCGCCTGCCCCGCGCCCGGCGCTGCGGGCCGGACACATACGCGCCCTCCCCGGCCCGGGCGGCCAGGCGCAGCACCTCGTCCAAGCGGGGCCGCCGGCCGGGGTCCTTGGCCAGGCAGCGGGCGACCAGCCCGCGCAACGGGCCGGGCACGCCGGACAGGTCCGGCTCCTTGTGGACCACGGCGAACGCGACCGCGATCGGCTCCGAGCCCACCGCGTCGCGTTCCTCGAAGGGGCTGCGGCCGATGGCCGCGAAGGCCAGCACGGAACCCAGCGCGAACACGTCCGTCGCCGGGGAGATGCCGTGCGGCCCGTTCAACTGCTCGGGCGCCATGAACGCCGGGGTGCCGACCACGCCGCTGCGCGTCAGGGCCCGGCTCTCCGCCACTGATCTGGCGATGCCGAAGTCGATCACACGGGCGCCGTCGTCCGCGAGCAGGACGTTGCCCGGCTTCAAGTCCCGGTGCACGATCCCCTGCTGGTGGATGTCGCACAGGGCCGCCGCCAGCTGGCAGGCCAGCTGGGCGATGTCCGCCGCGGGCAGCGGGCCGCCGGAGCGCACTCGTGCGGCCAGCGACTGGGCGGGCACGTACTGGGTGGCCAGCCAAGGCGGATCACCATCCGGCGCGGCGTCCACCACGGACGCCGTGAACGCGCCGCTGACCTTGCGGGCCGCCGCCACCTCGCGCCGGAACCGGGCCCTGAAATGCGGGTCGTCGGCGTACTCGGGGCGGATCACCTTCAGCGCTACCTGGCGGCCCGCCCGGCTCCGCGCCAGGTACACCACCCCCATGCCGCCGGCCCCCAGCCGCCGTTCCAGGGTGAACTCCCCGATCCGCCGCACCGGGACAACATACCCAGGCAGCCGCACCGCCGCCCCGCCCTCCCGAGCGGGAGCCTGGCCCGCTGACACATCAACCGGCCCCAGCGGGCCAGCGCCCGGGCGGCGAGCGGGCGGTGCGGCAAGCGCCGCCAAGATGACCCGAACGAGGCGTTGGACGTGCGCTCTTCCGCCCGGAAGGCGTAGCGCGGGGTGCCAGGGGGAGATGCCGGTATGTCCTGGCGATGACCGCGCCGCGCCCGGGGAGCGGGTGGCCCCGGTGTCGCGGAAGGGGCGCTCGGGGGCGGGCGCGAGTTCGTCACGCAGCGCCACGGGCGTGGCGTTCACCGCGCCGCCCGGCGAGGGCGCCGCAGAAGCTCCGTCGGAGCGTTCGGGCGCGTGCGGAATACTGTGCCGACAATTGTCGGCACAGGTGGGGGTATTGGTGCGACCGCTGGCGAAGGGTGATCCGCAGCAGATCGGCCCGTTCCGGATCATCGGGCTGCTCGGGGGCGGCGGCATGGGGCGGGTCTATCTCGGCCGTGCGGTGGACGGGCGGACGGTGGCGGTGAAGACCGCGCGCTCCGAACTCGCCGACGACCGGGGCTTCCGGGCGCGTTTCGCCCGTGAGGTGGCCGCCGCCCAGCGGGTGGGCGGCCCGTTCGTGGCGCCGGTGGTCGACGCCGCGCCGCACGACGACGTGCCCTGGATGGCGACCGACTACGTGCCGGGTGTCTCGCTGACCGACGCCGTGCACGACTGCGGGCCGCTGCCCGAGCCCGCGGTGTGGCTGCTGACGGCGGGCCTGCTGCACGCCCTGACGGCGGTGCATGCCCACGGCCTGGTGCACCGCGACCTCAAGCCGTCGAACATCCTGCTCACCGCCGAAGGCCCGCGCGTCATCGACTTCGGCATCGCGCACTCCGCCGCGGACACCGCCCTGACGACGACCGGTACCGCCCTCGGCAGCCCGGGATTCATGGCGCCCGAGCAACTCGTCATGACGGGCCCCAAGGTCACGGGCGCGGCGGACGTGTTCGCGCTCGGCGGAGTGATCGTGTTCGCGGCAAGGGGCGACGGCCCGTACGGCAACGCCGAGCCTCAGGTCCTCATGTACCGCACCGTGCACGAGGAGCCGCGACTCGACGAACTCCCTGAGAATCTGCGGGGGTTGGCGGCGGCCTGTCTGGCGAAGGAGCCGGAACGGCGGCCCGCTTTGCCCGTCCTCATGGCGCGGGTGGGCGCGCCGGGCCCGTACGGCGACTGGCTGCCGGAGCCCGTCGCCCTCCAGCTGCGCCGTCTGTCCGCGCAGCTCGGCGACCCCAGGTCCCCGGGCACGTTCGCGCCCCGCCCCCCGGACGAGGGGCGCGCCGACGACCCCTACGACCGACTGCCAGCCGACGCCGCGGGAAGCAGCGTGCCGCAGGCGCCGTCGTACGACACGCCGCCGCCGCGGCCCGCGGGCACCCCCGCGCCCCCTGTGCCTCCCGCTACTCCGCCTCAGAGCCCGTACGGCCCCGCCCTCGCGTATCCGCCACAGGGGCACGACGCCCCCGCCCCGCCACGAGGGCCGCAGGACATCACCGTCACCCCGGCCCCGTTGCCGCACGCCCCTGGGCGGTCCGCGTCCCCGGGGCTGAGCCGGCGCCGTATGCTCGCCGCCCTGACTACCGTCGGTGGCATAGCCGGTGCCGGCGCGCTGGTCTGGGCGCGGTGGCCGGACGGTGGCGACGGCGGCAGTGGCGGCGCGAGCGCCGGGGACAAGCCCGATGGCACCGGGAAACCGTCCGACGGCCCCAAGCCCAGCGGGAACCCCTCGGCCGCCGGGATACCGTCCGGTCGGCTGCCGAAGGAGATTCGCGACAAGGGCGTCGTCACCGTCGGCTCGGACATCGCCTACCCGCCCATGGAGTTCCTCGGGAACGGCAAGCCCACCGGTGTCGACGTCGACCTCGCGAACGCCCTCGGCCGCGAGCTGGGCGTGCGCTTCGAGTTCGAGAACGCCACCTTCGACGCCCTTCTCGCCGGCCTGAACGCGGGCCGCTTCGACCTGGTCATGTCGGCGATGACCGACACCAAGGGCCGTCAGGAGGGGCGGGTGGACGGCACGAAGACCGGCAGCGGCGTGGACCTGATCGACTACTTCAGGGCCGGGCTCGCGCTCGTCGTCCGCAAGGGCAACCCGGAGGGCGTCAAGACCCCTCAGGACCTGTCCGCCAAGACGGTCGCCGTACAGCGCGGCACGGTCGCCCGTGACTACCTGGACGAGCTGAGGGGGAAAGTCCCCGAGAAGGTGGAAGTCCGGGAGTTCGACTCACAGGCCGAGGCCTACAGCGACGTCGTCAAGGGCCGGTCCACGGCCTGCCTCGACGACTTCCCGGTCGCGGCCCACACCGCTGCCACCCGCCTGGACGGCAACGTCCTCGAACTCGGCGGCGAACAGTTCGACCCCCTGCCCTACGGCATCGCGGTCGCCAAGACCAACACGGGCCTGCGCGACGCCGTGCGGGACGCCCTCGATCGCCTCATCGTGAGCGGCGCGTACACGAAGATCCTCAAGCAGTGGCACGTCGAGGACGGCGCGGTGGAGCGGGCGATCGTCAACGGAGGCCAGTAGGGGCGGTGATCCGCCCGGCGCCCGGCTCGGCCGGGCGGGGCTCCGCCGCTGGTCGGCGGTCGCCGCCGGTCAGCGGCGGTGACCGGTCCCCGCCGGGGCTGCCGGCCCCCGCCCTCCGGCCCGCCGCCTCAGCTCGCCTCGGGAACGGGGCCCGCGCTGATCGCCAGGTCATTGGTGACGGTGAAGTAGGGGCGGACACGCGTCGCCGGGCCGCCGTCCGGGGACCGCACCTCAGCCGTCGGATAGACGTCCGTCTTGTTGCGTTCGACGATGTCGCCGGTGAGGCGGCCGACGCGGACCGGCTCGGCACCGGGGGCGAGGCGGAGCCAGAGATCCCACACGGCGCTGTCCTCCCGGGGATCGGTGAGCGGCCGGGTGTAGGGAACGGTGAACCGGAAGGCGGTCTCATCGACCACGGTCACCGCGACGTCGAAGGCCGGGTTCGTCCCCTCGCGCGGCACGGCGAGGGCGACGGGCGCCGTGCCCGACGGGCCGAACGCGGCGCCGTGCAGGGTGCCTTCCACGGTGACCGAGCCGTCGCCGAGCTGGAGCGTACGGGCCTCGGCGTGGGCGGTGCGTCGCCAGGCGCGGATGGACAGGCAGCCCTTGACCGTCGTATACGGAACCCACCAGGTGAAGGGCGCGTCCGGCAGCGGTTCCAGCGTCACCAGTCCGCGCTGTTCGACGATGCGGGACGCCACCCGGCGGCGGGCACCGTCCTCCTGCCGGACCACATGGAAGTCCCAGCGGCCCTCGGCGAGCCGGTGCTCACGGCGGTCGACCAGCGCCGTCCAGGGGGCCTTGGCCTTCTCCGGCCGCTGGATGGGGAGGGTGATCTGCTCGCCGTCATCTCCCCGGCGGGTCAGCGTCAGCGAGAGCGCGTCGCCGGACATGCCGGAGGGGGCGAGGAGGACAACGAGGTTGCCGTCCGCGTCGACGCGGCAGCTCGCCGTGGGGCGCAGCGGCTTCAGGCCGGCCGAGGCGGCGGAGCCGGCGGCCTTGGCGGTGGGGGATGCCGCCGTGGCGGCCATGCGGCGCAGCGGACGTGCGAGCTTGCCCGCCGTCCTGCGCACCCGCCGGGCCAGCGGGTCCGGGGCGGGCGCGGCAACGGGAGCGGGGGCGACGGCAGCGCCGGGTTGGGTGCCGCGCAGTTCGTGGACGAGTTCCTCGTACCGCTGGGCGATGCTCTGCGGCCCGTACCGCTGGACGTTGATCTGGGCTGCCGCGCCCATGGAGCGGCGCAGCGCCTCGTCATTGATGAGCGTCAGCAGCCCCTGCGCGATGGCGCCGACGTCGCCGACGGGTACCAGCAGGCCGTCCTCGCCGTGGGTGATGATCTCGCCGGGCCCGTGCGGGCAGTCGGTGGCCACCACCGGCGTGCCGCACTGCATGGACTCGACGATCGTCATGCCGAAGGACTCCTCACGGGAGGTGACGGCGGCGATCGAGCCCTTCGCCCACTCGGTCTCGATGGGGGAGTGCGGACCCATGAGGAAGACGTGGTCGCTCAGGCCGAGGCGGTCGATCCGTGCGCGGAGCGCGGCGCGCTCGGGGCCGCGCCCGTAGATCCGCAGGCTCCAGTCCGGGCGCTCGGTGACCACCTTCGCGAAGGCGTCGACGAGGAGGTCGTACCGCTTGACCGGGATCAGGCGCCCCGCCGCGACGACCAGCTTGGCGGAGCCGTCGGACGGCTCGACCTGGGCAGCGGGGGAGGCGTTGGGTATGCAGACGATCCGGGTCGCCCTGGCCTGCGAAAGCTGCGCGCGGTGGGTCGCGGCGTCCGCTTCCGAGACCGTGGTGTGGGCGTCGAGCCTGGTGATAGCGGCATCCTGCGCCGCGCGGATCAGCGGTTCGTGGGTTCCGTAGATGCGGTGCTCCTGGCCGATGCGCAGGTAGCGGCGCTGGCCGAATTCCGCGAGGTAGATCAGCAGGCCGGGGCGGGTGGCCACCACCACGTCGGCGTCGGTACGGGCGAGGAAGTCGGCGACACGCTGGTCGGTCAGCTGGTCGAAGCTCGCGCCCTGGGCCTCCACCGGGGGGATGAGGGAGGTCGGCTCGCCGATCAGCTCATGACCGAAGTCGCTACCGGGCACCGCCTCGCGCTTGTCGATCAGCGGTACGAGCCGGACCTTGCGGCTCAGCGGGAAGCGGGGCTCATCACCGGTGCGCCACACCGTCACGATCTCGACGTCGTGGTGGCGGGCGGCGAGCGCGCCGGCCGCGTTGAAGGTGGCCCGGATCGTGCCACCTATGCCATAGGCGTTCTGCAGCAGAAAGGAAATCTTCATGGTGGCTGCGCGTGGCATCGGACATGCCACGCGGTCCCTCCCCCGGTTTGAGTAGGCGGGTGGTTCCCGCGAACCGGTGCGGCGTGGTCAGCCGCGCACCGGTTTCATCAGGTATAGAGGTGAAGCGGGATGAATTGGTTGCTTCGAGGTCGGCTAAAGGTGACGTATGCCGCTCCACGGAAGCGGCTGAGCGCGGGCGCCTGGGCGTGGGAGTGGACGTGCGGGCGGGCTGTGCGGGCCCGTGAAGGTGTGGGCGCGGGCCGATGGCCTGCGCGATAGGACACGTCGCGCTCTTACTCGTCGGTGGTGGTGTGGTCGCGGGCGCTGAGGCTCAGATCGTTGACGGCGTTGAAGAAGGGCCTGAACCGGGTCGCTCCGCGCGCCGGATGCTCCAGGACCACGGCCGGTGGGACGTCGGTCTTCTTCCGGTCCGCGATGTCCCCCGCGATGCGGCCGATGGGCACCGGCTCCGCGCCTGGGGCGGGCAGCAGCCGCAGATCCCACAGGTCCTGCTCGGCGCTGCGCCGGGTGAGCGCGTCGCCGTAGGGCAGCGTGAACTCGAAGCGGCGGTCGCCTGGGGCGCCGGGCGCCGGGTCCAGTGCGCGGACGGGCATGACGATGTCGTACGTCAGACCCTGGCGGGACGCGGCGAGGACGACCGCGTCGCTGAACGACACGGCCCGCGCGGTTTCGCCGCCGTACAGGGTGGCGGTGACGGTGGCTGTCTCCTGGCCGATGAGGATCTCCCCGACCTCGGCGTGGGCGGGGCGCAGCCAGGTCCGCAGGGCGAGGAAGCCGTCACTGGTGGGGTAGGGGATGAGGGCGGAGACGCCGTGGGGGCCTGTGGCCAGGGGGAGGGGCAGCAGACGGGCTTGTTCGACCAGCTCGGCGACCAGCCGGTGCCGGTTGTGGGTGTCGCGCGCCGCGACGTAGCAGTCCCAGCGGCCCTCGGGCAGGCTGTGGGCGGCGCGTTCGAGCGTGACCTCCGTATGCGGGCTGTCCGCGGGAGCGCCGGGAAGGGGAAGGCGTATCTCGCGCTTCTCGGGGTCCTTACGGAGCCGGATGACGAAGTCCAGGGGCCCCTGGGGCAGTTCGGTGGTGCGCAGCCGTACGGTCACGCCGCCGTCGGCGGTGGCGCGGCAGTGCGCGCGGACCCGGTGCGGGGCGTCGGGCGTTGTGGGTGCGGTGACGCCGTCGGCCGCCGCCGTGGTCCTGGGCAGGGCGCGGCGCAGGGTGGACCGCATCCGGCGCAGCAGCGGCGATGTCTGCGCGCGGGGGCGTTCTTCGCGCAGTTCGTGGATGAGCCGCTCGTAGCGGTCGGCGATGATCGCCGGGTCGTACGAGGCGGCCGTCGTACGGGCCTTGGCGGCCATCCGCAGCCGGGTCTCGCGGTCGTCTATCAGCCGCAGCAGGGCGGCGGCGTAGGCGTCGATGCCGCCGTCGAGCGGGACGAGCACGCCGTCCGCGCCGTTGGTGATGATCTCACCGGGTCCGTACGGGCAGTCGGTGGCGACCACGGGCACCCCGCAGTGCATGGCCTCGACGATGGTCATGCCGAAGGACTCGGCGTCCGAGGAGACGGCGGCGATGGCGCCCTTGGCCCACTCCGTCTCGATCGGGGAGACGGCTCCCATCAGCTGGATGCGGTTGTAGAGGCCCATCCGGTCGATCTGCTCGCGCAGGGCGGCCCGCCGCGCGCCGCGTCCGTAGATGCGCAGGTTCCAGTCCGGGCGCTCGGCGGCCACCTTGGCGAAGGCGTCGATCAGCCGGTCGTAGCGCTTGACCTGGACCAGCCGGCCGGCGGCGACGATCAGCTTGGAGTCGCTTCCGGAGGGTTCGACGGCGGGGGCCGGCACGCCGTTGGGGATGCACCGGATGCGGGTGGTCACCTCGGGGAGCGCGGCCTGGTAGGCCTCGGCGTCGGCCTGGGAGACCGTGACGAAGGCGTCGAGTGCGGCCAGCGCGGCGTTCTGGTCGTCGCGCAGCTGGGGCACGTGCGAGGCGAAGGTCAGATGTTCCTGGCCGATACGGATGAGCCGGTCATCGCCGTAACGGGCGAGATACCCGTTGAGGATGGGCCGGGTGGCGATGACCACATCCGCGTCGGTGTCGCGCAGATAGGCGGCGATGCGCTCGTCGGTGAGCCGGCTGGGCGCCAGGGGGCCATGGCTGACCCCGGTGTCGGGATACATCGAGCTGGGCTCACGCGCGGCCGGGTCACCGCCGTCATAGCCGGGCGACTCGGGCCGCCAGTCGATGAGCGGGATGACGCGGACGGCAGCGTCGATGTCCAGCTGGGCCGTGTCGGCGGGGCGGTAGACGCTGGCGATCTCGACGGTGTGGTGGGCGGCCAGCGCCCTGGAGAGGTTGACGGTCGAGCGAATGGTCCCGCCGATGCCGTAAGCGTTGTAGATCAGGAAAGAAATCTTCATCCGTTGTTCCCCCCGTGTCACCGGCGTGCGCGGGTCAATGCGCGGCCGTTGCTGTCTTCCAGGTCCCTCGAAGCCTCGAAGGTCCCCATGCCCCAAAGAGCGCCGTGGTGCCTGATGGTTTAGACCAGCTGAGATGTGAAGAGGTTGTAATGCGAGGGGGAAATGTGACGACCGTCATGTTGCGGCCAGGGGGGGGTGAGGTGGCGCAGAAGGGACAAAAAGATGAAGTGGAATCAGTTCTCATGGGCCTGTACAGCCACGTACGTCCCAAGCGGAAGCGCGAGCGCCGGGGTGGCCCTGGCGGTGGGCTTGCCGCCCGCCCCCGCTGACCGAGGCGGCAGCGGTTCCAGCGACCGGCGGGCCCGCGGGCATCTGGCACGGCGAGCGTGACGTGGTGACCGGTGGTGGGGCGTCGGGACCGGATGCGGCGGAGGAGGAGATCCAGACGCTCGACGAGATCCGCACGGGTGGGGCCCGGCCGCGTCACGAGTGTCGAAGCCGACCCGCGGCTCGCGCACCGCGCCCACCAACGCCTACGGATGGCCACGGAGGCCGACGCGGGCGGCACCACCGCGTGGCTGTACGACGGCCATACGACGTGGGCCGCGCTCGTCGCACCGGAGACGGGCACACCCCTGGCCTACCAAGGCGGCCCCTGGCGCCTGGCCGACGAACTCGCCCACGCCCGGCGGCACTGGGCACACGGCGGCGCCCCCGGTCAGTACGACTCCGGCATGACGGTCACCTCCCAGGAGCACACCATCTGGGGCGAGGACAACGACGAGGGTCCTCGCTGGACACCCCCGGCCGCGGTCCAGGTCGCCCCGACAAGCTGACCGCGACCCCGCGCCCAGCCGATACCGCGGCCGGGCGCACGGTCCTCCCACCTGGTCCCCGCGGGCACCGGGCCCCTGCGGGCCGGCGGCCCGCAGTCGCTGTCCGCCAGCGGTTCTCCCGGCCGGCCGAGCGGGCCGGACAGGCAGGAGCGCCCGCCTGCCCATGCCTCGTCGCGTCAGGGCACCGGAACCGAAGGACTGCCCGACCTACGGACACACCTTTCCCTTGGACTGTGTGCGCGTCGCTCTCGCGGGTACTGATTGCTGCCAAGCCCGTTGCTTCCGCCATCGGCGCGCTTACCATCCCCGCAGACGCGGGTGATGCCCCCCGTTCCGGCAAGCCAAGGAAGTCATGACAACCCAAACGTCCACCACCGCAGCATCAAGTGCCGTCCGAGCCAAGGTTGAGGCCAGGCTCCGCTCAACGGCGCGCAGAATCACAGAGATCGAGCTTGAGCTCTCCCACCTCCGGGGAGAGCACGCCTTTCTCACCGAGGTCCTCGACACCGCGGACGAGGAGACCAGTGCGGCAGGCCCGGAGGCACGCAGCGACGAAGAGCAGGACCACGGTGCCCAGCAGGACAGCGCGTTCCCAACCCCGGCTGTGCCCGCCCAGGCCAGTCGGCCAGAGCCGGCAGCACCAACCCCTCAGCGGGAACCGGACCGCAGCGCACTCCGCACGGCCCAGGGCCCCGCGCGCCAGGCGAGCGGGAAGGGGCGGTCGGCGAAGACGAAGCCGCTGACGAAGCGGGTCCTGAAAGTCCTCCAGGACAGCCCCAGTGAGCCGCTCACGGTCAAAGAGATCACCGATCGGTTGTTCGCCAACCCCACCAAGTCGCAGCAGCAGTCCGTGCGACAGGCCACGACCGCCCTCGTCACCGACGAGAAGGCGGTGAGGAACCGTCAGGGCCGTACGCATTTCTACGAGGTCGCCGATGCCGCGGCGCCAAGCCCGGCCGACGACGTCAGCGAGGAGGAGACCGAGGCCTCCGCTTCACCGGCCGCTGCCGCAGGCGACGCGCCGGAAGCCGCCCCCCCGGCAGTTGCCAGCCCGGCACCTGAGCAGCAGGTACGGCGCTTCTCCCGCGCGCGTGTCCTTGAGGTACTGCAAGGGGCCTCTGAGCCGCTGACGAACAACGATGTCGCCAAGGCGGTCGTCGGCGACGAAGCCTTCGAACCGCAGGACTCGCGACGCTGCCGCAACGTGCTCGACGGGCTCCTGCGCGATGAGCTGGCCCTCAAGCACAGCGACCCCAGTGATCCCAAGCGCGTGTTGTACACGGCTGGCAAGCCGGCCTAGGAGGCACCGCCAGCGCAGCAGGCCGACGTTCGCGGAGGCGACGTCGGCCTCTGCTCTTTTCTTTTTCCTTCGACCTGCGGATCGATCTGCTGAAGACCACCCGCGACAACCACCAGCCGCCGATCTTGCGATGACCTCTATGCGAGCCAAAATGAGTACGAAAGTCTCTGGCAAGACGCTTATTGGTCGCTCTCTTACTGATATCGCCAGCTGGCAGGGCAGTGCTGGGCAGTTGTGGAAGGGCAGCCACGCCGGTAGCGGCCCTGGCGGGGGAAGTGAGCATATGCGCGCCATCCATACCAACGGATGGCTGCTGTTCGCGCTCGGGACCGGAGCCCTCGTCGCGGCGGTCGATCTGGGCCTGGGCCCGGGAATGAGCCTGACCGGGCTCCTGCTGATCTGCCCGCTACTGGCCGCCACCCAGCTGGACGGGGCGCGCACCGCGGCGGTCTCCGTCCGCACCGTGCTCATGGCGCTTGGCGTGGCCCTGCACGAGCAGGACCACGGCCAACCCCGCGAGGAGATGCTGCGCTTGGTCGTCCCTGCCGCCGGCTCTCGGCTTCGGGCTGCTGGTGGCGGTGGGATGTCTGGTCGCCGTGCGCACACAGGTGCACCGATACGCCGTCCACACGCCCGCCAGCCGGGAGATGACCGACCGCCTGAGCAAGCAGGAGCCCTCCTGGGTGCCGCGATCGGAACCCGGGATGAAGCACGACGCCAAGGACGCCTTGATCCTGGCCAAGGTGGCCCGTTATGGGATGACCCGGATGCCCGCGGACTGGGGGCTGGGGGCTGGAGCGGGCGCTCGTCGGGCCGCCCGTCCCACGCCCGAACACCAGCTCCTCGCGGGGGAACAGCACCGCGACGCCGGTGTCCGACCCGCCTGCGCTGGGCGGTGGGTGCGCGGGCTGCGCAGGGTGCGGTGGTGGGCTCTGATGCGCCGCTGCCGAGGGGGCGGATGCCGGCCGTCTGTGAACCGGTGGTCGAGCAGCGCCGCTTCAGGCTTTGACGCGTTCCAGGGCCGGCAAGAACTGGTCGTAGAAGGCCGTCTTCAGCCGCAGACCCCGTTCCTCCATCTGTGTGAAGCAGTCGGTGGATTCCTCGCGGGTGAGGAGTTCGCTGATCCGCGTGGCGAGGCGGTCGGAGTGGGTGGCGGACAACAAGGACACGGTCGCGAGCGAGTGCGCCTTCGCGTCGTGGACGTGGTGCGGATGATAGAAGCGTGACCGATTGTGGCCGTCGCGTGTCAGCGCGGGTCCCATCCGCTCCCACAGCCGCCCGTATTCGACGGAGACCAGCACCTCGCCCCAGAAACGCAGAAGTGTCAGCAGCCTCAGGTCGGCGTTGGCATGACCGCCCGCCTCGGCGATCACTTCGAAGGTGTCGCTGATGACCTTCGCCGTCGCTTCCGTGGGCCGCGTCTTGACGAGGTCCGTCCGGGAGACCCCGAGCTGGAGCAGATCCTCCTTCATGTCCTCGCGGTGCGAGCGCGTGCCCCCTTGGCTGTCCGGGTACTCCTCGCGCAGGATCATCCGGGCGATCCGCAGCCCCGCCTCGTCGCGTAGCAGGTCGATCGCCAGATCATAGGACGGGGTGAACGCGAGTGACACAAAACGGCGTTGGAGCAGCATCGCGGTGAAGTCGTCGTCCGGCAGCAGCGCGCTGTTCGCCAGGACCGGATGCCCGGAGAACCGCTCGATCAACTCGTCTTCGAACGCGTCCAGTTCTCGCATGACCGTCACCTTTCCCGCATCACAAGCTGATGCTGCTGATCGATTCGCGCCAGTTACGCAGATCCACGTCGTATCCGACCCTCCACAACGTGTCCAGCTCTCGCTGGACCTCCCTGCCCATCACGGTGTCGCATCCGTCGATCTCCATCTGAGTGGAATCGACGGCGAGCTGGCCGTGCAGAAACGAGCTGACCAGATAGTGCTCGTCCGCCTTGTACACGGCGATGGACGGCAGGGAGTTGTACACCCGCACCTGAAGTTGCAACGGGTCCCCCTGAGCGCCCCGGCAGAGGGATTCGCAAATGGACAGGCACCGTTCGACGCTCGCCTTGACGTCCTCCTCCAGGGCGGGGTCCCGTACGGGGCGTAACGCCTCGTCGCGCAGCCGCGCCACCGGCGAGGACGGATGGAGCAGCAGAATGCGCACCCGGACATGTCGGTCGACCATGGCCTTCTTCAACGCCCACTCGAATCTGTGGAGGTTGGGAACCCAGGTCTGCAAAATGGTCAGCTCGCGACCGGCGTCCTCCACGAGCCTGATGAACTGCTCCTCGGGAAACCGCCGGTGTACCGCGACCACGCCACCGTAGTGCTCCTCCTTGAGCTCACGCGCGATGTTGTCGATATCGAGCTTGGAGAGCTGCAGATTGACGTTGTCGAGCACTTTCAGGCGATCGACCTCCAGCAGGAGGAACAAGGTGACCGTGCTCAGGATGAGTAGCGTGATCTTCGGAAGCGTGCCGCCAGGGGCCAGCTCGTCGAGCCATCCGAGGAGGTCGGCGACCAACACCACGACACCTGTCATGGCCGTCAGGCCCAGCGCGATGCGCTCCGCCCGGTAGCGGATACCACTGTCCATCCCCGGATTCCCCCCGTGATGCGCCGTCGTCGGCCACGACCGTACACCGCGGCAGTGCCGGTAAAGGGGCTGATTTGCCTTTACGTCCACGACGCGGTAAATCCTGTCAGCCGCCTGCCAGTTGAGTGCCCGACGGCCCACCAGGGCGACCGCCGGGGCCGGTGATGACACGACCGCCGCACCGGGTCCGTGACGGTCCTCGGACGGCCGACCTGGGGACAGCGGCCACAACCCGGCCGGCTCTTCACCGCGAACCTGGACAGTGGCGCCGGCGGCGAGATCTGGCCGCACGAAGGCGGAGATCTTCGGTCAGCCGGAGTCAGCGGGCCGGTGACGCGCCGCCACTGACCGGGGACACGACGAAGGTCCCTGTACTCGACGAGTACAGGGACCTTCATATGGAGCGCCCGGCAGGCCTTGCACCTACATTTCCCGCTGGATGGCGGGCGTCTTTCCTTGGACCACAGACGCGTGACTCCCGCGTTGTTCGCCGGAGTTACGTAAAAGATCATACACGTCTCCTGGTGCTGCCCGTCACCGGGCGCGGGAGCCCGCAGGCAGGGGCAGGGGAGTGGGGCAGGGGACGGGTGTGCGCCATGGGGCACCGGCGCCCCGCCGCGAAACGACAGCCTCCCGGTGAGTTCAGCGGTGTCCTCGTGGAGCGTCGGCGTGGTGGGCGGCCCGGTGGACAAGCGCGGTGGCGGCCTGGTGGATGCCGCCGTGGCCGAACCGGTCGGTCAAGCCCTGGGCCCGGCCGGGGAGGGGGCCGAGCCGGGCGGTGGACTCGGTGAGCCGGGAGGCGAGCAGGCCGCGCAGGCGCGGGGTCGCGGAGGTCCGGTGGATCGCGTCGGTGACGGCTTTCTGGACGGTCGGCGAGGGTGCGGTGTAGTCGATGGGCTGGCCGAGGTCGGCCCAGTCCAGATGGGCGTCGCAGTAGCCGTGTGCGGAGAGCTGGTGGGCCTGGGCCGGGTGGGTCTCGTTGACGGAGGGCAGCCACAGGGTGGGTACGCCGGTCGCTGCGGCGTCGTAGATGTTGCCGAGGCCCGGCGTCATACAGGCGTACGCGGCGCTGCTCATCAGGTCGAGCACGGCGCCGTGACCGTACGTACCGACGGCCGGGTCACCGAGCGCCGAGGCGACACTGTGGCTGGCGATGGCGGTCACGGGCCGGCCCGCAGGTTGCGCGGCGCGGACAGCGGCGAGCATCAGGCGGGCGTACGCGGCGGCGTCGGACGGCCCCCAGAACGGGTTGTGCAGACCACCGAGATTGACCAGGACGTGCCGCCCGGGGTGCCACACGCGGCGGGGCCCGATGATCGGGGGCACGACGAGGGAGTGCGAGCGGAGCGTGGTGTCCGCGGCGACCCGCTCCCGGACGCCGAAGAAGTCCTGGGCGATGTAGAGCACGGTGTCGCGGATGACCGCCGGGATCTCGGGCCAGAACCAGGTGAGGGCGTCGTAGACCGCCACGTGCAGGCCGACGCGGCGGGCGAGTTCGGCCGCGGGGAAGTCCATCGCCGTGACGAACAGGTCATACCGGGGCGCCAGCCGCCGCAACTGCGCCAGCCGCTCCCGCGGCGGCAGGTCCGTCGAGTCGTGGACCGCGTGGTACGGCGGTGTGCGTTGCAGATCGAGGGTGTGTCCGTCGCCGACGTAGGCCAGTTCGCGGCAGAGGGGGGCCAGTTCCTCGGCGAGGATGGCCGTCGCCGCGGCCGGCCCGAAGCCGAAGGGCTGGGCGTTCAGCAGCAACCGGGGGCCGGGGGTGGAGGTGCGGTCGGCCATGTCGGCTGCTCCGGGGGAGGAGAGGGCTGGGCCCGGCGCCGCCGGTACCTGGCACATTCTACTCCGTATCGCTACGCTGAGTCATCTCTTGTGACGCAGTGGCGTCGCCTTTCCGTGCCAGCCTGGAGCGCCATGGACCCGCAGGAGACCGAGACCGGCGCGCTGGCCGTACCGGGTGCGACCCTCCACTACGAAGTGCGCGGCGAGGGGCCGCTGTTACTGCTCCTGGGAGGCGGCAACTCCGACGCCGCCGTCTTCGAACGGCTGGCCGCTGTCCTCGCCGCAGACCACCGCGTGGTCACCCTCGACCCGCGCGGCAACTCCCGCAGCCCGCTCGACGGCCCCCCGGTCGATCAGCACATCGAGGTACACGCCGACGACGCGTACCGCCTGCTTGGCCTGCTGTCCCCGGGCGACGGCCCGGTACGGGTCTTCGGCAGCTGCTCGGGCGGGCTCGTCGCACTCGAACTGGCCCTGCGCCATCCGGAGCGGATCGCGGCGCTGGTGGTGCACGAACCACCCGTGTTCGGGCTGCTGCCGGACGCGGCGGAGTATCTGGCGTTCATCGACGCCGTCCACGAGACCTTCCGCCGTGAGGGCACCGCACCGGCCATGGCCCAGTTCAGCGCGGTCTTCGGCGGACGTCCCGCCCCTGAGCTGCCCGAAGCGCACGACAACACCGCCTTCTTCCTCGCCCACATGCTCCGGCCCTCCACCCGCTTCGTCCCCGACGTTCCCGCCCTCACCCCGATGGCGGACCGTATCGCGGTCTCGGGCGGCCGCGACTCCCGTACCCACACCGTGCACCGCCCGGCTGTCGTCCTCGCCGACCGCCTCGGCCGGCGATTCCTGGATTTCCCCGGCGGCCATGTCGGCTACGCCAAGTGGCCCGCCGAGTTCGGCCGACAGCTCCGCGAGACGCTGACCACGGTGCTGGAGACGAGTGACGTCCTGGCGGCCCGCACCCCCGCCCGGCCCGGCGGCTCGGAAGTACCGCCGGACGCGTCGCCAGGCTCGCCCGAGTAGGGCTCACCCGCGAGGGCGGGGGTGCCCTCAACCGGGCAGGGCAGGGCGGGGCACCTGCGGAGACCCCGGCCTACGAGTGGCGTCGTCGCCCGCCAGGGAAAGAACGCCGTCCGGTCACCGATGCCGCGTCCGAGGAACCGCGTGCAACGGTCATCGCACGAGGGAGCGCGCGACGCTGACCCTCACGTCATCGACTCGGGCAGCGACACACGGACGCGGCAGCGCTGCGCTTTCGGGCATCCGCGGGCGTGGATCGCCTGGCGGAAGGAAGGCGCTGGCCTCGACAAGTTCGCTGTCCACGCCTGTGTCACCGGTCCTCGTCGAGGAGTGCGTAGGCCCGTACAGGGAAGGTGCCCATGCCCTCGACGGCCGGCGGCGCGGCGTGGAAGCGGAAGCCCTGCGGGGGCAGGTCTTCCAGGCCGCGCATGTGCTCCACGACGGGGATGCCCGCGGCCAGCAGTGCCGTGTGCGCGGGGCGGGTGCCGTCGTCGATGTCATCGATGTTGACGGAGTCGATACCGACCAGGGCAGCTCGCTGCTCGACCAGCCAGTCGGCGGCGTCCGCGGTGAGGTAGGGGTGGCCGTGTCCGTACTGTTCGGTGCCCCAGTGCCGCGACCAGTCGGTGTGGATCAGGATGGCCCGGCCGGTGACGTCGTGTGGCAGCAGCTGTTCGCGGTCCACAGCCCGTCGTTCGCTGCCGAGCGCCCGTATGACGATGCCGTCGAGGCCGGTCAGCTTGGCGAGCGGCAGCCCGGCGAGGTCGGAGCCGTCGGGGAAGCGGTGGAAGGGACTGTCGAGGTAGGTACCGGTGTTGGAGACCATCGCGATGTGGCCGATGGTGAACTCGGTTCCGGGGGCGTAGTGGTCGCGGGACGCCTGCCGGGAAAGGTGGTCGCCGATCTCCGGCCCGGGCAGGCCGGGATAGGTGATCATCCCGTGCCGGATGGTGTGGCTGAGGTCGATGATCCGGCGGTCGGCCGTCCGGCGCGGACCAGCGGCACCCTCAGAACCAACGGTGTTCTGTGACCCCTTGTGCGGCTCCCGCAACAGCTCGCGCCCGCTGATGCGCACTTCTTCCACCATCAGCAGCCCGAGGTGACGGACGAACAGGTCGGCCAGATCCCTGTCGTCGACCTCCGGTCCGGGAACATCCAGCCGAAAACCCTGCGTCTGCAGGCCACCACCGTTACTGAAGGTCACCTCGGCGTCGAACCGTACACGCCACTGCTCACCAGTCTCATCCATGATCCGATCCTCCACGCAGCACAGCTTGAGGACAAGCGACATTTCCGAAGCGCACGGGCACCCGTCCTGGTCCTCGCTGCGACGTCCTCACTCAACGTCCTCACCGCGACGTGATCCTCGCTGCGACTCGGGGCGGCGCGATGACCTTCCGGTCTGTTGATCATTCGGGAAGGTACGTCCTCCTCCCCCCTCCCCGCGGGCTTGACCGTCTCGCTGCATAGAGTCGGGAGCGCGGAGACCCTCCGCCCTCCGCTCTTGTCACCTCGACCGACCACAAGGAGCAGCAGTGACCGACCCGCTGTCCAGCACCCTGCAGCAGGAGATCGCCCGGGATCTCCAGGTGTCCGCGCGTTTCGACCCGGAACTGGAGATCGAGCGCCGGGTGGCCTTCCTCGCCGGGCGGCTGACCTCGACGGGGCTGCGGTCGCTGGTGCTCGGCATCAGCGGTGGTGTGGACTCCACAACCGCGGGGCGGCTGTGCCAGCTCGCGGTGGAGCGGGCCCGCGCCGCCGGGCACGACGCGGCCTTCTACGCCATGCGTCTGCCGTACGGGGTCCAGGCGGACGAGAAGGACGCTCAGCTCGCCTTGGGCTTCATCAACGCCGATCGGGTCCTGACGGTGGACGTGAAGCCCGCGAGCGATGCCTCGCTGGCCGCTTTGCTGGCCGGTGGGGTGACCTTCCGGGACGCGCACCACCAGGACTTCGTGCAGGGCAACATCAAGGCCCGGCAGCGGATGATCGCGCAGTACGCGGTCGCGGGCGCCCACGACGGTCTGGTCGTGGGCACCGACCACGCGGCCGAGGCGGTCTCGGGGTTCTTCACGAAGTACGGAGACGGCGCGGCCGATGTCATACCGCTGACGGGGCTGACCAAGCGCCGGGTGCGGGCCGTGGCGCAGACGCTGGGTGCCCCGGCCGAGCTGGTGTGGAAGACCCCGACGGCGGACCTGGAGACGCTCGACCCCGGCAAGCCCGACGAGGACGCCCTCGGGGTGACGTACGACGCCATCGACGACTTCCTGGAGGGCGAGCCCGTGGGCGAGCCGGCCTTTGAGTCGATCGTCCGCCGCTATCGCCTCACCGAGCACAAGCGCCAGCTGCCCGCAGCGCCCTGAGCTTGACGCCCACCAGGCCGTCGAGCCCGCGCGGCGGACGGCCCCCGGCACGCGGCCGCGGCGGAGCGGCAGACCCGTGCCGCGCTGCTCCGCCTGCCCGGCTGCCGCTGTGGGGATTACCGGGACTGGGCGGAGACCGGCGCCTGGGAGGCCCGGCAGCACCCGGGAACCGGAGGGCCTGCCTGACCGGACGGAGCATTCCCGGTTGGCCTGGACCGTCCGATGCGGGCAACGTGGACGAGCACAGGCCGGGTGAGAGGTGAGACGGCTATGGACAGCAGTGAATCGGTCCCCCGCGTCGTTGTCGGGGCCGACGGTTCCGCGTCGTCACAGGCAGCGCTGCGATGGGCGGCCCGGCAAGCCCAGCTCATCGGCGGCATCGTGGAGGCCGTCTGCGCATGGGACACGCCTTCCCAGGCCGGGTGGGCCGGACCGGCCACGGAACCCGGCTTCGACCTGGAACAGGCCCGCTCCGGCCTTGCCGAGGAGATGCGGACGGTCTTCGGCGGCGACAGGCCCGTAGAGGTACGGGAAATGCTGGTCCGAGGCGACCCGTCGGAGGTCCTGGTACGAGCCTCCGAAGGAGCCGAGCTGCTCGTGGTGGGCAGCAGAGGCCGTGGAGGCTTCGCCCGGGCCATGCTGGGGTCTGTGAGTCAGCGCTGTGCTCAGCATGCCTCATGCCCGGTCGTCATCGTGCGTCCCGCGGGCAAAGGGAAATAGGCTTCGAACCCCAGGTCACTGCATTGCACGGCGCTGAGCGCCGCGGGCGCGATGAGGTCGCAGCGTACGCCCACCCCGCCTTCCACGTCCCGTGCCAGGCGCTGCGCGACCGGGATCAGCGTGGCGTCGCGGACGCACCTGGTGACCGTCACGCATCATTCTCGACGTCCACGTGGACCCCACTGCGGGAGACGGGGCGGAAGCGGCCCGCCGTACGGCCCGGAGCCGGCCTCCGGAACGTGTGGGTGCGGAGCAGTCAACGCGCGGGGACGCTCGGGTCCACGCTCCGTGTGTCGAGCGTGCGCGAGCGCTTGCTTGGCAGGCTTCTCGTGCGGTGAGCCAGACGGTCTCACACTGTCCGGCCTCTCCGGCGGCGAGGTCCTGCGGCTCGGCTGCGTCCCACTCGTGGACGGGAATCCGCGCTGTTGCGCGGAAGGTCGCCTCACCCGCCTAGGAGCAGCGGACCGAGGCCCAAGCGGGTTCGTCGAAGACGAGTGCTGACTCTTTGGGTTGCCAAGGGTCAGCCTGAACGGGGGTGCGAGGATCGGCACCGCATTCCACCGAGAGGCCGATGAGCGTGTGCACTGCCGCCTGATGGAGGCGGAACGTAGGCGCGATGAGGGGATGGGCATGGGCAAGCAGCGGGTTGAAGGCGCTTGGGACCGAATCGGGAGCTGGCTGTGGGCCCATGCCCGCAACGCGCATGCCGGTGATGGGCAGGTCCAGCCGGATGAGATCGACGAGGCAGGCCGGACGCTCGGTGTTCCCTTCCCCGAAGAACTGGTCGCGTCTCTCCTGTGCCGGGGCGTGGGCGGCCTCTTCCGGGTTCCGGGCGGCACGCTGATGGGGCCGGCCGACATCGTCAGTCGCACGATGATGATGCGCGACATTCTGGCCGACTTGGCCGACGACGGCGAGGAGCATGACGACTACTGGCACCACGACTACCTCTTCTTCCTTGATGACGACGTCAACGGCATGGTCGTGGACTGCCGCCCCGGGGACACCTTCGGTGCGATCGGCCAGTTCAGCGAATACGACGGCGTGGACTTCGGCACGGCCCCGTCGCTGGGCGCCTACTGGGAAGAGGTGGCGGCCAGCCTGGAGACCGGGCGCGCTCTCAGCGGATACATTCCCATCGCTTTCAACGGCGACCTGCTGTGGGAGCACGACACCAGAGACCAGGAAGAGCCGCACCCCGATCCGCGGTCGCTGGTGGCGATCAGGGCCGCGATGGCGCGGCCCGAACCCGATGCGCGGCCATCCCTGAGCCAGCCCCCGGTGACAGAGCCTGCCAGGCACAGCAGCTTCACGGCGCCTGAAGTGGGAGGTGAGGGAGCGGACAAGGACGCGGCTCTGCTCTTCGTACGGAGCTTCACGCCGCCCGAACCCGAACCAGAACCCGGACCGTGGCAGAACACCCGCCGTGACGGCACATTCCGCTACACCTGTCTGACCTTCGTCCACGGCATCGATGAGGACGAACTCCTCCGTCGTTTCGGCGCGTTGGACGAGGCGCCGCATCACTGGACCCGCCGTGAGGTCGTGGACGCCGTGGAGCGACGCTGCCTACCCGCCGTACGGATCGGCCGGACGACGGGCGGATGGGTCTTCGCCGCCGAAGAGTGGCAAGACCGCGTCGAGCATTCCGGGTACGGCATGCGCGGAGAAACCCTGCGACAGCTGTCAGCCGGCACGCGTGCCGTGGCCCTGCAGATCTCCGACCTCCGCATGCACATGTTCGACGACGGGGAGCTCGTCAGCGAGTTCGTGACCAACCTGCTCGGACGGGAGATGCGCGAGGACCTGCTCCAATCCGCCAAGGAACGTGCCGGGCTGAACTCCTTCGACCCGTCCATCACCCAACAGGAACGCCTCAACGCCCTGCGCGGCATGCTGCGCTCCGACGTCGGCGTCGACCTCGACGACCAAGCTTTGAACGGTCCCCTGACCGCGGCCCACATCCTGCCGTTCCTGCACGACCTGCGTGGCGATTCCTCACCCGAGGGAGACCTGGCCAACCTCATCACCGCTGTCCCCGACTGGCAGCTGCGCTCCGCGCTGGCCAAGCAGGTAAGGCGCCTGGCGGACGGACACGGCCTGACCGCGTACCCGGAAGTGGGCCGAGCCCTGGACGACATCGACCGCGGCTGGACAGGCCCGCTGAACGACGGCTCCCCGCTGGGCATGCGGCTGCGCACCGTACTCGCCGAAACCCAGGCCATCCAGCGCCTCCGCTTCGGCGCGCGAAGCGACGGGCACGGCGAGCAGCCGACGCTGAACCGCCGCGAAGAGCTGGCTTGGTGGCGTCGCAAGGACGCGGCCGACGCCCTGCAAAGCCTGGTGCGGCTTCCCCCACAGGCCGCCGCCCCGCTGATCCAGCACGCCCGCCATACGCCGCACTGGCGCGCCGACCTCATCGCCGACCTCGCTGCCGTACGCCCACACTGACAGGTACGACGCGACACCGCGCCCCGTGGCGGAGCTGACGGCGGCCTCCCCGCTCGTACTCCTCGCCTACCCGGACCAAGCCCACATGCCCGCTGGCTAAGGGCTCGGCGCCCCCATGTGGTTCACGGGGACACCGGCGGCCTTTCCCGGCTGACCGTGTCGAGCAGCAGCTTCGCGGCCACCATCGCCCCGTCGGTGCGGACCGTGCCGGCCACGGCTCTCGCTCGTGCGCGGGTCTCGGGCTCCAGGGCCGTCTTGAGCGCGGCCGACAGGGACTCGAAGGTCGGAGCCGGGCCCTCGTGTGCCGCGCCGATGCCCAGGTCAGCCACCCGGCGGGCCCAGTACGGCTGGTCCGTCGCCTGGGGCACCACCACCTGAGGCGCGCCGGCCCGGGTGGCCGTCGTCGTCGTGCCCGCGCCGCCATGGTGCACGACGGCGGCCACCCGGCCGAACAGAGCCTGCTGGTTGACCTCACCCACGACGAAGCAGTCGTCCCGGTCGTCGATCAGACCCAGGTCTGCCCAGCTGCGGGCCACGACCGCGCGGCGGCCCTGCGCGCGGATCGCCTCGATGGCCACTCGGGCGACGTCCGCCGATGTGCGCATGGGCATGCTGCCGAAGCCCACGTACACAGGTGGCGCGCCGGCGCCCAGGAACGCCACCAACTCGGCCGGGAGCGGGTGAACGTCGGTCAAGAACCACGCGCCGGTCTGGACGACGTCGAGGTCGGGCGTCTCCCGCCACGGGTCCAGGATCGGGTCCGTCGCCAGCCACGGCTGGTCGCCGATGACGTAGTCGCGAACGTTGTCCACCGGGGCCAGGCCGATCGACGCCCGGTTCGTGTTGAGCGCCGCACCGAACAGCGCGTTGATGCTCTGGGCGTCCAGGTCCCACAGCACCCGGTTGTCGGTCACCTCCGGCGGGAACGGCCGGCCCGGATACGCCAGCGGCGAATGGTGCGGTGACGGCAGGGTGAGCTGCTGGAAGGTCACGGACACGGAGCGGATGCCCAGTTTCTCGGCCACCGACCGCGCGCCGGCCGCGGCTGGCATCACGCCGGTCGCCACCACCGCGTCGCATCCCTCGGCCGCCGCGGGGACCGCGTCGAACTGGCCGGCGATTAACTCGGCCGCGCGCCGGGGCAGGGATGACGGTGGCGGCGCCGCAGCCGTCAGCGCGCGCGCCGACTGGCCGACCGGCATCAGCGGCACGCCGACACCGGCCAATCGCTGCGCGAAGTCCTCGTCCGGCGGCGCGCACACCCGCACCTCCGCGCCGAGATCCCGCAACCGCACCGCGAGTCCCACCAGCGGTTCGACGTCCCCACGCGACCCATACGTCGACAACAACACACGCACTGCGGAACTCCCCTTACCGCGGATTCTGGCCTTGGCCGGTGATTCTGCGGCACGACCGGGATCTTGCCGCAAGCCCCCCAGTGCGCTATACGTTGAGAGTGGAAAGGAGTGGGTGACCTCCTTTCCTTTTCCTTTTTCCTCCGCCAGGAGCCGGTGCGGCCCTCGTTCCCCGCGAAGAGTGCCGCCTGCTTCAACACCGGACCAGGTCGACGCCGCGGCGACCGTCCTCGTTGACACTCCTCGCGGAGAACGCCTGCACGAACACACCACCGGCCGTTTCGCAGCGATCTTCTTGCCAGTGGGCCGGGCCGGAGACTTCTCACGGCTGGGGGTACGGCGACAGGTGGTGGCTTCCGCGAAGAACGCCACGGTCGTCGCCACGAACTGTTCCGCATCGTCGAGCCACGGGAAGTGCCCGGCCCGGGGCTGAATGATCAGATCGGCATGCGGGAACAGTCCGGCGAACTCGGCCATGGCGCGGGGAGGGGCCGCCAGATCGGCTTCCCCGGCGAGCAGCAGTACTGGCGACCTGAGCCGTGCCAGTGCCGTGCGGGTGGCGTCCGGGGCGAAGGCACCGTCGGCGGAGAAGACCTGCGCGGCCGTCACGTTCTTCTGCCTGTCCTCAGCGGCCCGGTGCTCCCGAGCTGCCTCGTCCCAGCGGGCGTAAGAGAATGGTGCGATGGCCTGCCAGGTTTCGAGGGTCGCCTTCCCCGCGACGATCGCTTCCAGGGCCGCGAAGGCGACGGGGAACCACGGCTCGTCCCGGCGGAGCCGCGCGGTCCCGAGCCGGTCGTCTCCGGTGATCGTCACGCCGACAGCCATCACGCTCGGCGTGATGAGCGCGAGCCTGCCGACGCGCTCCGGGTGGCGGCTCGCATACAGCGCCGCCAGATTCGCGCCGGCCGAATGCGCGAGAAGGTCCATCCGGTCGAGGCCGAGGTGCTCGCGCAGGGCTTCCACGTCGTCGACGAGACGGTCGCAGCGATAGCTGTCGGCGTCCTTCGGGTACGCGGACCGACCGGTGCCCCGAAGGTCAAGCCTGATCAACTCATGGTGGGCGGACAGGCCACCGAGGTCACCGAGATAAGCGGAGGACTGCATGGGCCCCCCGGGCAGGCACACCACGGCCGGGCCGTCCCCGGCCACGTGGCAGGCGAGCGTGGTTCCGTCGTACGAGGTGAAGAATTCCATGCCGGGCAGCCTGGGGGTGGCGACGGTCGTCGGCCTATTGTTCAGCTACAGCTACATGATGGGGACGGATGGCGGTCGAGATCAGGTTCACCGCGGCGTCGGTCGCGAAGGTGCGGTTCGCCGTCTCGCCGCTGGGCGAGACGGTGCTGGCACTCCGGGTCCTGCTGGGCACGGGCGGGCACGCGGTGCATCAGCCGTGGGTGCGCAGGACTCGGCCCCTGCTGGCGGGCGAGCACGACCTGCCGCTGCTGCGGGCGCTGATCGCTGGGCCGATGCCGTCATTCCTGTTCCCGCTGCCGGAGGAGCGGCTGCCATCGATGGCAACGGAGCTGAACCGGCTGCGGGCCACGGGAGAGGCGTTCTTCCGGCGGGAGTACAGCGCGGTTCTGGGCCTGCCGCACGAGGAGGTTCCCGAGTCGGCGGCGGTGCTGCCACGGCTCGCAGAAGCTCTCCACCGCTGCCACGAACGGCTGATCGCTCCGCACTGGGGCCGGATTCGCGCCGTACTGGAAGCCGACATCGGCAGGCGCGCGCTCACTTTGGTGGACGGCGGGGTGCAGGCGCTGTTCGCCGAACTGCACCGGGATGTCGCCTGGGAAAGCGACCAGCTGGTGGTGCACGGCTGCCGTACCCCGCACGCGGTGCACACGGTGGACACCGCCGGACATGGCCTGGTCCTGCTGCCCAGCGTATTCAACTGGCCGAACATGGGTGTCGACAAGTCCCCGGTCACGGCCGCGTCGATCCGGTATCCGGCGGTGGGCGTCGGGCTGCTCTGGGAGGCGCCCCCACCGACGCTGGCGGGTCTCGCCCCTGTCCTGGGCCACACGAGGACAGCCCTGCTCACAGCTCTGGCCGAACCCCTGACAACGCCCGCCCTGGCCAGCCGCCTCGGCATCACCCCGAGCGCGGTTTCGCAACACCTGGGAGCCCTGCGCGGGGCCAGCTTGGTGTCGACACAACGCACCGGCCGCACCGCGCTCCACCTGCGCACGGAACGGGCGACCAACCTGCTGGGCGCCTCAGTCCCCTGACGGCATCGGCCCGGCCGTGCGTGGCGCTGGACCAAGGCCCGCGACGTTTTCCGGGCGTGCCTGGACTTGGCCGAGTGCGGCGGTGACGGGGCCGCCCCGGACGTGTCGTAGGACCGGAGGACCTGGCCATTGCCCTCCTCGCTCTGGGCGGCCGGCAGCGTTACGAGGGCTCCGTTCGGTTCGCGCTTGGAGCTCGCGCGGAGAGCTCGCGCGAAGAGGCAGAGGTTCGCGGTTCTGTGCCGTAGTCCTCGGGCTGGAGCTACATCATCGAGTGGGCGAGGCGGATGAGGCCGGCGCGCATCCGTTGTTCGCCGAGTTCGGGCAGGAGTGCGGCCACGTGTTCGGCTGCCATAGCGGCGAGCAGGGCGTGGGCGGCGACTTGGGGGTCGGGCGTGGTGCTGAGCAGGATCGTCATGTGGTGGTGCCAGAAGCGGTAGGCCCCGATCCGGTACCGGGCGCCGGGCGCCGCGGTCTCCGAGGTTCGGACCAGAGCCAGGTGCTCCAGCAGGTAGTCGAAGTAGGCGTCGATGAACGCGGCGAGGCGTTCGGAATCCGGAGCCCCGGGGCCGAGCGGTGGCGGTCCCTGCAGGATCGCCTCGTGCAGCACACGTTCGCGGGTGTCCAGCAGGGCGGCGGCCAGCCCGGACTTGTCGCCGAAACGGCGGAACAACGTGCCCTTGCCGACTCCGGCGGCTGCGGCCACCTGGTCCATGGAGACAGCCTCCACCCCCTCTTCGGCGAACAGGCGGGCGGCGGCCTCCAGCACGGCGGCGCGGTTGCGTGCCGCGTCTGCTCGCTCTTTGGGGGGCGGGGTACGCAGGAGTTCCAGGGGCATTGCATAACCGGACTGCGGTCCGCTAACGTCGTGAGTCACAACCGGACTATAGTCCGATTCTCTCCGAGAGGGAGTGGCATGACCGCACTCATCACCCGCGACGAGCTGAAGACAGCGATCAACTCGGGCACCGTGACCGTCGTCGACACGCTCGGCGGCGAGTACTACGCCAAGCAACACCTGCCCGGCGCCCTGGAGCTGGTGTCGGCCGACGTCGACGCCCAGGCGCCCGCACTGCTCCCCGACCGCGACTCCGCGATCGTCACCTACCGCTCCAACCCGGCGTGCCCCAACAGCGGACAAGTCGCCGACCGGCTCACCGCCCTCGGTTACAGCAACGTCCGCAAGTACCGCGAAGGCATCCAGGACTGGGTGGGGGCCGGCCTGCCCACCGAATCCGCCTGACCACCCGATCCGGGGGAGGGTGAGGGGGGTAACGCGAGGAGCCCTACCCTCCCCTTGGTACTCCCGCACGTCCACTGCGTCGGGTGGGCCGGGAGGGCCACTGGACAGCCAGGCGCACCGGCCGACCGGACCAAGGCCCCTCGAAGGCCGCGCCGCAGGCCAGGCTCCGACCACGAAGCCGACACTCGGTGATCATGGAAGACCCGTGCCCGTACTGCCGTCATGGCCCACCGAACCACAGGGGGATCAATTCTCGGCGCTGCTGCCCGAGCGGCCGCGCTACCACCCGGATCACCCCTGGCGCTGCCACCGCCCACGCGCCGGTGACCGGACCGTATTCGACAAGCGGCTCCCGATCCCGCGCTTCGGCTGCTCCAGCGATCGTCCTGACGCGATCCCGATGTCAGAGCTGGGGATTACCCTCGCCGCATGTCTGACGCACCGCTGCTGCTGAGCAGCGACATACCTTCCTCGTCCCCGATCACCGACCTGGCGGTGGTCGAGGTGGGCGGCGGTCCGATGGTGGTCTGCGCCGACCGAGACGGTGCTGTGTGGACCTGGGAACCCCAGCGGGTCCTGTGGCAGCAGCGGCCCTTGACGTACGCCTTCGCTGAAGACCCGCTCGCTGCCGAGCATCCCGACGCCGAGAACGAGCTGGACTCGGTGGCCGCGGCCGTATCCGGCGGCCGCGTACTGCTGGCGGCCGGTGGCCATGAACAGGGCCTGGCCCTCTGGGATGTGGAGAGCGGCGAGCTGCTCCGGGGGGCGACGTATGACGAGCCCTACGTCGGGTCCATGGCCACGGTCAAGGGGGAGGGGCCACCGCGGTTCGTCACGGGTTCGGATGCCGGAGTCCTGGTGTGGGGACTGTCCGACGAGGAGCGCCCAAGGGAGCTGCCGGACAGCGATATCCACGGCATCCGAACGGTCGCCACCGCACGGATCGACAACCGCTCGCTGGTCGTGGCGGGTGGGAGCGACGTGGGCGTGTGGGACCTGGCGGGGGAGGAGCAGCTGGCTTCGTTTTACCCCGATGACGGCAGCGTCGAAGCGGTCTGCGTGTCCCGGATCGCCGGTCGTCCGATCGTGGTGGCGACGGCGGATACGGGAGAGATTCACGTATGGGGACTGTCGGACGCCGGGGGCGGTGAGTCGATCCACGCTCCGATCAACGGACACGAGGGCGGCATCCCCGCCTTGGACACCGCCACGGTCGGCGGTCGGCCCCTGGTGGTAACCGGGAGCGCGGACGCGAGTGTACGCGTCTGGGATCTGGCCAAGGGCGCGGAAATCGGTGCCCCGCTACTCGGCCACCGGGGCGGCGTCGCGGTGGTGCGGACCACAGTGCTCCGCGGCCGCCAAGTCGCCCTGAGCGCGGGCTGGGACGGCGTGATACGCGCCTGGGACCTGGCCGCACTGCTGCCGTAGTGGTCGGCTTCGGAAGTCCTTCGAGCGGGGCGTTGCGCCGCTGGCTGCTGTGGTCCTCGACCCCGGGGAAATGGTTCGCTCGCTTCGCGGAGCTCTGACACAGTGGCGCACCATGGATGACTCCGAGCTTTTGACCGCTGCGGACGTGCAGCTCATGCAGGGCCTGGCACAACGGGTTACTGCCATCCGTCCCGACCTGGTGAACAGCGACGCGTCATTCGGAGAGCTGGCCTGGAACTGGGGCAAAGGGCACGCATACTACGGCGAGAGCTGGCTGCGTCAACTGTGGTTCACCGGTGACGATTTGGTCGCGTGGGGCTGGGCGCAACTGCCACACCAGGTCAGGCGGAGCGACGGGTCGGTGAAGGACGTCACCGGCGCCTATCTGGCATATCAGGTCCATCCCCACCACAGCGGGCTGGTGGACGAGGTGATCGACTGGTACGACAGTGTGACGGTCGGCGTCGAGCGCACGGTGTTGCCGCAGGTCGCCGACGAGTTCGCCCTGAAGCGATGGGCGGCGCACGGCTATGAGACCGATCCTGCCTCGCTCGGCGATACCGGCTCCTGGACACAACTCAACGAGCGGGATCTCAAGGACGTGGAAAAGCCGGTGCTGCCGGCCGGATTCCGCTTCCGCACCGCCGATGAGGCCGGGCCGCAGGCCGCGGTCCAGGCCCATGTGGACGCCTGGGGCCCGTCAACAACCTATACAGCCGAGGCCTACGAGGCTGTCCGGCGGACACCGCCGTACCGCGGCGACCTGCACGTCCTGGTGGAGGCGCCGGACGGAACGATGGCCGCATCAACGATCATGTGGCTCGACGAGGTGAACAAGACCGCCGAATTCGAGCCGGTCGGAACGCATCCGGGCTACCGGCGGCTCGGGCTGGCCAGGGCGATGCTGCTGCACGGGATGCGTCTGGCGCGGGCGGCCGGGGCCCATCACATGACGGTCGCCTGTCTGGGCGCGCCGGGGCATCCCGGGGCGCGCGGGCTGTACTACAGCGTCGGGTTCCAGGAGTGCACACGAGACGCACCGCTCATCAAGACCGGGGGCTAGGGCAGACGCGGCGGCGACATGGACGCCTTCGACAGCGCCGACCGGCTCGCCGGGTTCGCCGACGTCGCTCCCGCCTCCCGCGACTCGGGCAGGATCAGCGGCAGCCTCCACCGGCCCAAGCGCTACAGCCGACGCCTCCAACGCGTCTTCTACACCTCGGCGTTGATCAACATCCGCTGCTGCGACGAGTCTCGCCGCTTCTACGACCGCAAGCGCGTCGAAGGCAAACGGCACGTCCAAGCCGTGCTCGCGCTCGCCCGCCGACGGTCAACGTCCTGTGGGCCCTCTTGTGTGACGGACGGTGCTGCGACCCCATACCGCCCGTCACATCCGCCGCTTGACATCTCCATGAGGAATCGTGGGGGCCTCCGGGCGGTTCCTACCGCCCGGAGGCCCCCACGGCACCGGCGCAGCCGCGGCCCTACCGGGCGAGCGCGGCCGGCTCCTCCAGCCGCGTCAGCTTCTGCGGGTTCGCCACCGCGTGGATCTGGGCAACCCGTCCGTTCTCCACCACGAGGCTCACCGCGGCCAGTTGGCCGTTGACCTCGATCCGGCAGGCAGGCGCGCCATTGATCCACACGGCCGACACCAGCCGACCCGGGCGTGCGAGCAACGTCGCCACGAGTTCAGCCCCGTGGATGGGCGCCCGGGCGGCGTACGCGAGCCCGCCACCGTCGGCGATCAGGACCACGTCCGGTGCCAGGACCTCCATCAGCTCCTGCACCTGCCCGGTGCGCAGCGCGGCCAGGAACCGCGCTATCACCGTCTGCTGCTCCGACCGGCTCACCTGCGTCCGGGGCCGTCGAGCCGCCACGTGCTCGCGTGCTCGTCGCGCGACCTGCCGTGCGGCGGCCGCGGACTTGCCGATGGCTTCGGCAATCTCGCCGTACGGCATCTCGAAGACCTCGCGGAGCACGAACACCGCCCGCTCCGTGGGTCCGATGGAGCGTGTACTCGACGCCGCCTCGGCTGCGGTGATCCGGAACGCTCTCCGCATCGGCGGTGGCAGGCGTTGTCAGACCCCGGGGGCAGGCTGGTAACCATGCGAACACTCTTCAAGGACGAATTCAGCGTGGAGTACGGCCAGATGTACGTCGACGGCCGCACCGACTTCGACGAGGGGCCGGAGGCCGGTCTCCACGAGTGCTTCATGGGCCAGCGGGCGGGACTGTGCGGGGCGGCCGTCCCTGGACACCTGTTCCTGCTGACGGGCATGCACACCGGCTCCGTCCCCCTCACCGTCGAACTGCACGAGACGGGGCCGTCTTTGGACTTCGACGGCTGGGAGGACATGGTGGAGGCGTCGTTCCAGACAGCCTCCGATGGCACACACCTGATCGAATGGGACGGCAGAGGGCGGGACCTCGGTTTGCCGCCGGGCACGTACCGTGTCCGCTACCACTGCCGCGGTATGGACGACGCCCGCGGCGGCGTACGGGGCGGCGGCGAGCCCGTGCTGGACGAGTATCTGCTCCAGTTCTGGCCGGCCCCACCGGAGCGCGGCCGCATCGTGAAGGAGACCAGCGGCTCCGCCGCGTACTGGCACGAATTCGCCAACGAACTGCCTCCGGCACCCACCCCCGAGGAGCTGGCCGAGGCCAAGCGCCTGGCCCGCGAAAAGGAGGAGCGAGAAGCGCGGGAACTGCAGGAGCGCTACGAGAAGGAGGAGTGGGGCGGACGCCTGCCCAGCGACCGGCTGCGGAACGTCAAGGGCAATGTGGCCGGGATGGTCGACCTCGATGTCGCCCTCGTGCATGCCATCGACGAGGCCGGGCCGGACGTCCAGCGCGCGGTGGCCCGTTGGGCCGCGCACCGTTCCTGCGACGTGGCCGGGCTCAGCGCGGTGGACTGGATCGCGCGCGGCCTGGCGCAGCTGGACCTGGGCGTGCCTTTCTCCCCGCCGCTGGACGACGTGGAGCACAAGTGGGATCTCCTCTTCTCCGACCCCCAGGTCCCGCAGACCACCGTTACGCTGCCCGACGGCACCCCCAACGCCTCCCAGCAGGCCATGGCCTTCCCCGCCCTGACCGATGCGACGGCCCCCGACCCGCTTCAGGCCGCGCTCGACGCGCTCTTCGCCGCCGCTGTCGCCCACGGGACCGGCTGGCGTGACCTCTTCATCGAGGTCCGCAGCGCGTTCCCCGAGACCGCCCACGCCCCGCTGCCGCCCAAGGACCGCCCGCGTCGCCACGCAGTGGCCACGGTCGTGACCCACCTGGAATGGCGGCGGGACCAGAGGCCTGTCCGGCGGGTCTCGCCGGACAGGCCTCTGGTCCCGAGGAGTGCTCAGCGTTTGAGCGTGAAGGTGAAGTCGCCGGAGAGCCTGCCGCTCAGCCGGACCGCCGAAACGAGTTTCCCTTCCGCGATCAGTCTCTCCACCTCGGCCCGCGAAAGACCGCAGCCTTCAGCGATCAGTCGCTCCGGCCGGACAGGTATCCGCGCCGCAAAGCGGACCGAGACGTCGAGCACCTCGTGGTCCAGGTGATCCGATCCGCCGGTGTCGAGGCGCCAGGCGTTGCCCCAGTCGAGGGCGATGCGATTACGGCGCTGCACGACCGGTTCCTGGAGCAGCTCAGCTGTCAGGCCTGGGTCGTTGTCATGCAGCCGGTCCAGCAGCTCAGGTCGTACGGAGCGCACATTCATCCGCTCCAGGACCGTGAGCTTTGCCGTTTCCCCGCAAGCGGTACAGAGCGCGAGGAGCCAGGCGTCGATGAGCTTGTGGTTGGCGTTGACGCGAAATTTACCGCTTGCCCGGAAGCGCTCGGACGCGCACGCGTGGCAACGGCGAAGAACGAGAGGCAGGCAGGTGGGCACGACCACCCAGTTTTCGAGCACAGAAGTACACCGGTTTCAGTGAGAAGTCCGCAGCAAAAAGGAGCGCGGCGCACATGCGCGACGCGCGACAAATCAGCGCTCGGGAGGTCTCACAGGGTGTACAACGGCACGTCCTTGCCCAGACGACTTGGTTCGGCAGCACGGTAATGGTGCGCAGCGGCGCTGCTCCACTGGTTTTCGAGCGCCTCACCACCAGGTTCTGACTGGCGGATCATGGACGAAGCCAGAGCCGGATCGCGGCGGCGGTCCGCCTTGTCGCCGCCGAGGTGATCGGGCGTGTGTCTGTTCGCGGCACTCGCGGCGGTTTCTTGCGCGCTTTGGCGGCGTGTTGGTGGGCGCGACAGGAGGTGGAGTCCACGCTCACCATGGACCAGTCGGTGCGGCCTGCCGCGTCGGCGGGGCGCGGCCTTCCGACGGGTGGGCGACGGTCCGCGCGCACGGGATTCGAAGGCCGGGAACCCATGCCCGGATGTTATGAGGGACATGACAGTAGGCGTCGGGCGTGCGGAGCAATAGGTTTTTTGGCAAGCGACGGACGGTGCAGCGCCCTGCCCTGCCGTGGCCCCACACGATCGCTTTGAGACGAGGTCCTCGTGCACCGTAGACTCTCTGCCCGTCTGCTGACGGCGTGTCTTGTCCTGGCCCTGGGATCGGGCACCGCAGTCGCGTCCGGTCCCGTGTCGGCCAGCCCCTCCAAGAACACCGGACAGATCCGCATCCCCGATCCCTACTGCTACGACGAACCGTCGCAGCCGAACGCCGACCTGAGCGACCTCAAGGCGGCCTTCAACTCCTCGAACTGGATGCGGACCCTCCAGGCCATGTACAAGCGGCGCTGGCCCAGCGGGGAGGCGCTGGCGATCGCCCAGGCCAACGACAAGTACTGGGACCAGTTCGTGAACAAGCGGAGCTTCGAGGGGTTCGCCGAGTCGATGATGGTGGCGATCCACGAGGAGACCCACATGTGGGACCTCGACCCGTCTCGGACGAACTGGGACGTCCACACCGCGGCGTGGATCAATGGCAGTCAGCAGGCGCTGAAGGTACCCGTGCACGGTGGCTTCCCCCGCAAGGAGATCCTGCCGCTGATCAAGGACAACCTCAGCTCCACCATGGACGACATCTATCTGCGGGACAAGACGCAGGGTGATTACCGTCTCCAGGGGGTGTTGGCGGAGCAGAACGCCGGGCTGACCGGACTGCCGGCGGTCACGGTGCTCCAGGAGTACATCAAGGGCGTCGGTGCCAGTAACGCCCGGGACATCGCCGCCACCAACCTGCGGTACCTGCTGCTCTACCTGCGCGTCGCCAAGGACAAGCACCCCGCTTACTGGGCCAAGATCAAGGCCGAGCCCAAGCTGCGCGACCTGGCCTTGACGCAGTTCCTGCGGACGGCTTACTGGCTGGAGAAATCCGCGCCCTACACCGGCAAGCTGGGCAGCCGGGACGCCGACAAGATCACTGCGACAAACTACGCCCCGCAGAACATCGCCATCCTGGAGGAGTTCACCGGCCGCAAGGTGCGCCTGGACTCACAGAAGCACTGCACTGCCTGAAAGACCGCCGCGGACTCTCCAAGGACCTGAATCGGAAGCCCTCTCCACGTAAGCGCGGACCCGTGGTCGCTGTGTGGCCTGGCGGAAGGTTGACGCTCGTTGGCGGGGGCCGGGCCGGGGGCCGGGGCTGGTCGTCGGCGAAGGGAGAGCCGACGCTCCGGGCACCCAGCCTGACGGGACAACATACCGGTCAGTGACGTCGTCTGCGGATTTCTCCGTGAAGATGGTGTCGGGCCGGGCGTCGGTCGGCGTCTGCGCGGCAGCGGCGGCCCGGTGACCGGTTCGTGGTGGTCGTAGCGTCCGACGAAGGGATCGGACCGGTGTTGTCCCCGCGAAGCCTGGTCATCACGGTAGCGAGGACGCTGGCGAGATCGGGGCTGACCAGCAGGAGCCGTTCCTCGTTTCCCTTCGACGGGATGATCTTCAACAGGGACATGATTTCACCGGCGTCGGGGAGCTGGTAGTCACCAGCGCAGGGTGCGTGTTCTCCAGCCGCACGCCGGTGTGCCGGAGCGTCTCGATGATGGTCCAAGGCCAGGCTGAAGCCCTCACTCATGGCGCCGGCCCGTTGATGGCTCCCAGGTGGCACCGGGCGCGCTGGTGTGGCGCGGCCCGTTGCCTGGTGACGGTGGCCCGTGGACGCGGGAGCACACAGAGAACGGCTCGACAGTCTGAAGAACAGCCTCCACGTAGGTAACGGGCCGATCGCCGAGATCCCACCGCGAGGAGGGGGCGGGTCGGGAATCGCCTGTGGGCGTGCGTTTGGTGGTGGTGCCGTGCTTGGTGGGACTCGCCAGCACCCTGCGGGCGGGAGTCGGGGTTGGTCAGCGGAGGCTGATGAACAGGAGTTGGTTCGGGGTGTGGTGGTGTTCGTGGAGTGAGGGTGGCAGGAGGAGGCCGGGGCTGGGCACGTAGAGCCCGCTGTTGCCGGGCTGGTTGTTCGCAGTGGTGTCTGCTTTGGTCGTGGGGTCGTCCTTGGTGGCCGGCTGTGGGGGGAGGGTGGCGATGATGAGGGCCAGGAGCAGTCCGGTGGAGCGGTTGCTGAGTATGTCGGCGGCTGTGATGAGTCGGCGGTGCTGGGCGACGGGGAGGGACAGGGCGACGCATCGGGCCTGCCCGGGCAGGGGCAGGGAGATAGCGGCGCAGACCTCGGTGTCGGAGTACTCCAGCACGTCGAAGTGCGAGCCTTGGGGGCCGTGGAGGTCCAGGGTGCGGAAGAGGGCCTTGTGGTCGGTGATGGTCCGTTGGGTGAGGGGGACGGGGCGCCACCGGGACAGGTGGTCCATGCGGCCTTCGGGGGTGAGCTGGGCGAGGAGGCTCTTGCCGACGGCGCTGGCGTGGGCGGATTCGCGGAATGGGGCGTGTTCGTTGACCTGGGGGGTGTCCGGGCCGTAGGCGGAGTGGGAGACGGTGACTTCGCCGTCGGTGTAGGTGCTGACGTAGACGGCGGCGCCTGTGTCGTCGCGTAGCCGGTCCAGTACCTGCTGCAGTACGTCCTCGCCGCGGTAGATCGCGTCGAGGAGAGGGCCGGTGGTGTGACTGCCGTCGGGAAGCATGGTGGACAGGCTGTTCCCTTCCAGCCAGGCCATCAGGTCCGCGGCTGCGGGGATGGTGATGGAGGCCGTGCGGGCGACGGCGTCGGCGGTGACGGGGGAGTCGGCGTCGCGGATCAGGTGAAGGACGTCCAGGACACGCAGGGCCGCCTCCCACTGCCTCGGCGTGTGTTCCGCGCCGGGTTCGTGGCCTGCGGGCGGCGCCCACAACGCCTCCCGTGCTACGGCGTCTTCCTGACTTGTGCCGGGCGCGGCCTCGGAACTGCCGTCACCGCTGGCGGCCTGGGCACTCGTAGACAGATTGTCCAACGCCCCGGGGGACGCTGCGAGGACGGTCTCCTTTGACGTGGTCGACGGCACCGCTGTCCGTGCTGGACCTGGTACGGGGGAGGGGATGCATCGATCAGCCGGTCCGGTCTGTGAGGGTGCGCGGGGACGCGGCGTCCGCGGTGACGGGAGGGAAGCTGCGGCTGGCTCCAGGGCGGCCCTGAGCTCGGTGCAGTACGTGAGGAGCTCGTCAAAGAACTCCGCGTCCTCGGGGTCGTAGGGCTCGGCCGGGTCGATGGGCACCGCGGGCAGCGAGGTCACGATGGCCGTGGTGGAAGCGCACAAGCGTTCCAGCCAGGTCCCGGCAGTCTCCGTGGCCGGTCGGCGCAAAAACGGCGTCACCAAGCGGTGGGCGTCGGCGTGTCCCCACTCCGCTGCCCGGTACAGGGCTGTGAGGATGCCCTTGGCAGCACCGGAGTTCTTCCCATGAGCAGCAAGGTCGGTCGTCAGCTCGCTGACGGGGTGGCGCAGGGCCAGCACTGCGAGGCGGAACGCGCCGCCAGGGTGGCGCTGACCGCAGGCCACGGAGAGCCAGGTCCTCGCCTGGACGAGCTTTCCTCGCCGCAGCGCCCTGGAACCCATCACGTAGGCGGTGTTGGCATCAAGGCGTGCTTGCGACACTTGTCCGTCGGTGAGGTCGTCCTGGGGCGGGCGTCCCGGCCAGTCGCAGGCGGGACGGTCCCAGTGATCGGCCGGTGCCGCCAGCAAGGCGACCAACTGCTGATACGCGTCCCTGTCGCTGTTCACGTCCGCTCCTCCTTGATCGCGCGTCCTCCGCCTGTGCTTCTCGATCTCCATTACTGCTCACCTTGCTTTGCCGACGTGGACGGCTTGTGCCCCGGCCGGATGTGTTTCTGGAGCTGTGCCTCTACTGCCATGACCCCGCGCTTACGCTGCTGGTAGACCGTGTTCTTCGAGGTGCCCAGGGCAGCTGCGATATCAGTGTCGTCTTCGCCGTGGCTCTGCCGCTCCATCACCTCGCGGCACTGCGGGGCGGGAATCGTCTGGATCGCGTCATCGACGATCGCCCAGGCGTCCCTGTCCTCCTTCGCTCGATCGCTCGTCCAAGGGCCCTCGGTGCCATCGGCCTGTTCGTCAGGCCGGTCACCGGAGGCCGTGAGTAAGTCTCCGCTTAAGTCCTCCAGGCTCCACTTCTTCAGGTAGGCCTGGGCCTGCCTCGCCGCGATCGTCTTCACGTACGCGACCGGCTGCTGTGTGGGGTCGATCCTTCCGGTGCGGTAGGCGGTGAGGATGGCTGCGTCCGTGATCTCAAGACTGTCGGCCTCGCTCAGCTTGTACACCGATAACAGGTACCTGGAGACTTTCCTCCGGATCTCCGCGTGGAGGGTCTCGCCCTGTGGATTCCGGATGCTGAATGGGTCTTCGGCATCCGGAACCTGATGGGATGAGCCGTTCACCACAGCTGGTAGCCATCCCCTTCGCTACGGGTGCCGGAGCCAGGCACTGCCCACCAGACCAGCAGGCGACTGCCGTCGGGCGCCTCGTAGTACGCGGACGCTCCGGCAGGGAGCCCCTGAAGGATCTCGGCAGCCACCAGGCTCACTTCGGAGGCGGGCGTGGAGGTCTCCGCCGCCCTCGGCGGTGATCCGCGGCGCAGCCGTACGGAACCGGGGCGATGCCAAGTGCTGTGCAGCTGGAGTCCCATATTGATCAGGAGGGGCAGATAATCGATCGGAGACATCGTGTCGGTACCTCGGGGGACTTGGGCCAGGACGCTGAGCGTATTCACCCCTCATAGGGACCTGGCGCCGCGATTCTTAACAGGAGCCCCGAGGTCTCCTGGCCGTCACCGAACCGGGCGATGAGGGTGAACACCCGTCCCTATTCCTTGCCTTGGAGGGCCTGGCCCTGTGTCGGTCTGATACGCCCGGGCTTCGCATGGCCTGCCCGTGCCCGAGCAGTGACGGCCGTTGGCTCCTGCCGGTGCTGTCTCCGTGACCGTGCAGTGGCTGGGGGCTTTGCGGCATGTCGTCCCTGTCTCAGCTTCGTGGAGGTCGATGGGCACGGCGCGGCCGGGGGCTCGACCCCGATGGCGGCTTCGGGCCCGCACTGCCCCCCTGAGCCCGAGCGGGACCTCTGGCGGCGCAGACATCGCCCATCAGAACCAAAGGAATGAAGAGGTACGAATGGCGCAGCCGTCGATGCCACGTGAGTCGGCGGCCTGTTCCGCCTCGCCATCCGCACAATCGGGGCATCCGGCGCACATCGCGCCCGTGGCATCTATCACACCCGAACGTCCAAGCCTGGAGAAGAACGCGCCGGTGATCATGCCAAAGGTCGCGTCGGAACGAGAGCCTCACCGGATCGTCACGCTTCACCCGCGGACCTGCAACGGGCCCGTACCGTCGGGGAACACTTCCGTGAGGGGACCCCGGTGATCATGAGTCTGACTGAGGTGGATGGCATAGACGCCAAGCGACTTGTCGACTTTGCGGCGGGTTTGGTGTTTGGCCTTCACGTCAGCATCGAGCGGGTGACGCAGAAGGTGTTCCTGCTGTCGCCAACTAGAGTGGTGTCTCGCAAAGCTCCTTGCCGGCACGTGAGTTCGCCGGGGAACCCGCACGCCGTGCGAGTTCCCCACAGAGCTCATGGCACCCGGAAAGGAGGTGGAGAAACATGCCCGGTACGGATCATGGCGACGGCGACGATCGCCAGGCCCACCGGGAATCCCGCCGCATGCTCGGCCCTGTCGGTCAGTTCCTGGCGCTGGTGACAGCGCTGGTGATCGACCTGACGATCAAGCGTCTATTCGGCGTCTGATACGGGCACGGCCCCGACGGTAGGACGCCGGGGCCGTGATGCTGCGGGTTTCTCCCGAGCGGGTTGGCCCTGTCGGTCGTAACGGCGTCGGCAGGGCCTTCCTGTCGCACAAGCCTAAACGTATTCGACCCGATCGCCGACGCCGAGAACTGGACGGCAGCCCGGTATACCACCATCGAGTGTGGGAAGCTATGTCGAAGGTGGCGAAAGGGACGGTAGGGGCGCGCCGACGATCTCGCCAAGGCCATCGAGCAGGGGCTACAGTCCGACGAGCCGGTCGGTAGGACGGTCCTCCCAGGAGATGACGGCGTCGCGGACGCGCTGGACCTGCTCGGAATGAGAGCGATTCAACACCGCTTGTGTTTGGCCCAGTTGGTTGGGAACGTCATCGATGTCACCAATGGAACAGCCGCAACGGCGTCGGCCAGCTTCCATTGCCGCACCGTCATCCCGACCTCGGCCTCGTCGCGATGTGGACGGCCCGGCCGAAGGCTCGTGGCCAGGAAGAGGTGGGTCCGTGCACCCGTGGTCGCAGGAAGTGGGTCGATGACGCCGAGCAGACGCGTTTCCCCAGCGACCAGGCCGGTCTCTTCCTCCAGTTCCCGGACGGCCGCAGCCTGCGAATCGACCTGCTCCCCGACACCGCCCCCGGCGCTGCCGTTCGGCCGTCCGAACCCGGAAGCCGTGGAGCCCACGAAGTGCGACGGGGAGCCGCGGGCCGGGCCGCGAGCGAGGGGGCCGAACTGCTGGCAGCGTATGAGGCACGCCCTCCCCTCCAAGGTGCACCGGGCAGGCCGAATCTCATGCCCCACCGGGCCGATTGGGGCACTCACGGGTCAACTCGGGAGCTCGGTCACACAGGTACCAGTGCGGGGTGATCCCCCGGCCGCTGCTTCACAGGTGACCACCTGATCACCTGACCACCGAGGAAACAGCACCTTGGGCAGCGTTGATGCCGGATGCCACGACGCGGCTCAGGAAGTCTGGGTGTGGTGGTCCAGCAAGCGAGTGAGCAACTGTACGAACTGGTCGCGTTCGGCCGGACAAAGCGGCGCGAGCAGTTCGTCATGGAGGTCGTCCAGGATCTTGTCGAGGAGGCGTAGGTGGCGGCGGCCTTGGGGGGAGATCGTGATGGTGTTGCGGCGCCGGTCGCCGTGATCCGGTGCCCGCTCGACAAGGTCGCGTTCGACCAGTTCGTTGAGCACGCCGACCATGTCGCTGCGGTAGATGCCGGAGCGCCTGCTCAGCTCCGCCTGGCTGCCCGGCCCGTACTCCTGCAGTGAGGCGAGCACGGCGTAGTGCCACTTGCGTGCGTCGGCCCGGGCCAGCCCCTCGTTGATCAGCCGGTCCGACCGCATGGTCAGCTGCGACAGCAGTCGGCTCGCCCGCCGACGCAGCCTGTCGGGCGTCTTGCGCGCGCCGTCGTCGGGTACGTCCGCGGCTTCGGCTCTGATCATGGCGTTCATTCTACCCATTGCGTTAGTCCAACTAACGATGTACTTTCACACGCGCCGAAAACGTTAGTGCGATAAACGTTTATCGAGTGAACTCCAAGGAAGGAAGCACTTGCCCACCAAGACCCTGCGGATTCCCACCACGGACGGCCAGGCCGACGCCTTCGCCGCCTTCCCCGACCACGGCGGGCGGCACCCGGGGGTGCTGATGTACGCGGACGGCTTCGGCATCCGGCCCGTACTGCGGGAGATGGCCCGCGAACTGGCCGGGCACGGGTACTACGTGCTCGTCCCCAACTTCTTCTACCGGCACGGCCCCGCACCGCTGATCGAACTTCCCGAGCACATCGGAGAAGAGGCCCGGCCCGCGGTCACCGCCCAGCTGATGCCCTTGATCGAGGCGCACACCGCCGAACGTGTCCTGAGTGACGCCGACGCCTACCTCAGGTTCCTCACCACCCAGCCCGAGGTCAGCGCCGGACCCGTCGCGGTGACCGGCTACTGCATAGGCGGTCTCCTGGCAATGCGCACCGCCGCGGCCCACCCCGACCAGGTGGCCGCCGTCGCCGGATTCCACGGCCCCGTGGGCGGCGACGGGCCCGACAGCCTGCACCGCCTCTTCTCCAAACTCACCGCCCAGGTCCACCTCGGACACGCCGAAACCGACATCACGCCCGAGGCCCTCGGCGAGCTCAACCAGGCCCTGGAGGCCGCGGGTGTCGGCTACACCTCCGAGATCTACCCCGGCACCATTCACGGCTTCACCATGCCCGACACCGACGCCTTCAACCCCGCCGCACTGCAGCACCACTGGGACCGCCTGCTTCCCCTCCTCGGCCGCACCCTGACCAACGGATGAGGAAGGAGGCTCGGGCCTGGAAACCAAACCCGAAGTGCACGGCCCCTAGCCCGCAGGCCGCACGCCAGCCGCAACGCGGACGCGGCGGCCGGGACCTGGTGACCGTGGTCATGCGCCGCATCGCGCGTACCTGGTGACAGCTTCCTCAACGACTAGCCAGCACCGTGCCGGCCGCATCCTGCGCAAGGTCAATCGTGGCGGCGCTGGACCAGCAGTTGAGCTGTTCAGCTCGAGACCCAGCCTCGCATGGGCTGCTATCAGGGCCTGTCTGTGGGATCACTTGGTCCAGAGGAAGATTGCTGCGACGTACAGGGCGGCTTGGTAGATGCGGGCGGTTTTGTCGTATCGGGTGGCGATGCCGCGCCACTGGTTGAGCCGATTGATGTAGCGCTCGACGGTGTTGCGCTGCTTGTAGGCGGTCCTGTCGAGCCCGGTGGCCGTCCGCCGTGGCGCCCGCGCCGCTTTCGGTGGGCGATCTGGTCGGCCGGCTGCGGGATGATCGCGCGGATGCCGCGGCGGCGCAGGTGCGCGCGGACGGCCTTGGACGAATACGCTTAGCAGGTTGCTGGAAATCTTGTTGTGGGGGCTGCCCGGCTGTGGGCCGGGCGGCCCTTCGCTATGCGGTGGCCGGAATGAGTTGCCAGGTGTCGCCGCTCCGGGTGAGTCCGAGGGTGATCAGTCGGCGGAGGGGCGAAGCAGCTTCAAGGTCTGGGTGGGCGGCAGCTACGCCGCGCCGCGGTGGGATACGCGCGAGCTCTAGTCTCGAAGATTGCTGGAAATGTTGGGTTCTGGCCCCGCTCTGGGTGGAGTGGGGCCAGTCTCGTGTTCATGCAGGGGGAATGGGTTGGGGGGAGCGTCGGCGAGGACGTGTGGGAGACGTGCTCACCTGGTGGTTTACGACAAGAATGTGGAAGTGGCCCGGCACGAGAGACTGATCGCCAAAGGCGCCGTCTGTCTGGATCTGGACCACTATCTGGAGGCTCTGATCCGCAAGCCCGGCGCCTTTCCCGGCTCAACCGCTCTCGAACAGGCCCGCTCGGCGGGCAAGTTCACCCCAGTCCATGACGCCTGGTGGGACCAGGCCAAGAAGATCCACGGCGAACGAGATGGCACCCGGGCCCTGATCGAGGTCCTGCTGCTGGGCCGGCACCTGCCTCATGAGCATGTCGTCGCCGGCCTCGCCGGCCTCGCCGCAGCTCTGCGGGCCGGGGCCATGACCGCGGACGCCGTTGCTCTGGAGGCCCGCAAGGCCGCCCAGGCCGAAAACGAACCCGCCCGGGAACAGGCCAGCTGGTTTCCGGCAAGCCGTCGGCGACGGTGACGCTGCATGAGTGGCGCCTGGCTCATCTTCCGCCGGACACCAGGCCGCTGCCCTCGGTGACCCCCTATGACCAGTTGCTCCGACGCCGCCGCGAAAGCGGTGGTGACCACCGTGAGGGAGAAGCGCAATGACCCTGCCCCGCCAGCGAGGTTTGACCGAGCAGGCTGCCAACGCCGCCATCGACACGGCCTGCCGCATGCTGCGGCTGCCGTCGATCCGCAAGGAGTTCCCTGACATCGCCGAACGGGCGCTGAAGGAGCAGATGAGCTACCGGGGCTTCCTCGCTGAGCTGCTGATGGCCGAATGCGACGACCGGGCCCGTCGCCGCTCGGAGAGGCGGATCAAGGCGGCGAACTTCCCGCGGGAGAAGTCCCTTCGGGCCTTCGACTTCGACGCCGACCCCAACATCGACGCGGCCACCATCCACACCCTCGCCAGCTGCGAGTGGATCAAGGACGGGCAGCCGCTCTGCCTGATCGGGGACTCCGGCACAGGCAAGTCGCACATGCTGATCGCCCTGGGCACCGAGGCGGCCATGAAGGGCTACCGTGTGCGCTACACGCTCGCCACAAAGCTGGTCAACGAGCTGGTGGAAGCCGCCGACGAGAAGCAGCTGAACAAGACTATCGCCCGCTACGGGCGTGTTGATCTTTTGTGCATTGATGAGCTCGGCTACATGGAGCTCGACCGCCACGGCGCCGAACTCCTCTTCCAGGTCCTGACCGAACGCGAGGAGAAGAACAGCGTCGCCATCGCCTCCAACGAGTCCTTCGGCGGCTGGACCAAGACGTTCACCGACCCCCGACTCTGCGCGGCCATCGTCGACCGCCTCACCTTCAACGGCACCATCATCGAGACTGGCACCGACTCCTACCGCCTCGCCAGTACGCGAGCACGAGCCGAGGAGCCCGCGAAGGCCAACTGACCTCTGCCGCCACTGCCCAAGAAACGTGCGAAGTGTTCGGGGAGCGTCGGCGAGGATGGCTGCCATGACCCACGTGATCGAAGCCCCCCATGCCGACGACGCCGCGTTTCTGGGGCCTCTGCAGTTGAGGATCTGGCTGCAGACATACCCCGACGAGGCGGCGGGGATCGATGAGACCTGGATCCGAGAGCACCGCGGCGCCTCCGCCACCGCGGAAGGCATCGCCCAGTGGCGGGAGTTCATAGAGGCGGCAAAACAGCGACCGGACCTGTTGTTTTGCCGTGTCGCCCGCTCCGAGACGGAGATCGTCGGCTTCCTTTGCGGTCGCCGGGACGAGGTGGTCACCCTCGGGCCGATGTATCTGCTGAACGAAGCCCAGGGCCAAGGTGTCGGGGGCCGAATGATGAGCGAGTTCCTCACCTGGGTGGGGGGCTCACCCATGCGCCTGTGGGTCACCGAATACAACGAGCGAGCGGTCCAGTTCTACGAGCGCTACGGATTCAAGGCCACAGGTGAGCGAGAGATCTGGCGAGGAAGACTGCCAAATATGCGCATGACTCGCGACTCCACCCTGAGCAACAACCTCAGTCGAACCGCACGGGACCAGATCACCTGAGATCGGGACCAGTTCCGCTGACGCATGACGGCTACCTACCCCGATGGCCAGCCGCCCTGACGGACGGCTGGCCGTCCCGCGTTCGTGGCCGCGACAGTTCCGTCATTTCTCTTCGACATTCGCGAGCTGGTTGATCACAAACTGCCTCCGGAACCGTTCGAGAAACGCTGTTCCTGGAGATGTACGAAGCCGCCCTCTCGGTATCCGTCAACGGCACCCCCACGCAACGATCAGACGATTTTCAAAGACACGCTCCAGGCACCGCCTCGGACGTGTCACGAGGCGCGCGGCAGCGCGAGCCAGTCCTGCCAGGTAATGTCGCGGCCCAGATAGCGGGGCTGCTGAAGGGCCAGTCGGCGGCGATCCACCGCGGCACCAGCGCGTCGAGCGCGCGCTCCGCTTCACCGCCGGCGAGGTCGTCCACCACCCACCAGGAGACCTCTCCGTCGGAGCCGGTGCGCTCGGGCGGGTCGATGTAGACGCAGCCGAGGATCGCCGTCTCCTCCTCGTCCAGCAGCGCGTAGTTGAACGACTGGTGCGCGGCTATCTCCTTCTCGTGCCGCAGCAAGTCGATGCGGTCCTCTTCATAGGTCATCGTCTCCTGGGGCCAAGCCCAGGCCGGGCCGAAGATCTCCCACAAGCGCTCTCGGGAGCCCATCACGGCGGGGTAGTCGAGCGCGGTGTCCGCCTCCCGGATCGGCCGCAGGTAATGCGCCGTGTTGGGCACGGGCACGTAGACAGGGTGGACGAAGTCATCCGGCAGCCAACTCACAAGGGCCGAGGCTACAACCGGGCGGTGCGGGATGCTCCAGGCGGCTCGAGTAACACGGCGGACGACCACCGGGTTTCGACGAAACCGTCGGCATCTACCAAGCCGCCCCGTACACCGCGGCAAGCTTCCTCCGGCCCAAGTGATCCAGCAGACAGGCCCTAGCTGCGGCGACCGAGGTCACCGCCCCGCACTGGGCCCGTGCCGTCGTGCTGGCGGGGCCGGGAAGGTCACTTGGATGGGGCGAAGCAGCGTGGCGTTCAGTCAGTGGCGGGCTCCGATGGTGGCCTGCTCAGTGGCCAGTTCAGATTTCCCGCCCGCGGCCAGTTAGTGGGGAGCTGTCTGGCCGCGGTTGTCACAACGCGCGGTCGTCGGCGGGCCAACGGCTCGCGTAGCGCTCCAGCGGAGGCGCGTTGCCTCGGCCCGTGCCCTGTCCGCCGGTACGGGAGCGATGACCGGGATGATGGCGTTGTCGACTCGGTGTGCTCACTGTTGCGGAGCCTCATACCGACCCACCACCTGTCACTGCGCGGCCTATGTTCACGCTTGTGGAAGCCCAGCCTTGGATGCGGGGTTGTCCCGGCGGGCTCCGATCAGCAGCAGGGCGCATGCGAGCAGGAGGAGCGGCCAGGGCGTGAACGGGAGGACCACGGCGTCGACGGCAGTCCAGGTTCCCAGTGTCCAGGCGATGAATGCCGGCGGCGTGAGGCCGCGGCGGTCCAGCCACAGCACCGTCAGGCCGATCAGGGTGAGCGGCACGCCAAAGCTCGCCACGCTCAGAAAGTACGCGCTGCCCGCCGGGCTCATATCGGCGAGGTCCTCGCTCCACAGTCCGCCGCTGAACCATGTCCCGGCGTGGCGTGCGGCTTTCGCCACCGTCAGGGCGGCGAGCGTGTGTGCGGTTCCCCATAACGTGATGATCCAGCCAGCCCACTTGATCACCTGAGTTCTCCGTTCTTGTCGCGAAGCCGCGTGGTGCGACTTCGTCGCGGTTGTCTCTGCGTAGCGGGGCCAATGATCTTCGAAACCATAGTTCCGATACTCCGGTTTCGATACTGGCGTTCCGTAGCATGCAGGGCATGACAGTGAGAAGGCAACGGGGTGGACGCCCCCGAGACAGTCGTGTGGATCACAAAATCCTACAGACCACCCGTGAGCTGATCGACGAAGTCGGCTACCTGGCCCTGACCGTCGACCAGGTCGCGGCGCGCGCCGGGGTGGGCAAAGCGGCTATCTATCGGCGCTACGCCTCCAAGGCCGAGATGGCGTTCGTCGCCACCATGCACGAGCAGCAGCTGCCTCCGCTGGTCGGCACCGGCTCCTTGCACGGAGACCTGCTGGCGCTGGTCCGCGCGTTTCACGTCCGCATGGCCGCCCCGGCGGCTCGACAGCTGGCACCGGCCCTGATCAGCGAACTTGCCAGCAACCCCGAACTGGAAACCCGGTTCCAGGACACCTTCCTGGCCGCCGAACAGGCCAGCTTCGCCGAAATCATCGAACGGGCCGTGGCCCACGGTGAGTTGGCCGGGTACGTCGACCCCGCGATGGCCCACCTACTGCTGCTCGGCTCCCTGGCGTCGGCCCTGTACATCCTCAACCTGCCCGTCGATGATGCGATGGTCACCGATCTCGCCGCCGCTGCCGCAGCAGGAATCACCGCCCTGGCCGACCGGCACTACAGGGACCCCGGTCGAGCCGCCGAGCCGCGCTGACAAAGGTGGAGGAGCCGACGCGCCAGGAGCTGGAGTGGTTCGTCTTCCTGGACGACGTCGACGGGTGGGGAGTGAGTAGCTTGTTGGCTCCGGGCTCTGCTGGGTCTGCGTCCCTGACAGGCGCGGTTCAGAAGAGCCCGGCTCCGTCGTGAAGGGCTTGGGCGGGATGGGCCTCCGGTGGGTGAACCTTCCTCCGCCGTGCAGTTATCGGCTGATGGCGTGCTCGGTGAAATGACCGCAGGAGAGAAAGCCCAGGCGCTGGTAGACGGGTTCTCCTTCCGGTGATGCTTGCAGGACGGCGATCCGCTGTCCTTGATTGCGCGCTGTGTGCAGCGCGGCGAGGGTGACGGCGCCTCCGTAGCCGCGCTTGCGGCGAGTGGTGAGGGTGCTGATGTTGTAGATCCCCGCGACTCCTGCGTGGTGGAAGACCTCGGCGGAGCAGACCGGGTTGTCGTGGTGATAGCCGATCAGGTAGCGGGCCTGGCAGTCGGGGGTGAGTGCCCAGGGCGCAGCCTGGCTGTAGAAGCGGCGGCCGGTGGCGGCCGGCGGGTACCAGTTCGCGGCAAGGACGGTGGCGTAGTCGGCGAGTTGTGCGGGCGTGGAGACCTGCTGGATGTCCAGTTCCGCGATCTGTGGTTGAGGCGGCAGGTTGTCGAGCGAGGCCCACATGGCCGTCTCCTGCTCGGAGGCTGGCGGACCGGCGGCGGCCAGGCGCGCGGAGAGGTCCGGCGGCTCGAGGCGGGCCCCACCCACCAGGAGAAGGGGCGGTCTGCGGCCTCCAGTGCCTGGAGAGTCCGGGCGATACGCGCCTCGGCGTTGCTCGGTGTGAAGCGTGCGGCGGCGACGATGTTGAAGGTGTCATCGTTGAGTCCGCTGTCGGCGATCAGGAGGTCGTCCGTCTCCGTGACCACTGCGTGATCCAGGTACCGGTGCAGATGGCATGCGTGCTCTGCGAGGTTGCGTTCCATCCTTGTGAGGATGTTGCTGTCGTCGGTGAAGTGTTTCGTCGTTTCCATAATGCACCAGTTCGTCACGTCGGTCTGCGGCCGAGGCGCGCGAGATCGCCGGTCTGCCGGGGGCTCTCTCTCAGCTCGGCTGCACCTTGTGGGTCATCGCTTCCTCCGCGATTGGCGTGCGACTTCGGTGGCCTGGACGCGATATGACTCGGTGTCTGTCTGGATCAACGTGCGGCGGAAAGTGAGCCGGTCGGCAACCGCCGCGCACAGTCGCGGGTCCGCGAAGGTCTTGTCCCACTCGGCGAAAGGTTCTCACCACGATGCGCACTCCCGGCTCTCCAGGAGCGCTCCTCAGTGGTCCGTGGGGTTCCCTGCCCACACCGCGGGGGTTCGGCCCGACCACGGGCTTGCCTGTTCGAGTTGGCTGGCGAGGCGGAAGAGGCGGCTTTCGAGGCCGTATCCGGCAGCGAACTGCATACCGATCGGGAGCCCCGTCCCGGCGTCGGCTGTCACCGGCACGGACATGGCAGGCGTGCCCGCCACGTTGAACGGCAGGGTGAACGGCGAGCGGTCGTTGAGGCGCTCGATCCAGCCGAGGCCGTCCAGCGCCTCTGCGCCCTCGGCATAGGCGCCCAGGGGCGGGGGGAGCTCCGGCAAGGTCGGGGTGAGCAGTATGTCGTGGTCGTCGACATACCGTGCCAGGCTCCGGGCGACCCGATTCCGGATCGTGAGAGCGGTGACGAACTGGGCGCCGCTGACGCGCTGCCCGTAGTGGTAACCGGCAAGGGTCACCGGTTCGAGGGTTGAGGAGTCGATGGGCCGGTCGAAGGCGGTAGCCAGCCCGTCGACCGCGGCCGCGAGGTTCGCCGTGAACAGACGGGCGTTGGCCAGGACGAACTCCTCCCAGTTGGCGCCGAGGTCGACCTTGGCCTCCTCCACCTGGTGGCCGAGGGATTCGAGCAGGCGCACGGTGCGGGAGAGCGCGTCGGCCACTGGTGGGCTGGTGCGGCGTCCGCCCCATGCCTGGGTGAGGACACCGATGCGCAGTGAGCCCGGGGGGCGGGTGACTTCCTCCGCGTAGGGCCGGTACGGCTGCTGGGCGAAGTAGGGGTCACCCGGTTCCGGGCCGCGGATCTGGTCGAGCAGTGCCGCACTGTCGCGTACGGTGCGGCTGACGCTGCCGTGTACGGCCAGGCCGTTGAAGGTCTCGTCGGCGTCGGGCCCCATGGAGACGCGGCCGCGGGTGGGCTTCAGCCCGAAGAGGCCGTTATAGGCGGCGGGGATGCGGAGCGAGCCGGCGGCGTCGGTGGCGTGTGCGATCGGGACCACCCCGGCCGCGACAGCTGCGGCCGCGCCCCCGCTGGACCCGCCCGCGCTCCGTTCCGGGTTCCACGGGTTGCGGGTCGCGCCGTACAGCACGGGTTCCGTCGTGATGCTGTAGGCCATCTCCGGTGTCGCGGTCCGGCCGAACGTCACGAGGCCGGCGCGATGGAAACGCAGCATCACGGAGGAGTCGACGCCGGCGACGTTGCCGGCCGCGAGACGGCTGCCCAGCTCCATTCGCCTCCCGGCCATGGAGACTCCGATGTCCTTGACCAGGAAAGGGACCCCGGCCAGCGGTGCGCTGCCAGGGCTGGGCCCGTCGTCGGTCGGCCATGTCTCCACGATGGCGTTGATCCGCGGATTGACCGCCCGCGCGGCCTCGCGTGCGGCTGCTTCCAGTTCGGCGGGGGACACCTCGCCGTTGGCCACCAGCTCCGCGAGCCCGACCGCGTCGAAGCTCACGTACTCGGTCATCCTCACTGTCACTCCTAGCAGAAACGATACCGGCCAGCACCTGACGATACCCAACGGTATCAACAGGAACTGACTGGTACCGTGGCCGGGGGTGAGAGGCCCCACAACCGACCGGACGTCACGGAGTAGTCATGGCATCGACCGTCAGAAGGCCGAGCAGGGTGGCGAAACTGCCGCCTCGTGAGCGCATCCTCGACGCGGCGGAAGAGCTCTTCCAAAGCGAGGGAATCCGGCGGGTGGGCGTCCAGGCGATCGCCGAGAGGGCCGAGACCACCAAGATGGCGATCTACCGGCACTTTGAGACCAAGGACGCCCTGGTCGCGGAGTGGCTGCGGATCGTCGCCGCCGACTACCAGGCGGCCTTCGACCGGGTAGAGGCCGAATACCCCGGCCGGCCCAGGGAGCAGATCCTGGGCCTCGCCCGCTTCATCGCCGAAGGACTGCCGGCGGTCTCGCACCGGGGCTGCCCGTTCATCAACTCCATCGCCGAGCTGCCCGACCGCTCCCATCCCGCACGGCAAGTGATCGAGGAGCACAAGGCCCGCCAGACCCGAAGGCTGGTCGGCATGTGCGCCGAGGCCCAGATGCCCGACCCCGGGCAGGCCGCGGCCGAGATCACCTTCGTACTCGAAGGGGCGCAGGTCAGCACGCAGAACGGGAGCATCGATCAGGCGGGGGACCGCCTGATGAGGATCGTCGAGGGGATCGTGGACCGGCACCGCTCCCGGCTCGGCGCATCCCGGGCGACCCACTGACCGCCCCGCACCCGGGTCCTCACCACCGAGAACCGGCGCTTGTCCGCTACGGCGACGACCAGGGCACCAGCCGCTGGAACCTGTGCTGGTCCCGGTGAGTCAAGCGTCCGTACGGTCCCGTGCCGGTTGTCGGGCGCCGACTTGGGCGTCTGGCGCGGCGCGCGGGCCCGGCACGGCGGGCAGCGTGATGACGAGGTGCGAAGCCATATCCGGTTCGAACCATCCGTACGGGTTCACACGGTCCAGAACAGCGGGGACAGCGCCCGCCGGCCTCGGCGGTCGTGCCACTGGCGTAGCTGAGTACTGATCCGATCACGACGGCCAACCGTCGCGGCGAACTCCTCCTCCATCTCCGTGACGACATCGACGGCATTGCCTGGCCGGCTACTGGAGCCTGCTGGGCGGCGCTCGGACCCTGGCCCTCGCGGCGGCTCTGGTCGATCGTCATCCCGGAACGGACCGTTTGTGAGATCGCTCTGCCTGTGGTCTCAGCCGGCAAGGCTCCGGTAGTGGGTCGTCAGGCGCCCGGCCTCGTCCAGGACGTGGAAGGCGAGGCCAGGAGGAAGGTCGAGGTGAACGTGGTCCGTCGGGTGGGCGTAGCGCTCCCAGGGAAGCCTGAGGGTCGAGACGACTCCGGGTGCCACCACCAGGGGGCGGCCGGCGAAGGTGGTCGCGGCTGCGGTGTGGGCGTGTCCGCAGAGGATGGCGGCAACTTGGGGGTGCCGATCGACGACGGCGGCGAGCCGCTGCTCTCCGAACTGGCGCAGGTTGTCGACGAACGGGGTGTGCAGCAGGACCGGCGGGTGGTGGAACCCGATGAGGACAGGTGTATCGCTTGGGCTCTGGGCGAGAGCGTCTTCCAGCCAGACCAGGGTCTCGTCCTCGATGAACCCTTCGTCCTTCCCGGGTATCGATGAATCGCACAGGATGATGGAGAAGCCGGCGGTGCGATACACCTGATTGATGGGAGCCGCCGAACCGGGCTGACCGAGCAGACCCTGCCGGAAGGCGGCGCGCTCGTCATGATTGCCCGGGCACACCAGCACCGGGTGGCGGGAGCGCAGCAACTCCCGGGCCTGCTCGTATTCGGCCAGAAGGCCGTGGTCGGCGAGGTCTCCGGTCACCACGATGGCATCGAGGTCGTGGGGGAGGGCCTCCAGATAGTCCATCACGGTCCTGGTGCGGGCGATGCTGCGCTCGTCGTCGATGTGGATGTCGCTCAGGTGGGCAAGCACGGCCATGGCTCACAGTCCTCGCTCGGCCCCGATCTCGGGGTGGACCGGGGGCTCGTCCCCGCGCATTGCGTGCGGGCTCTTGGGGAATCTAGGCGGCAACCGGACCACGGGTAAGATCCAGTTTCATGCCGAATCATTGGTCCAGTTGCGGACTGGACCTTCACCTTGACGTCGATGCCGCAGGTGGGCGGCGACTCGGCCTGGAGTCCGCCCTGCGTGAGGCGGTACGGAGCGGGCGGTTGGCTTCCGGGGTTCGGTTGCCCTCCACGCGCGCGCTGGCCATGGAACTGGGGATCTCGCGGGGCACTGTGAGTGCTGCCTATGACCAGCTGGTAGAGGAGGGTTATTTGGCCACTCGCCCCGGTTCAGGTACCAGCGTCGCCGACGTGCCGACCTCCGGTCCGCTCCCGCCGAGTCCCGTCCCCGCGGCGGCCGCCCCCCGTTACGACCTCCGCCCTGGGCTTCCCGATGTGAGTGCTTTCCCCGTTCGCGCCTGGCTCGGTGCGACCCGACGGGTGCTGGCTTCGGCCCGGCCCGATGTCTTCGGCGCCGGCGACCCGCAGGGACGACTCGAACTGCGCGCCGCACTCGCGGACTACCTCGGACGGACCAGGGGAGTGATCACCACGCCGGACCGGATAGTGATCACTTCCGGGTTCTACCAGTCGGTCCAACTGCTGAGCGGCCTGCTCGGAGCACGGGGCGTCGCAGCCGTCGCCATGGAGAATCCGGGCCACAACGTCTACCGCGAGGCCGTCCATCGGGCCGGACACCTCACCCCGGCGCTGGCCGTGGACGGCCACGGCGCTCGCGTCGAGACGCTGACGCAGGGAATCGGAGCGGCGATCGTCACTCCGTCCCACCAGTACCCGACCGGGGTCCCGCTGCACCCTCAGCGCCGTCATCTGCTGTGCGAATGGGCGCGTTCCACGGGTGGGCTGGTGGTGGAGGACGACTACGACGGTGAGTTCCGCTACGACCGTCAGCCCGTCGGTGCCCTGCAAGGGTTCGCCCCCGGCCATGTCGTCTACTGCGGCACCGCGTCGAAGACACTAGGCCCGGCCCTGCGTCTGGCCTGGATGGCCCTGCCCCCCGACCTGGTGGGCCCTGTCGTAGAGGCCAAGCGGGAGACCGACCTCTACACCGAGAGCCTGGGCCAGCTCGTCCTGGCCGACCTGATCGCCACTCGCGCCTATGACCGCCATATCCGCGCGGCCCGCTTGCGCTACCGCCGCCGCCGCGAACTGCTGCTCGAACGGCTGGCCGCCTTTCCCGCCCTTACTCCGCACGGCGTCCCCGCCGGCTTGCACACCCTCGTCACCTTCCCCACCGATGGCCCTGCCGAGGACCAGCTCCTGGCCGCATGCGCGAACCGGGGCATCGCACTCCGAGGCGTCACCGAGCTTCACCACCGGCCGACGCCCGGTACCCCAGGCCTACTTGTCGGCTTCGCCGCCGCCACCCAACACGGCTATCCCCTTGCCCTGGGTGCTCTGCTGTCCGTCCTGGCCGACACCGCATGCTGATCCCAAGCCATATCCGGATCTCACCAGGGCCAGGCCTGGTGAGCTCGTCCGAGGGGGGAAGGCAGGGCTGGGCCCGCGATGGCCGGGACAACCTGGGGCAGCGGGCCCTGGGCCGAATGCCTGCGAGTCGAGCCTGGTGAAATCGACATCGAGGTGTGGACCATATGCCTCCGGGGCCAGGCCGAGCTCGTGGGCGGGGTTGGGGTCCTCGCCGAAGCGCATGATCTTCTCCGTCAGGTAAGGCGAGACCTCGGCCAGGACCTTCGGCTCGATGATTCTCTCGGCTCGCCCCGGGAGTAGGAACTAGAGTCGCGAGCATGGTCGAACACGATGCCCTCAGTGCCACCCGCAAGGCTTACGACGCTGCTGCCCCCACCTATGCGCAGCTGTTCCGCGACACGCTGCGCGACAGTCCCCTGGACCGCGCGATCTTGGGTGCCTTCGCCGAGGCCGTCCGTGCGAGTGGGGACGGTCAGGTCGCGGACCTGGGGTGTGGGCCTGGCCATATCACCGCTTATCTGAACGAGCTGGGCCTGCCGGCGTGTGGTGTTGATGCCTCTCCTACGATGATCAAGTTGGCTCGGCAGGCCTATCCGGACCTGCGCTTCGACGTGGGCTCGATGGCCGAGCTGAACATCGCTGACGGCGTGCTGGGCGGCGTACTCTCACGGTGGTCCATCATCCACACTCCGCCGCAGGAACTCCCCGTCATCTTGGGGGAGTTCCACCGGGTGCTGGCACCTGGCGGCCACCTTCTGATCGGCTTTTCGGCAAGCGATGATCCGTCTCACCTGACGCAGGCCTTCGATCACACAGTCGCCCTGGCCTATCGGTGGTGGCCCGACCACCTCGCCGCGATGCTGCGCAAGTCCGGGTTGGCCGAGGTGGCCCGGATGGTTCGCGAGCCTCAGCCCACCGACCGGCGGCAGTTTCAGGAGATTCACCTGCTCGCCCGTAAAGCCTAGGCAGGAGGACTGCCTGGCTGAACGTATAGGCGTATCCAACCTGCCGGGCGAGGATCGATCCGTCAGGCTCCAGGCGTCGATTCGCCGCCACGCCGCCCAGAGAGTGCCCGGCCACCCCGATCCGGGCAGTGTCCAGCACGCAGAGCTGGCACGGCTCGACACCCGTCCGATCGCCATTGCCGTGCTCGACGGCAGCCTGTTTGCGCCGTGACGGACGTGTGCCTGAACGGGCTGTCCGCCGCGCGCCCCTTCGATACCCAGGGCACGGAGCTGCGCGACCGTGCCAAGGAAGCGGTCGCAGCGCTGCCGGACGATCACGGCATGTGGCACTGGCTCGCGTACGGACAGCACCTGTGTGCTGAGCACGAGGCGGCCTGCGGGAGCATCGACAAGGCGCTTGCGCAGCTGCCCGCCGCTGGCGGGCGCGGCAGCGACGAACTGCTGCAGGAGCAGTATCGGCGTCGCCGCGACATGATCCAGGACGGGCGGCGTCACGCGGAGATGCTGGCCGCGCGGGAGCGCCGCTGGGGCCGGCGGTATCCGGAACTGCCTGAGCACCCGTCGGCGGCTCAACTGGTGGGCGGACCCATGAGGGACGCCGACCACGCGCTGTTGGTGTGGGCGGCGGCGGTGTCGGCGACTTTCGTCGCGGTCATCGCGGTGGCGAGCAGGTCCGTCGCCCTCGGCAACATGACGCTGGGCGAAACGGCTGGGCACCATGGCAGCTCTGTGGGGGACCTTGGTCGGCACGGCAGTCCTCGTCCTGGTCGCCCCACGACTTCTACGGCGCCGCCGTGACGTACCGAAGTAGGCCCTACCTCACCTCGCGCGTTCTCACATGTGGACGATCGCGCAATTCGGCGATCGTCCACAGTGCTCTGGGGGTTGGCCGGTGTGTGCTGTGTACGGGCGGTCGAGAGCCCGGCCTGCGGTGCGGACTCGTTTCGATGCGGGGCACGCAGGATCATGAAGGCCAGGCCCTCGGTGTCGCGGCGTTCGGCGGTGGACCGCCCGGAAAGCGGCTGGGCGGGTTCATCCTCCGTCGAGCGCGCCGCGTCACGCGGCCGAAGTGTCGGCGGCGAGCGGGGTGATGAGCACGACTGCGCCGCCCGGTCCGGGCACATCCTTCCCGGTAGCGACGGGCTCAAGGCACGAGCGGAGAGGGGTCTGACTTGAGGCCGCCAACGGCGGCCCCAGCTTTGTTCCGTGCGGACGGAGGAAGAGGAACGAGGGGCAGTTGTGGCCGATTCCTAACGGATACACGCGCGGCCGTGACGACCGCGCGACAGCGTGGTGGTGCCTGTGGGAGCCTGGGCACGCTGAGGGGGTTCGCCTGATCAGGTACAGGTGAGGTAGGGATGGGCGGCGGGGTAGAACGTCGTTGTTTGGTGTGCCGCGCGACGCTCAGCCGGTTCAATTCGGGACCGCGATGCGGGCCCTGCCAACAGGGCGTGGCGCCCAGGGTGGCACCTGAATTCTGGGCGGACCCGGACGTCGAGGCGGCTGTTCGCGGCTGGGACCTCGGCGTGGTCGTGAGGCTGTTCCGGAAGCACACCGGACTCTCGCAGGAAGCTGTCGCCAGGCTTGTCCATATTGATCAAGCCGAAGTCAGCCGGCTGGAGCGGGGTCGGAAGAGGATCAGCGACCGTCGCCAATTCGCACAGTGGAGCGAGGCCCTCGGCGTACCTGGCAGGCTCCTAGGCCCATTGCCCGACAACGCCCTGGTCTCGCCGGCGGCGGACGGCTTTGGCGATCACCTGGCGCTGCGGGAGGGACCCGGACAGCTCCTTCTTCCCGCTGGGCGGAACTTGCCACCAACGGCGCTCCCCACCCTGTCTGGACCGGCCACGTCCTTCCGCAGCGACGCCCTGCGAATCGGGTCGAGCAGGGAGTCCGAGGCGTGGAGCCGGATGCCTCTCAGGGCCCTGCTCGCCGCACACCACACTGTGGATGGGGCGCGGCAGTATTTCGTGGTGGACGCGCGAGAGGGCGCTCGTGGGGAAGCGGGGAGCACCTTCGCCGTCCCCGTGGCCTACGAGCTCGACGACCTCACGTACGGGATTCTCTGGGCCGTGGCAGGTTTCGACGCCGCTGTCCTGGGCGGTGACGCAGTGCTTCACGGGGAGGACGGTCTTCTTCCGCAGCACTTATTAACTAGAGGCCGCGGGCCGATCGCATTGGGTGGCCTCACCGACGGGTCCCAGATGCTTGTCGGCTCCCGGGCGTGCGCGGAGTTCATCCTCGACCAGCGAGACGAGTTAGCCGGCGATCCGGTCTTCTGGACCCGGGAACAGCGCGGAGAGGAGGCTGCGACCTGGCTACACTTCGAGCACAAGCACTGGTACCTCCAGATGACGGCTCCCGAGCGCGAGCACAGTGGCGTGGGGCGCGCCTTCTGCATTCCCGGCCCAGAAGTCGCTGCTTCGCCCACATACGAGCGCGTGCTGCTGTTCCTCGCTATCGCGCTGATGGAGTCGTACGGCGTCACGACGTGGCTGACCGACGAACCGGACCTCCAGCAGACGGATGGCTTCGTGCTCGTGCCAGGGCACAGGGCTGCCATCGCGACCTGGGTACGGGCTGCTTCCGTCCCCCAGACAGCCGTTACCGGCGGGGCGCGTTCCCTGCGGGCCTTTGCGGACATCACCGGCCACGCGCGAGCGCACACGATGACCACGGGCCCCGCGCCTGGGGTACGACTGTCGGCAACTGCCGACTATCTGGGCATCGACCGTCCCTGGTTGATTCGCCGTTGCGGACAGCTCGCTGCTGTGGGGACCACCAAACTCGCCAGGCCCCGGAGCCGACACCTCAGCCTCGGCGCCTTGGACCGGGCCTGCGCATACGTGGCCGCCGAGCTGCAGTCCGAAGCTGGTGCCCTTGTGGGGGCTACTACCCGATAGCCTGCAGGGAACGATCTCCGAGCATGAGATCCGATAGGTGCGAGACGGAACGGAAGTTGGGGGCGATGGTGGGCGCGACACGCACGGTGGCTGTCTATTCTCTTGGCGGCACCATCGCCATGACCACCGACCCCGCCACCGGTGGAGTCGTCCCGGCTCTCTCTGCCCATGACCTTCTCGCGGCCGTCCCCGGCTTGGACGGTCGCGGCGTCGACCTGTGCGTGCACGATTTTCGCCGGGTGCCCGGTGCGTCGCTCACGTTCGAGGACCTCAAGGAGCTCGGGGCGGCGATCGGTAGGACCCTCGACGGTGGCGGCGTCGACGGGGTCGTGATCGTCCAAGGCACCGACACCATCGAGGAGACCGCGTTCTACCTCGACCTCCACCACGGTCACGACCAGCCGGTCATCGTCACCGGTGCCATGCGCAACCCCACCATGGCCGGACCCGACGGACCCGCCAACCTGTACGCGGCGGTCGTCGCCGCAGCTGACCCGCAGCTGCACGGAGCCGGGGCGTTGGTCGTCCTGAACGACGAGATCCACGCCGCGCGGCATGTCCGCAAGTCCCACACCACCAGCCCTGCCGCCTTCGCGTCCCCCGGGACTGGGCCCATCGGCCGGGTTGCGGAGGACCGTGTGCGGTTGGCCGGCCCGCTGCCCCGCCGATTCGGTACCCTGGCGCCGTCGAACCGTGACGCGCGTGTGGGCTTGTACACGGTCTGCCTCGGCGACGACGGCACACTGCTCGCGGCATGGGACGGCAGTTGTGACGGGCTTGTCGTCGCCGCGTTCGGCGTAGGACATGTTCCTCAGCGACTGGTCGAGAGTATCGACCGGCTCGCCGCGAGCATCCCCGTGGTCCTCGCCTCGCGCATCGGCAACGGCCCTGTCCTCACCAGCACGTACGGCTTCCCCGGCTCGGAGAAGGACCTGATCAACCGCGGGCTCATCCCGGCCGGCGACCTCGGTCCCTACCAGGCTCGTCTCCTGCTCCAAGCGCTGCTCGCCCAACACGCGGACCGCGAGACGATCACCAAGCAGTTCGCCGTCTTCGCGCACTGAGTCACACACGTCACCCCCTCGAAAGGACACCCGTGCGCGCCCATGAACTGACCGTCGGCCGAACCTTCGGCGTCACCTTCGACCACGGCGAGGACTTCGTCGACACACTCTCCGCGTTCTGTCGCGACCACGGGGTATGACAGGGCTACATTCCCTCGTTCATCGGCGCGTTTGCCGAAGCCGAAATCGTCGGCGCTTGCGAGAAACTCGAAGATCCCGACGCCCCGGTCTGGGCCAAGACCTACGTCACTAACGTCGAGGCCTTCGGCGCGGGCACGCTCGCCCACGATCCTCTGACCGGCGGCATCCTGCCGCACATCCACGTGTCCGCCGGCCTAAAGGCTCAGTCGGCCGACGGCCGCACCAGCCACCTTCTGAGCGCCAAAATCCAGTTCCTCAGCGAGCTCTTCGTCGTGGAGGTCGTCTCGCCGACCATGACGAGGCCACGCAACCCCGCACTCTACGACGTACCCCTGCTCACCTTCGGCGAGTAAAGGCGGCGTCCTGGCGTGCCGATGACAGACGGACATCATGAAGCCCTTCGTCCTGTTTGACCTGGACAACACGCTCATCGACCGCAAGCTCGCCCTCGCGGCATGGGCAGCCGAGTTCTGCGCCCTGAGGGGTCTCGGCACGCGGGAGGCCGAGTGGGTCCACCAGTTGTTCAAGGACCGGGCGGGACCTGGGTACTTCGTAGAGGTACGTGCACGGTTTGGTTTCGCTGAGCCCGCTGAGCAGCTATGGAGGGATTACTGCGCTGATATCGCCACCTCAGTGCATTGCCCCTCGGACGTCCTCGTCGGCCTGGACGAGCTTAGGGCTGCGGGCTGGCGCATCGGCATCGCGACGAACGGGGCGACGGACATCCAGTGGGCCAAGCTGCGGGCCACGGGGATCGCCAGGCGCGTCGACGCCGTGTGTATCTCCGAGGGGGCCGGCGCCCGCAAGCCGGACCGAGCCTTCTTCCTGGAAGCGATCCGCGAGTGCAAGGGTGACGGCGGCGGCATCGGCTGGATGGTCGGCGACAACCCGGTCACCGACATCGGCGGCGGCCGGAATGCCGGTCTCAGGACAGTGTGGATCAACCGGGGCGTCGCCTGGCCGGACGGCTGTCTCGCACCCGACCATGAGGTGAGCGGTGCTCGCGCCGCGATTGACCTGTTGGTGGCCGCAGACCTGGAATGGGAGGCACGATGACCAGTCGCCGCATGACTGTGGGACTTCTGCACCCCGGCAGCATGGGAGCCGCAGTAGGCGGCCAGTTGCGTCGACAGGGCACGGATGTCTTGTGGTGCCCGACCGGGCGAAGCCGCGCCACAGCACAGCGGGCGGTCGATGCCGATCTGGTGCCCGTGGATGACCTCGGCGAGCTCCTTGAGCGCGCGGATCTCGTCCTGTCGCTGTGCCCGCCGGGCGCCGCCGAGAGCGTGGCGGAGAGGGTCGCGGAGTACGGCTTCGCGGACAAGATCTATGTGGTCGAAATCGCCTGCTGCCGGGTCGACGGGTTGCCGGAGCGGCACGCCCGAGGGACGACGGCGCGGAAGTTGGACGAGCTCGGCGGGTGCACCGACTCCCGTCAGGAACTCGATGATCTTGTCGATGTTCGTGAGGCGGCGCCTGCCCGACTCCAGCATGGACAGGAAGGCTTGGCTCAGGCCAGTGAGCTGGGCGATGTCCTCTTGGCGCAAGCAGCCTCGCTGTCTGATCAGGCGGCTGGCTGTGCCGAAGTCGAGGGCTGCGAGGGCCCGCTGAACGTCGATGTCCTGCCACACCCTCCTCGGCACGGTGGGTAAGGCGGGGTCAGCGGGGATGTCCGATCGGGCGCAGGCGGAGCACCGGCTGTCCGGGTTGTACTGGCTCAGACGGCAGCTGCACTGATCGCAGCGTCGCTCAGTCACCCTTCGCCTCGCCGTACGAAACCGCGCCCGCCACGGAGCAGTCCGTCCAGGGCCGAGATCACCCCAGTGGTATCACCCGCGGAATGTGCGCGCCGGGACATTCCCGGTCAGTCTTGTGCCTCGATCAGCCTCCACCCAGGGCCGATTGCGCTGCACAGCGCATGCTCGGCTCGCCTTGGTACCTCTCGTGCCGATTCGTCTGTATGCATCTGGGAAGTCGGCGTGAGCTGCGAGGTAGGCGATGGGTGGGGAGCGAGGTTCATCGCCGACGACTCGAGAAGGGGGTGCGCAACTGTGGTGGTCAGCGTGTCCGCCGCCGTACTGCTCGCGGTGCTCGTCGTCTTGTTCGTCAAGAAGGGCGGGCTGAAGGCCGGACACGCAATCGTGTGCACCCTCCTGGGTTTCTACCTGGCGAGTTCCTCGATCGCGCCCGCGATCTCCGAGGTCACGGCGAACGTCGCGCGGCTGATCAGCGGCATCAAGTTCTAGACCGGCCACGGTTCAGCCTCCTGTCCGGCTCCATCGTCCATGTCTCTGCCGAGGAATCATTCGATGACTGCGAGATCCACGACGCTCGTCCGCGGTGCACGAGAGGGCCTTCGGCTCCGGCCGTACCGGCCTCTGGCCGCGGCTGGCGGCTGCCCGGGGCGCGGGGTGCTGTGATGCGCCCGGTGTACCACCCGGCCGGTACCGACGAGGCTCTCGGTTTCGCCTTGGTCGAGCTGCAGGCGGGCCGCTGGAGGCCGGCCCGCGTTCTGCTGGCTGCCACCGGTGAGTGGTGGGGGCTGCGGACGTCGCGTAGGCAGGTGCTGGCGGTCACGGCGGCTCGCTCCGACGTGGTCGGTGTGTGGCTGGCCGAGGAGCCGGACAGCTAAGACGCGCAGGTGATGCAGGCCCGCGTGGCGGCGGAGCGTGCCGTGCGCGCCCATCACCAGCGGCACGCGAGCGCCGCGATGGTGGAGGAGGCGGCCCGACATGCGGCGTTGTTAGCGGCGCACCGGGAGGCGCGGGATCCGGTGCCCTGGGTGTGCCTGCTTGCTCTCTCCCAGGTCGACGGGCGGCAGGTGCGTCGGGAGCACCGCGAGCGGTCGGCGGAGCCCATGCTGCCGACCGGCCCGTGGGGGCTGCTGCACGCGGTCAACCAGCGCGACCCGTACAACCGGGAGGCGTTTCACCGGGTGTTGCAGTTCATGTTGGCCCGCGACGTTCCTGCGGCGGCCTCGCTCGCCACGGTGTTCGACTTCGGTCGGTGGGTGGCCTCGTGGACTCCGGCGGGCTCCCCGCTTCTGCTGTTGCCGTTGTACGCGCTGGTCGAGCCGTGCCGGCGGCAGTCCCTCCGGCACCGTGCCGATCCGCTGTGGCGGCGGCAGTGGGCGAAGGAATCGACTATCCGGTACACGCTCAACGCGTTCCACCACTGGTTCCGGCAGCCGGATCCCGCGCCCCGCTCGGTCACCGACCTGCACCATCTCGCCTACGCGCTGTGGGTCGGCCACCGGTACGTGGAGGCCGCGGAGGTGTTCACGGCTGCGGGACCCTACGCCGCCCTCGAGCCCTGGGCGTCCGTCCATGAGAACCCGAACCGTCCCGACGGCGGCGAGGCCCTGCTGCTGCGGGCCCGCCGGGAGTCGATGTCCTTCGCCCGCACACACGCACCCCGCACAGTGCCACACGGCTGACCGACGACCCCAGCACATGGCCAATGGCATGCGCCTGCCCTTTCCGACTCCGTTCCGCTCCTTTTTACGGAGGATGTCCAGTGATACGAACACGCCCACCCCGCCGCGCCCAAGGGGCCTCGTCCGACGACGCGTTCCTGCGGGAGCTGGGCTGCGAGCCGGTGCCGGCCCGCCGCATGGGGCCGTTCGGGAACTTCGCCATCAGCTGCTCGGTGATCTCCGTGCTGAGCGGCTGCATGACCCTGTACGGCTTCGGGCTCGGGACCGATGGCCCGGCTGTGATGATGTGGGGCTGGGTCTTCGTCGGCGCGATGGTGATGCTCGTGGGTGCCGGCCTGGCCGAGGTGACTTCGGCGTACCCCGCCTCGGGCGCCCTGTACTACCAGGCCGAGCAGCTCGGCGGGCGCAAGTGGGGCTGGTACACCGGCTGGCTGAACCTGCTCGGTCTGCTCGGCGCGATCGCCGGTATCGACTACGGCGCTGCCCTGTTCACCGGAGCCTTCCTGAACCTGCAGTTCGGCTTCGTCCCGACGCCCGGCAAGATCATGGCGATCTACCTGTGCATCCTGGCTCTCTCCACGCCACGCTCAACCTGTTCGGTGTCCGGCTGGTCAGCATCCTGAACTCCGTCAGCGTGTGGTGGCACCTGGGCGGAGTCGCGCTGATCGTCGGCACGCTGGCGCTCGTCCCGTCGCACCACCAGTCGCCGTCCTTCATGTTCGGGGAGTTCGTCAACGACACCGGTTGGTCCAGCTGGTGGTACGTCGCGCTGATCGGCCTGCTCCTCGCGCAGTACACCTTCAGCGGGTACGACGCCTCAGCGCACCTGTCGGAGGAGACCACCAACGCCCAGGTCTCCGCATCCCGCGGCATCGTGCGCGCGATCGGCTGGTCATGGCTGGCGGGGTTCGTGCTGCTGGCCGGGCTGACGTTCGCCATCCAGGACTACGCCGCCATGCAGGCCACCGCCACCGGGGTTCCGCCGGCGCAGATCTTCCTCGACGCCCTCAGACTCGCCGGCGCGAAGGCCCTGCTGCTGGTGGTGATCGTCGCGCAGCTGCTCTGCGGCAACGCCGAGACGGCCGCTGGCAGCCGCATGGTGTTCGCGTTCTCCCGGGACGGCGCCCTGCCCGGGGCAAGGCTGTGGCGTCACGCCGATGCCCGTACGGGCACCCCGACCCGCGCGGTGTGGCTGTCCGTGATCGTGGCCGCCGCCCTGGCGCTGCCGTCGCTGTACAGCCCGACCGCGTACGCCGCCGTCACCGCGATCAACGTCATCGGCATCACGCCCGCGTACGCGATCCCGATCTACCTGCGGATCCGCAACCGCCACCGCTTCCAGCCCGGCCCCTGGAACCTGGGCCGCTGGGGCGTACCGGTCGGCACGGTCGCCGTGGTCTGGGTGGCCCTCGTCACCGTGCTGTTCTGCCTCCCCCCAGACCCGCCCCGACACCGGGCTCGTCTCCGTCGAGACCTTCAACTACGCGCCCATCGCCCTGGCGGTCGTCCTCGCCCTGGCCACGTTGTGGTGGCGTGTCGCGGGACGTGACTACAAGGTGCCGACCGCTTCGGCCGACGCCGGCTCGGGCATGGCCAAGATTCAGGAAGAGGTCGTCTGATGCCGCCCCTGCCCACCTCGGCCGGAACCTCGTCGGACTCCAGCAGCCCGACGCCGACCGCCACCGACGCCATCCCCATCGCGCCTCGGCGCCCGGCCCGAGTCTTCAGCGTCGAGGAGCTACGCAAAGCCGTCGGCGCCGGCCTGATCGACACAGTGCTCCTGGCCGTGCCGGACCCGCAGGGCCGCCTGAAGGGCAAGCGGTACGGGGCGCGGCATTTCCTCGACCGCGTCCTCGACGGCGGGGCGGAGATGTGCGCCTACCTCCTGGCCACCGACGCCGAGATGGACGCCCGCCGACGGCTTCGCCCTCACCTCGTGGGCGAGCGGGTACGAAGGCCTTTCCGTCGAACCCGATCCCTCGACGCTGCGGTCCCTGCCGTGGATGCCGCGCACCGCGCTGGTGCTCGGCGACGCGCTCAGACGAGACGAGGAGCCAGTCGACGTGGCGCCGCGGCAGATCCTGCGGCACCAGCTGACCCGCCTCGCCGCCCACGGCCTTCACGCGCAGGCCGGCCTGGAGACGGAGTTCGTGCTCTACCGCGGCACCTTCAGCAACGGCGACAAGGTCGGCGGGGGCGGGCTCGTGCCAGTGACCGGGGAGAACCTGGACTACGCCCTCGACCACTCCCCGGAGTGCGACCGGTTCTCCCGGCGCCTGCAGGGCGCGCTGTCCGGGGCCGGCATGCCCGTCGAGGCGATCAAGACGGAAGGCGCCCCGGGCCAGGTGGAGGTCACCTTCCCCCACGGGCCTGCGCTGCCCGCGTGCGACAACCACAGCGTGTTCAAGCACGCCGTGCGCACGCTCGCCGCCCGGTCCGCCATGACGGCCACGTTCATGGCCGCCCCCCAGACCGGCATCGCCAGCGGACTCCACTCGCACATCTCCCTCACCCGCAGCGGCACCCCGATGCTCGCCGAACCCGACGGACGGCTCACCGAGACCGGCGAGCAAGCCATCGCCGGGCTGCTCGCGGCGCTGCCCGGGCTCGCCCCGCTGTACGCGCCGAACGTCAACTCCTACAAGCGGTACGCACCCGGCTCCTTCGCCCCCACCCGTATGACCTGGGGGCCGGACAACCGCACCCGCGCCGTGCGGGTCGTCGGCCACGGCGCGGGCGTACACCTGGAGGTCCGCGTACCGGGAGCGGACGCGAACCCCTACCTCGCGCTCTCCGCTGCCATCGCCGCGATCACCCACGGCATCGAGCGGCAGCTCGCCCCGCCGGCGCCGTGCGCCTCCAACGCCTACGAGGCCTTGGACACGCCCCTGGTGCCGCTCACCCTCGAACAGGCCCGGTCCGCGTTCCGGCACAGCCCCGTCGCCCAAGAAGCGTTCGGCAAGGACGTGGTCGAGCACTACGCCCACCTCGCGCAACTCGAACTCGACCACCACCGCGGCATCGTCACCGACGCGGAACAGACCCGCTGGTTCACGCGCGCCTGACGGCCGCCTCCCCATGACCAGTCCCCGGCCGGGAGCGTCCCCTCTCGGCCGGGGCCTGCCCAGACGACACGCACAACCACCCCTCCGTCCGAAAGGGATCCCCTGATGACCGCACGGCTCGGCATAGCCGCCTCGCATCCGACACCCGCCCAGCTGAAGATCGCCGGCAAGCTCGCCCAGGGTCTGAGCACCGGCAAGGCGGCGGCCGAACTGGGCCTGTCCGAAGCCACCGTCGCGATCCAGATGTCGCACGGGAACCGCCGTGTCGGCGTACGCCACCGTCACGCCCTCACCCACGCCTGCTACGTCACCGAGCAGCTGCCCCGGCCGGAGCCGACCGCACCGCCACCCGGCGGCGTCGACGACGTCGAGACCAAGATCCTTTGGTCCCCGGCCCTGGACGGTACCTACACCGAGATCGCGCAGCACGTCGGCCTGTCCCACGACTCGATGAAGAAGAGGGTCCGCGCCCTGCGCAAACGCTGGGGTGCCGAGAACGCCCCTTACTTGATCACGCTCGGCTGGAAGTTCGCGGTGCTCGACGCATCCCACGGAATGGGCGGCCACCAGGTCGCATAACCGGTCACAGGCCGCGTTGTCAGTGGCCCTTGGCAAGCTACAACCCGCACAACACGACCGCACTGAGCGCTCACCGGATCACTTCAAGTGACCATCCGGGTGGGCGACGACCGGAGGGGCGCAACGGCATGAAGGACATCCCCGCGAGGATCGAAGACCTCATCTCCACCGTGGCCGGCACGTTCGAGCTGGTTTCCGAGCATTCGTGGCCGGGCCCTGACCGCCCCCAGGTCTGGGAGGTACGCGGGGGTAACGGCCAGCGGTGGTTCGTCAAACGGCACGCCGGTCCAAACGGGCACCGTCGCGAGGTCGACGCGTACAGGCGGTGGACCCACTGTCTCGGCGCGGGGCGTGCTCCCACGCTGGTCGCCGCCGACGCCGAAGCACGGGCCATCGTGATCACTCCCGTCGCTGGCCACAGCATGCGCAGCCGCCCCTTGGAGGGCAGGGAGGAGCTGGAGGCGTACCAACAGGCCGGCTGCCTGCTCGCCATGCTGCACTCCGCCCCTACCGGAGCGCTCTCACCCGCCGTCGAGGTCGAGGACGAGTGGGAGGCCGCCGTGGAGACAATGCTCAACGACGCCGGGCTGTACCTGCCCTCCGACGTCACCGTGATGCTGCGCGACCTCACCCGGGAGCCTCCCTGCGCGCTGCCGACGCACGTGTCCCATGCCGACTACCAGCCCAGGAACTGGCTGTGGGAGAGCGCCACCCGGACCCTGCGCGTGATCGACTTCGAGCGGACCTGCGTCGAGCCCGCCGTCAAACGCGACTTCCCTCGCCTCGAACTGCGCATCCTCACCGCGCGCCGTGAACTCCGTACCGCCTTCTACGACGGTTACGGACGCCACCTCACGCCCGACGAGCAGCACGCCTGTCTCGTGTACGGCGCCTTGGACTCGGTCAGCGCCCTGAAGTGGGGTCTGGAGCACCGCGACGTGGAAACCGTCGACGCCGCCCACACCATGCTCGACAACCTGCGGACCCACTACAACCGCCGCGTGGGCCGGAGCGTGAACCCATGAGCCCGCACACGACAGTCTCCCGATTCCCCCACCCGAGCGCGCCGGGCAGGCTCCCCTTCGCCGGGTGCGGCGTCGCCCGCCCGGCACCGTACGGGAGGTGGTGACATACCGCCCAATACGCGCCCCCACCGGAAGCATCCCGAACCCCGCATCTCCCACTGTCGCGGATCCCGCATGACCCCGCCCGACGAAAGGCCCACCGTGACGACTCTTCCCACCACAGAACTCGACGACGCGAGCGACCTGCGCCACCAGCTCGCCGAACAACTCCTGGCAGCCGGCCACATCCGCACCACCGCGGTCGAGAATGCCTTCCGCACCGTGCCTCGTCACGCCTTCGCCCCCGAAGTGCCCGCCGAGAAGGCGTACGCCAACGACATCATCCCCACCCGCCACGCGCCCGACGGCCGGATCATCAGCTCCGTGTCCGCGCCCTGGCTGCAGGCCGACATGCTCGAAGCAGCCCACATCCAGCCCGGCCACCGCGTCCTGGAGATCGGATCCGGCGGCTACAACGCCGCTCTGGTTGCTGAACTTGTCGGCCCGACGGGAAGCGTCACCACCGTCGACATCGACGCGGCCGTCACCGACCGCGCCACCCGCTTCCTCGCCGCGGCCGGATACGACCGCGTCCGCGTCATTACCGCCGACGCCGAGCACCTGCCTGCCGATGCCGTCCCCGACGACGGCTTCGACGCCGTGATCGTCACCGTCGACACCTGGGACCTGCCGTGGATCCACCTGGTCGCCGGCGGCGGACGCCTCATCACACCGCTGCGCCTGCACCAGTACGTGTGGGCCATCGGCTTCACCAAACACGACGGCACGCTGACCAGCGACGAGCCGCTCACCGTGTGCGGGTTCGTTCCCATGCAGGGTGCCGGCGCCTGGGATAGCCAACGTCGCACCATCCCCGGCCGGGGCATCCACCTCGCCTTCGAGGACGGCACTCCGCTGCCCGTCGACCAACTCGCCCCGGCCTTCGACAAAGCCCCCACCACGCTCCGTACGAACGTCACCGTCCGGGGGCAGGAGCCCTTCGACTCCCTCGCTCTGTACCTAGCCGGAGCGCTCCCCGGCTTCTGCCGCCTGTCCGTCGAACCCGAGGGCGACAACGGCGTCATCAGCCCCCCGCCCCCGCACTGGCCCGGCGCTGCCATCGTGCGCGGCGCCTCGCTCGCGCGACTGGCCACCGAGCGGATCGGGGACAGCGACGACGGCAACGGCCTCTACGAATTCGTCATCCACGGCTACGGGCCGACCGGTCACCTGGCTGCCACCGAGATGGCCGAGCAGGTCCAGCACTGGCAGCGCAATCACCGCGCCGCTCTCTGCCCACGCATCACCGTCCGGCCCCGTGATGCCGCACCGGCCGCCGCCAGCTCGGACGGCCCTCACGTGTTCAGCAAGAACCACACGCTGATCACGATCCACTGGCCGGTGATTCCCGGCACCGCGGCCCTGCTCACCGATGACCAAGGCCGATACCTGCTCCACCTCCGCTCCGCGAACAAGCCGATCTGGCGCTCGGGGCAGTGGGCCCTGCTCGGCGGGAACACAGAGAAGGGCGAGCACTGCGACGAGGCCATCGTCCGGGAACTCGCCGAAGAAACCGGCCTCACGATCCCCGACCTCACTGGCTTCGTCACCCTGGATACCCTCGACGCCAACGGGGCCTTCAAGGACCGCGTCCGCGTCTACCACGGCACACTTAACCGGCCCGCGCACGAGATCGATCTGCGCGAAGGCATCCAGTTGCGCTGGACTCGCATCGAAGAGACAGCGGAGATGACCATGGACCCCGGCGCCGTTGCCGTCCTCCAAGCTCATCAAGACAATCCGCACCCGGCCCGCGACAGCGACAGCCCGCTTCCCACCGTGCAGGTCCGAGAGCCGAGCGATCACCGCAGCCGCAGCATCGTCGGAGCCCACCTCGTCCTCATCCGCGACGGGGCCGTCCTGCTCGGCAAGCGTCACGCGAGCAGCGCCTTCGCGCCCTCGACTTGGCACCTGCCGGCCGGGCACCGCGAAGAGACCGAGGCCGCCATTTCCTGCATGATTCGGGAGGCGAAGGAGGAGACTGGACTCGCCATCGTCGAAGGCGACTTGTCGCTCGTACACACCCTCGACCTTCTCGATCCTGGCAGCCCGATCCCTCGCATCCAGCTCTTTTTCGCTGCGGCCCAGTGGGACGGCGACCCGACCGTCCTCGAACCGGATCGCTGCACCGAGTGGGACTGGTGGCCGCTGGCTGCACTGCCCGACCCGACCGTGAGCTACACCCGCGCTGCCCTGGAGGCCATCTCCCGCGGCACGCCCTACACCGCGATGGGCTGGACCTGACCCTCCCAGAAGGAGCCGGGGGCACCCTGAACCACTGTCCGAATCCCGCCCTACTGCCATACGGCAGGCGCGGGTTGACTCAGACCTTCCGCCCAGATCCGGCCGGAGGAAGCCGAAGAGGAAGGGCACGAGCTGGCGGAGAAGACATCCACTCAGGCGGGGACCAGCCCCGCGCTCTTGATCGCCGTGGAGGAACTGGCGACCGCGCACGACCGCAGTGAGTCCGAGCGGTCCGACATCACCAGCTCGCAGAACAGCGCGGGCGACGACGGCGACAACCGCGACCTGAACCTCCCGAAGGCATAGGGGGAGCCCATGGAACACCGGCTCGTCACCCACATCGAGAAGGCTCTCGGCTGGGACGGGCCGGGTTCCGTGGGGACCGCGTTCGCACGCGGTCATCTCACGGACCCGGACCTGCCCGCCCGCCTGCTGACCCCGCACAAGCTGCTGGACCTGATCAAGCGCCGCCACCTGGCCAACCCGCAGCTCCGCTGCTACGCCGAAGGCGACAAAATACACCCGTCCACGTTCCTGTCCACCAACGTCAACCGGCGCAGGCAGGCCGTGAGCCAGGCCGACATGGCGGCCCTCGGACGGATCCTCAACGACGGCGGCACCGCGGTCTTGGACCACGTGGACTTCTTCGACCCGACACTGGAAGTTGCCTGCCGGGCCCTGGGCTGGTGGTCCGGTGAACTGACCTCCGCCAACGCCTACCTCGCGGTCGGTGACACCGACGGATTCCATCTGCACTGGGACGACCACGAGGTCATCGCCGTGCAGCTTTCCGGCGAGAAATCGTGGGAGGTGCGCGGCCCGTCCCGGCCTGCGCCGATGTACCGCGACGCCGAACGCAACCGCACCCCCTCCGAGGAAGTGCTGTGGAAGGGCACCATGCGAGCAGGGGACGTCATGCACATCCCACGCGGCTTCTGGCACACCGCCACCCGTCTCGGCTCCGGCAGCGGCGGCCACTCGCTGCATGTGACGTTCGGATTCACCAAACGGACCGGCGTCACGTGGGCCAACTCCCTCTCCGACTCCGCCCGCGCCGATGAAGCGTTCCGTCACGATCTGGAGGGTGCGGAAGGAACCGCGCACAAGGCGCTGGCGGACAAGCTCAGCGCTCTCGCCACCACCTACAGCCCCGAGCGCTACCTGAACGAACTGCGGTCCAACACCCCGCCCGCACGCCACATGCCGCACGTGGCCGCCTTCGGCCGACCGGATGGAGTCGCGGCCGGCACCGAGTTCGCCCTCTCTATCGTCCGCTCTGGTGGCACGGTCCAAGTCTGCGGCGGGGGCAAGCGGCTGACCTTCCACGAACGGGCGGAACCGGGCCTCCGTGCGCTCCTGTCGGGCCACCCGGTCTACCTCGACGGCGCCGACGAGGACACCACCACCCTGGCCGACCTGCTCATCACGGAGGGGCTGTGCGAACCGCTGACGGAAATGTCATCCTCGGGCTATACCGGTCTGGTCGCGCCCGTGACGTACTCGAAGCAGCCGCCGACCTCGGCGTAGCGCGCCTCGACACCGCCTCGAACTACCTCCGCCATCGCTCACACGAGGTACTGAAGACGGTGGCCGGCGATCTCCTGCCGAAGTTCTCGGTCTCCACCAAGGTCGGGTATTTCCCGGGGGAACACTCCCTCGCCCCCACCCGGCTGCGCGCCGGAGTCGAGCGGGCCGCGAAGGAACTGGGACGGGAGCCGGACACGGTGCTCCTCCACAACCCCGAGCACTCCCACCCCGACGCCGAGATGCTGGCGCAGGCGTGCGCGGTCCTGGCCGACGCGGCGCAGACGGGGCTGTGCGGCGGGTGGGGTGTCTCCAGCTGGGATCCGCGCCCGCTCGTGGACCTGGACGCGCCCCGCCCTGATGTCCTCATGGTCCGGTCAGGGCTGCTGGTGGGGCTCGACGTCCTTGAAGCGTCCGAGGCCCTGGTGACGCGGCGGCGGCCGTCGCAGGTGTGGGGCATGAGCCCCTTCGGCGGCAGTACGACCGAGGCTGTGTGGGGGAAGTTCGACCCGCGGATCTTCCTGCGGAACTCCCTGCCGGCCACGAGGGTCCAGGCGGCGTTCCGCTCCGCCTACGGCCTGCCCCGGGTCGACGCAGTCGCGGTCGGTACGGACAACGTCGACCACCTTCGGGAGCTGGTCGGCGCTCTGGCGTACGAGGTCGACGACCGAGTCGTGCGGGAGTATGTGCAGCTCCTCCAGGGCCGCCATCAGCGCGTCTGAAGCTCCTTCACCACTCGATCCGTCGTCTCCCGGGCGGCCCCCAGACGGGTGTCGGCCGGATCGGCATAAGGACCGAGGATCTTCGCGGCGACGAACAGCGTCATCAGCTTGCCGTCCCGGCTCTCCAGATCGTCACGCCGCTCACTGCGGACGCGGTCGGCCAGAGTCGGGACGGCGAGGGACGCGCCCCACAGATTCGCCGCGTCCAGGCCGCGCGGGGCCATGCCCCAATCCTCCCAGTCGAACACGCAGAACGCCGGCGCCGTCATGTTCGCCCAGTTGCAATCAGCATGCGCCGGACGCCAGTCGACCACGGTCGTATCGACGCCGGGGAAGACGCTGTGGATCGTTCCCGTGACCAGATCCTGCGTGAGGGTCTCGGTGTCCGGTGACGCGATCCGGTTGGTGTGCTGCGCGGCGAGGGCATCCAGGGATGCGTTCATCGCGGCCCACCACTCCTCGGACAGCTGCGGATCTTCCGTCACCACGGCGCTGCCCACCGGCGTCCCGGGCAGCAGCTCCGTCTCGTCCGCCCGCCACATCACCGGCTCGGTCTCGTCCCGCCACGCGACGCCGGCGTGCCATGCCGGTTTCGCGATCCCGCGTAGGGCCTCGGCGGACGCGGTGCCGTCCCCGCCCTGGACCCCGATCCGGTCGAGCCCGCGCCGCTCGATACGCACCCACGTGTCGCGGTTCGTACGTACCCCCAGAGACCGACGCTTGCGCACCACCGTCTCCTGGTCGAGGCACACCCCCAGTGACCGCTCCACGCGGTTCAGTACGGCTTCCACGGGCTCCTTGCGCAGATCTACCGAACGCAGCGTCATACGCCCGAACGTACCAAGTCCCAGCCCCTCTGCGGGGGAGGTCTGGGGCAAGGAGTAGCACGAGCCGGTCAGGGACGCAGTGGCACTGTCCGCGCAGCGGATTGGAGGCGAGGGTGACGGCCATCCAGGGCACTGCGACCTCGCTGCGGCGGGCGTGCACGATCACGTCGGTGCCAGCGTCGGCCATGGTCTCTGCGACGGGCGGTGCCCCAGGAACCGACCGAGAACACCGCCGTGTGGGCGGAACGGTGCTAGGGCCTGTCCGGCGAGTCGTCGCTGGACCGCTCGCGGCGTCTGGCGGGGGAGCAAGTCGCTGGCCGGTTCTTCTCCGATCTGCATGGGGTCTATGCCGGGAAAGGACTGCGAACGCGATGAGCCGCCGTGTTAGATGGGCTTCATGGTGTCTACCGACCGTCTACTGGCTTTCGCGGCCATGTCATTCCTTCTGATCGTGGTCCCCGGTCCCAGTGTGCTGTTTGTGATCGGGCGGGCACTGGCGCAGGGCCGCCGTGCCGCGTTGGCCACGGTGGCGGGGAACACGCTGGGGGCCTACGTACTTGTCGTGGCCGTGGCCCTCGGGGTCGGGACCGTCGTGGAGCGTTCAGTCCTCGTCTTCACAGCGCTGAAGCTCGTGGGCGCTGCGTACCTGGTTTATCTCGGAGTCAAGGCGGTGCGACAGCGTGGATCGTTGCATGCCGAGTTCACAGGTGATCGTCCCACGCAGGGCAACCTGCGCACGCTTTGGGAGGGGTTCACGGTCGGTGTGGCCAATCCCAAGACCATCGTGTTCTTCGCCGCCGTACTGCCTCAGTTCGTCGACCGTGGCCAGGGCCATGTCATGCTTCAAATGCTGTTGCTCGGCTTGGTCTTCAACGTCATCGCGGTGGCTTGTGACAGCGTGTGGGGGTTGGTCGCGGCCACCGCGCGGGGCTGGTTTGCCGGCTCACCGCGGCGGCTCGCCATGGTCGGCGGGGCTGGTGGGCTCACCATGATTGGCCTCGGTGTGACCGTTGCTGCGACAGGCCGCAAGGATTAGGTTCTGCCGGCAGATCATGGACGGAGCCATAGGCGGATCGCTGCGACGGCGACGGTGCCGTGGAAAACGTACGCGCGCTTGTCGTACCTCGTAGCCACGGCCCGGAAGTTCTTGAGCGCGTTGATCGTCCGCTCGACTTCGTTCCTGCGCTTGTACATCGTCTTGTCGAAGCCGGTGGGCCGGCCACCTTTGCTGCCACGACGTCTTCGGTTCGCCCGCTGGCCCTTCGGCTCTGGGATCGTGTGCTTGATCTGGTGCCGACGCAGGTAGCGGCGGTTTCGGCGCGACGAATACACCTTGTCGGCGCCGAGGTGGTTGGGCCGGGTGCGAGGGTGCCCGCCTTCAGGGTGCGGAACACGGATTCGTTCCAGGATAGGGATCATCTGTGGGGCGTCGCCCCACTGGCCCGATGTGATCACGAAGGCGAGCGGACGGCGCCCGCCCTCACCGGCCAGGTGGATCTTGCAGGTCAGACCGCCCCGGGAACGGCCCAGGGCCTCGTCGGATCGGTGCTGAACGGGTCGGCGACGCCTGCCCGGAACACGAGGTGTGCTCTTGCGCGCACCTGCAGCGTGCTGGTGGGCACGGCAAGAGGTGGAGTCCACGCTGACCATGCTCCAGTCGATCCGGCCTTCCGCGTCGACGTCGGCCTGAACGGCCCGCAGGACCCTCTCCCATGTACCGTCCGCCGACCACCGTCGATGCCTGTCATGCAAGGTCTTCCACTTCCCGAACCGTGCTGGCAAGTCCCGCCACGGTATGCCGGTCCGCTGCCGGAAGAGAATGCCGTTTATCACTGTGCGGTGGCTCTTCCAACGACCGCCCCGCCCCACACTCTTCGGCGGATGTGGCTCCAATCGAGCCCACTCCTCATCCGACAGATCACCCCGCCCCACAACGACGGAAACGATCCACGCATCGGTCAGTTATACGACCCACCGGACAGGGCCTAGTGTCCTGTGCCAGTAGTTGATCGTTAGTTGTGGTGTGACTTCTGCTGCTGGTGCGTCTGTTCCTCGTCGGGGCCCGAAGCTGAAGCCGTTGCTGCTGTCCGCTGATGAGCGGGCGGTGTTGGAGCGGTGGGTGCGTCGGGCGACGTCGGCCCAGGCCCTG